>CALXBH010000054.1 GCA_944386475.1 uncultured Clostridia bacterium | reverse complement strand
CCCGTTTCATCGACTGCCCCCGATCTTTTCCTGAAAAGGAAGGTCTTATTTCCTTTTTACTATTCTTATGACTGGGGAAAACAAAACATGTATTTTGGACAAAATCCCCTGTCTTTCCCGCAATTTGTCTAAAAATCGGCTTGATGTGAAAGGGACTGTCGATTTAAAGGAAAAGTTTGTGAAAAACCCCCATTTTTTTGCCTTTAAATTTGTGATATACTTAAATACTGTGTCAGTTTGATATCAAAACAGTTCTAGAGTATTGCGAAGGAGAAATGAACTTGATTAGGAACGATTTACGGAATATCGCCATTATCGCCCACGTCGACCACGGCAAAACCACCCTGGTAGATGAACTGTTAAAGCAGGGCGGCGTTTATCGGGAAAACCAAGTTGTGGAAGAGCGGGTTATGGATAACAACGCTCTGGAGCGGGAACGCGGGATCACCATCCTGGCAAAAAATACCGCTGCCCATTATAAAGGCGTAAAGATCAATATTATCGACACCCCCGGCCACGCCGATTTCGGCGGCGAGGTGGAGCGGGTTTTAAAAATGGTGGACGGAGTTCTGCTGCTGGTGGACGCGGCGGAAGGCCCTATGCCCCAGACCCGCTTTGTGCTGCAAAAAGCCCTGGAGCTGGGGCATCGGATCATTATTGTCATCAACAAGATCGACCGGCCGGATGCCCGTTTGGATGAAGTGGGCGATGAAGTGCTGGAGCTTTTGATGGACTTAAACGCCAACTACGAACAGCTGGACAGCCCCATTATCTACTGCTCCGGGCGGGCGGGAACCGCCTCCAAGGATCCCCACAAGCAGGATGAGGATTTAACGGTTTTGTTTGAAACCATTATCGACTACATCCCCGCCCCCCAGGGCGACGAAGAAGGCCCCCTGCAGATGCTGGTTTCTTCCATCGACTATAACGACTATGTGGGCCGCATCGCCATCGGCCGGATCGAACGTGGCGCTATCAAGGCCAACCAGGAAGTCATGGTGTGCGACTATCACGGGGAAATGGCGCCTTACCGGGCCAAGGCGGTTAACCTGTATCAAATCGACGGTTTACAGCGGATTCAGGTGGACTCTGCAAAGGTGGGCGACATCATCTGCCTGTCCGGTATTGAAAACATCACTATTGGGAACACCATCACCGATGCCAACACCCCGGAGCCGCTGCCCTTTGTGAAAATCAGCGAACCCACAGTGGAAATGACCTTTTCGGTCAACGACAGCCCCTTTGCCGGGCAGGACGGGAAATTTGTCACCTCCCGCCAGCTCCGCGACCGGTTGTATCGGGAACTGTTAAAGGACGTTTCCCTGCGGGTCAGCGACGGCGAATCCACCGACAGCTTCCGGGTGGCGGGCCGCGGCGAAATGCACCTGTCCATTCTGATCGAAACCATGCGCCGGGAAGGCTACGAGTTTGCTGTCAGCACGCCCCGGGTACTCTATAAAGAGATCAAGGGCCAATGCTATGAACCTATCGAGCGGCTGCTTATTGACATCCCAGAAGACGCCGTAGGCTCGGTGATGGAAAAAATGGGACAGCGCAAAGGCGAACTGGTACAAATGGCTCCTCAAGGGAGCCGTATGCGGCTGGAATACCGCATCCCCTCCCGGGGATTGTTCGGTTACCGGAACGAATTTTTGACCGACACCCGGGGCGAAGGCATTTTAAACGCCGTGTTCGACTGCTACCAGCCCTATAAGGGCGAGATCACCCGCCGCCAGAACGGCTCTCTGATTGCCTTTGAAACAGGCGAGGCCGTCACCTACGGGCTTTATAACGCCCAGGAGCGGGGCACGCTGTTTATCGGCGCCGGCACGCCTGTCTATGAAGGCATGGTAGTAGGCATGTCCCCCAAGTCGGAGGACTTGGCGGTAAACGTCTGCAAGAAAAAACAGCTCACCAACACCCGTGCTTCAGGAAGCGACGACGCCCTCCGGCTGATCCCGCCCCGCCGTTTGAGTCTGGAAGAAGCGCTGGAGTTTATCAATGAAGACGAGCTTTTAGAGGTCACCCCTAAAACCTTCCGGCTTCGCAAGCGGATTTTAAATAACGCCCAGCGGATGAAAGCCCGGGCAAAATAAAAACATCTATTTTGACGTAGCATAAAACCCGCCCTGTGCAGACGCACAGGGCGGGTTTTGTATCTTTATGCTTCCTCTTCCCCATCATAATAGCCCACCTGGGAGCTGTCCTTAAAAAACGTACAAGACTGGTTGTGGAGGATGATCCCGGTTTTTTCCCGTCTCAGGATAGTGGATAATATCCGGTGAGTTGGCTGTGTCCACATCCAGATAGACAAGCGCCTCCTTTTCAGAGGTGTTCCGGATACGGTGGGCGCTTTTCTCGCCCGGCGGACATACTGCTACCATCCCTGGTAAGAGAACCTGCTCTCCGGCAGGCGTCTCCATCACGCCCTGTCCGCTGATAATGTAAAACAGCTCGGTGTTCTGGGTATGATAATGATACGGATAGCTGCATTTTAAGGGCGGTATTTCATAAAATGCCGCGTAGCACTGGGAAAATTCACTTTCCGGGGTAATCTCGTATTTCAGGTATTCGTACCGTTTATGTTCCCGCTCATGATGCGGGATAAGCTTCTCTTTGCAGGTGAATAAAATGTCCTCTTTCATGATACTTACTACCTGCCGTTAATCGCGGTTTTGCTTTGCCATCTTCTTTACGTTTTTATTGTGTTCACTAAGCAGCTTTTTATCCGTCACCTGATACTTTAACAAGGTGTTGTAAAGAAGATCAATGTCCACATTGTTGTCCTTCTCATAAGCAGATTTGCGAAGGAAACCGCCCAGCTTTTTGACTTTGATGATCGGCAGATTTTTAGGGATATACAGATGGGATTTCCGCCCGCCTGTAAAGACGATCAAACTGTCGATATTAATCTTATAGATCTTCTCCTTGGCAAGAATATGGCGGATGGCATCTATATGAGTCTGATTCTGCATGAGGGGATTATAAAATTTGTTTTTATCATCTCCCACAATATGAAGCCATTCTTTCTCCTTAGGATTGCCGTAAACATCCCCTTTATAGTTTTTGGTCTCAATGACCAGCATTCCAAAATATCCAATTAAAATATGATCGATCTGGGTGGTTTTGTCGTACAGGGGAAGATAAATATCATTGATAACCTTAAAGTTTCGAATACCTGCAAACCATTTCAGCTTATGGGCGACCTTTTTCTCTCCCTGCTTACCGGCATAAATATTTTTTTTGCTGCGCAAATAAACGCCTAATAAGGCAATCACAACAACAATTAAAATAGCTGTTATGACAATTACTCTTAAATCCATATTTGACGATGCTCCTTTTTATAATGAATCTTTTTTATTTTACCACAAACGAATAAAAATGAAAATACCGTTTATACTATTTCTGGAATGAATCCATTACCCGATTTTTGTTAGAGGGAGGTTAATCACTCATGTTAGATAAAATCGCATTAGCACTTGTCATCATTGGCGCTCTGGTTTGGGGCGGTATCGGTATCTTTGGATTTGACGTAGTCGCCTGGATCTTTGGTGGTCAGGGCGCGATTGTCAGCCGGATTATTTATACTCTGGTGGCGATTGCCGGTTTATGGTGCATCTCGCTGTTTTTCCGCAAAAACGAAGTTGTGGATTGACAAAAACAGCCGCTGCAAAATGCAAATTACCAGACCAATTCAGACTGAAAAACACATTTGCATTCATAACATGCAAAATGCCGCCTATTTGGTACAGGCGGCAAGTGTTTTTATTGGGACTTCTGCAAAACTTCTGTTTTGCGGAAGTCCCTTTTTACGCTGACTATTTGTTTCAAACAGTTTTTATTTATTCGTGAGAATAGGTTACCATATCCGAAAAGCCCTGCTGTAAATCCTCCAGATACTCAAAGGAACGGCCGGTTCCAATGGCGACACAGTTGATGGGATCCTCCGAACGCCGAACCTTTACCCTGGTTTCGCTTTCAATCAGTTCCGGCAGCCCCTGGATCAGCGAACCGCCGCCGGTTAAAACAATGCCGTTTGTATAAATATCGCCGCCAAGCTCCGGCGGAGTGACGTCTAAAACTGATTTAATGACTTCCACAATCTTCATGGCCTGAGCATGTAAAGGTTCAAAAAGTTCCGTCTGGGTCACCGTCAAGCGCTGAGGCAAGCCCTTTAACTGATGCCGGCCTTTAATTTCCGCCGTAACCGATTCATCCGGATCATAAACGCACCCGATCTCAATTTTGATCTTTTCAGCCATCCGCTCTCCAATGAGCACCTTATAGGTATTGAGCAGATGCCGAATGATCTCTTCATCAAAATGGTTGCCCGCCACCTTTAATGACCGGGAGACCACCACGCCGTTTAAGGAAATCACCGCCACATCGGTGGTTCCTCCGCCGATGTCCACCACCATCTGGCCATTGGGTTTCGTGATGTCAATTCCTGAGCCAATAGCTGCGGCAATAGGCTCCTCAATCAGATAAACCTTACGGGCGCCCGCACTCACCGCAGCCTGGGTCACCGCCCGGGACTCCACGTCTGTGATCGCCGACGGCACGCAGATGGAGACCCGGGGCTTAATCATCAAACTGCCGCAGACTTTTTTCAAAAAGTCTTTAATCATAAATTCCGTCATCTGATGGTCGGAAATCACCCCGTCCTTTAACGGGCGGATCGCGTTAATATAACTGGGCGTACGTCCCAGCATCCGGTAGGCTTCCTCTCCCACCGCTAAAACTTCGTCTGTTTTGGTGTTAATGGCCACCACTGAGGGTTCTTTTAAAACAACTCCCTTGCCGCTCATATATATCTCGACTGTCGTCGTACCTAAATCAATGCCAATGTCCATTCCGGGCATATATTATCACCTCATGGTTTGTTATTTTTGTCATTTGCCATTTAAACAAAAAATCACCGGCGAATATCCTTTTTCCAAAATTCTACTGGTTCCCATGCCGGCCCTTATTTTTTTCATATATTCGGTTATGTTTTATTCTATCACAATCCGGCTGTTTCTACAAGTGGTTGCCGCGGTACATCCGATAATTTTCCGGCATTCTTTTGGATCAAACGCCTCCCGGATGACGCGGGCACACTCGTCCAAGGTGGCGCCGGTGGTCAGCACGTCGTCGCACAGGATCACATCGCAGGAATGTTCCAGTAGATAACGTCTTCCCTCTTCTGTTAAGGAAAAGGCGTTTTTCAGATTTTTTCGCCGCTCTAAAAAGCCGAGCTCATGCTGCTTTTTGGTCCCGCGCTGTTTTATAAGCAGCTTTTGATAGGGGATTTTCGCCAATTTGGAAAGGTGCTTGGCCAGCAGTTCTGCCTGGTTATATCCTCTGGCGTATTCGTCTTTACGGAGCATGGGAACCGCTGTAATCACCGCCTGTTCCGGCAAAGCGCCCTCTAAAAGGAGCTTTTTATACATCTCCGCCGCCAATCCTTTGGCATAGCTCTTGCGGCCATGAAATTTAAGCTGCAAAATGGCGTTTTTGGCTCCCAAATCGTAGTAAAAAGGCGACACTGCCCGATCATATGCAGGAAGCTTTTGTCCACACCGGCAAGGGTCGCTTCCACAACGGGGACAAACCCTGTCACCAACCGCGTAAGGCAAAAGCTCTTGACAGCTATCACAGCAGTGTCCCTTGGCTCCGATCACAGCGTTGCAGAAGATGCACCGGTTGGGAAAAAACAAATGAAACAGCCTGTCAAACAAAATAAATCCCCTCTGTCTTTAAAAAACAATCCCGTTGGAAAGAAAATATTTAAGCCCCGTGTACCGGAGCATCTTACGGTTGTTTTCCACCATGTACCGAACCCGGTTTTGGGATCCCACGATAATCAGGATCTTTTTCGCCCTGGTCACCGCCGTATACAAAAGGTTGCGGAAATAAAGCTTGTCAAAGCCACCCAGGATCGGGAGCACCACCGCGTTAAATTCACTGCCCTGACTTTTGTGGACAGTCACGGCATAGGCAAGCTCCAGCTCCGAGGACATCTCCGCGGTGTAAAAAACCTCCCGGCCGTCAAAGTCCACCAACAGCATTCCGGCGGCCTTGTCGATAGCCCTGATGATACCGATATCCCCGTTAAATACCCCCTGTCCTTTCTCCTGCTGGCGGGTCCATTCAATGTCGTAGTTATTCTTTACCTGCATCACCTTGTCGCCGGTGCGGAAGGTGTAAAATCCCTGGCGAAGCTCCCCTTTGTCCCGGGAGGAGGGATTTAATTCCTCCTGCAAGCGGTGGTTGAGCTCAATGACCCCCAGCTCCCCCTTGCGGCTGGGACAAAGCACCTGGATGTCATCCAAAGGGCTGAACCCATAGCTTTTGGGAAGCCGCGTGGAGCAAAGCTCCAACACCGTCTGCTGGGCTAAGAGCATGTCCGTTCGCTGCATAAAGAAAAAGTCGCCGTCTTTGCGGGAAAGGTCGGGCATCTCCCCTTTGACGATCCGGTGGGCGTTGGTGACAATCAGGCTTTTCGCCGCCTGGCGGAAAATCTCGGTAAGCTGTACAGTGGGGATACAGCCCGAATCGATCAGATCCTTTAGGATATTCCCCGCCCCCACCGAGGGAAGCTGGTCAGAGTCCCCCACCATAATGAGTTTCGCCTTTAAAGGCATTGCCCTTAACAGGGAATCAAACAGCAGCGTATCGATCATGGACATCTCGTCGATAATGACCGCGTCGCACCGCAAAGGGCTTTTCTCGTTGCGGGCAAACTGCAGCCGGTCGCCCTCCCCAAACTCCACCTCCAGCAGGCGGTGGATGGTTTTGGCATCCTTACCGGTCACCTCGGAGATCCGCTTGGCCGCCCGGCCGGTGGGCGCGGCAATTAAAACCGTTTTGCCCTGCTGTTCCAGCAGGCTGATGATGGCGTTTAGCGTGGTGGTTTTTCCCGTGCCCGGGCCGCCGGTCAAAATCATCGCCTGGCTGACTAACGCCTGGCGGATCGCTTTGCGCTGTAAATCCGCATAGGTAATGGCGTTGTCCTTTTCAAACACGTCGATCACGTCGTTCAGGCGTTCCATTTCCTCCGGTTGGGCGGAGGCCATCAGCGTCAGCCGTGAAGTGATGTAGCTTTCCGCCGTAAGCATAGCGGGAAGATACAGGTAATCCTGTTCCCCCCGGTCGATGGAATACAAAGCGCCATCAGCGATTTCCTGTTCCAGCACAGGCTCTGTCTGCTCCGGGGAAAGGCCTAAAATACGCCCGGCAGCATCCAGCAGCTTTTTCCGGGGCAGACAGGTGTGGCCGTTGTTTAAATTCCGCTCCAAAACATACCGCAAAGCGGCGCGGATGCGGCACTCGCTGTCCGACGGGAACTCGAGCTTTTCCGCGATTTCGTCCGCAGTGGAAAAGCCGATTTCAAATTCCTCGCTGCACAAAAGATAGGGATTATCTTGAATCATATCCACCGCCATAGTGCCCCAGCGCTTCCATACCTTGATGCTCTGGGCGGCGGTGATGCCGTAGCTGTTTAAAAACAGCATGACCGTGCGGATGCCGAAAATCTTTTTAAATTCCCCGCAGATCTCCATCGCCTTTTTCTCTGAAATTCCCTTGACTCTGGAGAGCATCAGCGGGGAATTTTCGATGACTTTCAGGGTTTCATCTCCAAATTCGTCCACGATCCGGCGGGCGGTGGCAGGACCGATACCCTTGATGGTTTTGGCAGACAGGTATTTATAGATCGCGTTGGCAGTGGCGGGAAGGCTGCGCTCATAGGCCTCCGCCTTAAACTGGTAGCCATAGGTGGGATGGGTGGTATAATACCCGGTGAGCTGAAGCTCCTCCCCGGCTTCCACGCCGGAAAACTCCCCTACCACGCAGACGAGCTCCTCCCCGGTGTTAAGCTCCAGCACGGTGAATCCGGTCTGATCGCTGCGAAAGATAATGTGATCCACCGAGCCGCTGATCTGTTCCAACTCCTGCCGCATAACGTCCTCCAAAACCCCTGTGGTTTTCTGCCGCTTTTTAGCGGCTGTCTTCATTAAGTATAAACTATTTTTCCTTTGATTGCAAACCCTTGTTCGCGCTGGAACACTCCGCCTTATCTCCCTGACCGCACAGCGTCAGGCAGGGAAAATCCCGGCACAAAAGCTCACAGATCTGCCTTGTTTCTCCGTCCATCCCTTCGTCCACCACCACACAGCGAGCACATCGGCTTTTGTCCTCCCAGCGGCAGCGGGTGACAAGACTGCGCACCTGATACTCCGCCTGTTCCACATGACCGGACATGGGCAGCACCCATCCGCCGTCCACAGGCTCTTTTGATCTTAGCGCCCACCGCTCCAGCAATCCAAACAGCTCGGACAGTCCTATAGCGAGCAGGATAAACAGCGCGCCATACCATACAGCCAGCATCTGCATTTCCTCCTTTTCATGATGTTGTTTTTAGCATCGGTAAAGAGGCTTTTTGTTTATCCTATGCCAAAGACACAAAAAAGGGAACGGCGCAAAACGAATGTTTTACACCGTTCCCTTTTAAAAAACCGTATTATTTTTGGAAAATATCCACCGCGTGACTGGTTATCCCCCATAAGTCTTCCCGCTCGCAGGTGGTAAAATGATACTGCAAAAACAGCTGAAAGGTTTCATCATCCATAGCGTCGATTTCATCGCGTATCAGTAAGGCGCAGCCGTCTGTCGCCACATAATGAAGCCGGGTTACGGGAAATACCCCCATTAAATCGTCTATATCCTCTTTCCGGACAAGCTCAAACAAATCCTTGGGCTCGGATTTCGCGGCGAAGGTTTCCGAATCAAGCAACCCGTCCCTGAGATAGGCGGCGACATTAATATTATTTCGTTTGAAGCCCTCGTCCAACAGGCAGCCGTCAGAGATCACATACGCAGCGAAAATGATGCCTCCCTGTTTGGTCACGCGAATCGCCTCGCGGATCGCCTGCTGTTTATCCTCTTTTGTATAGAGGTGATAAAGGGGCCCTAACAGCAGCGTCATATCATATTGATTGTCCGGGAAAGCAGACAAATCCAAGGCGTTCCCCTGAATAACCGATATTTTTTCATCTGCCCGGGTATTCTGACGAAAGATATCTATATTATGTTCAATGAGTTCCACCGCGTCCACCGTATATCCTTGCCGCGCCAGCGCATGGGAATACCGTCCTGTACCTGCGCCGATTTCCAGTACGCGGTCGCCGGATTTTATATATTTCTCGATATACCGCATGGTGGTCAGGAATTCAACCGTTCCGTGTTTTGATACAAGGCGGCTGTTTTCGTCATAGTGATTATAAAAGTTTGTTAGATACTCGTTTGTTTTCATTCTGCTCACCTACCTAATGATGAATTAAAGAAAGAAAATACCGTTTCTTCGGTTTTTCATATTACCGGATATCAATCATATTTTTTGTACAGTTCTATTTTGTATAAGCAATTATCTTCAAGATTAGCAAGAAAATTCAAAATATCAATATCATCAATATGGACTGTTTGCTCTTTTTCATTTGCTTCATTAACCCAGTTCTTGCTAAGGTAAATGTATTTGATTCCTCTTACCGACTTTAATTGAAGAAGCAACTGCTGAAATTCCTTTAGCTCTTTTTCAGTTGGATTTTTTCCACCGATAGGCGTATCGCAGTCGCAGTGATTCAAGGTAATACGATACTGAAAGTCGCCTTTTTCAATGGAAGCATTCACTTCATTTTTGCCGCCTGTTTCAAAACGGTATAGCGTATCTTGAACGGCCTTTTGATAGTCACTTTGATGGATGCCTTCGTTAATAGCGCCATGTAAAAAATAGCACATAATACCCTTTCTTTCCGCCTTTTCTATTATATTTTCTTTCTTTGCTATCTGTTATCGATCGATTTAAGCAGCGCCGGGATATCCTGTAAAGAACTTACTTCATAATCCGGATAAATGTCCGAGGAATTAGCCACTTTTGAAGGATTAAACCAGATCGTTTGAATTCCTGCGTTAATTCCGCCCTGGATGTCTGAGGTCAAACTGTCCCCTATAATGACAGCCGATTCTCTTTGAAATACCGGGATCTTCATAAAACAGTGGTCAAAATACTCCTTGCTGGGTTTATTAAAACCGATCTCTTCCGAGATAAAAATATCTTTTACATATTTCTGCAAACCGGCGCTTTTCAGCCTGCCTTTTTGAACGCTTGCCGTTCCGTTTGTAACGATATAGAGCCGGTATTTTGGAGAAAGTTCTTGGAGCAATTTTTCTGCCCCATCCATAAAATAATGGCCGGTACCTAAAAAAGCTTCATAAATTTTCGCCGCTTTTTCCGCCGGACGGTCTACATGAATTTCGTCAAATAAAAGCTGATATCTTCGCACTTTTACCTGGCTGCGGGTGATGATCCCCTGTTCCAGCAGTTTCCATTGGGCTAAATTCAGTTCGCTGAACCGGGTTAATACCTGTTCATCCGGTTCGATCCCCAGTTGAATCAGCGTCTTGCTAACCGCCTGGCGCTCTGCTTTGCTAAAATCAAGCAATGTGTTATCCAAATCAAACAAAAGTGTATCAATCATAATTTTTCCACCTTCATAACGGTTCTTGCTAATGTAATTATATCATAAAATTTGATTTTAAAAAAGGTAATTGGAAAAATATAACCGAATAATCTGTCGAATACCGGCGATACTATCATTGCGGCAAGGTAATTGAAGTTTTTACAAAATAAGAAAAAACAATCTTTCATTCGGCATCAATTACCAATCATAAATTAAAAAAAGCCGCTGATACTATTAAAGCAAACGCATGAAAAAGAAAATCGATTAAAGGAGTGTAAAGAAACTATGGCTAGCAACAAAATTGTTGTTCCTCAGGCGAGAGAAGCGCTTGACCGCTTTAAGATGGAAGCTGCCAACGAGGTTGGCGTGAACCTGAAGAATGGTTATAACGGTGATCTGACCTCTAAACAAGCCGGTTCTGTCGGCGGCCAGATGGTCAAAAAGATGATCGAAGCTTACGAAAACTCTGTGAAATAACCAGATTTTCGAGACGAAAAACAGCTGCGGAACTTTCCGCAGCTGTTTTTCTGTTATCTGAATTCAGAATCCATCCTGCCTATATCAGCATTATTTTTGCCGGTTTCGGATGTCGTTAATAATCATTTGGACATGCACCAGCTGTTCTTCAGTCAGCCCTTCGTCATCTAACCGCCACTTAGCGTCTAACCCCAGCAAATAGTCCGTAGACACATGAAAAAAAGAAGCGATTTTAATAATCATATCCACTGATGGCTGGATGTTGCTGTTTTCCCAGTTGGAGACGCTCTGCTTTGTGACGTGCAGCGCCTGGGCAAGCTGCACCTGGGAAAGATTCAGCCGGCTTCTAAGCTCCCGGATCCTTTTATCAAACATACTATCACCATCATTATAACAAATATTACAATACTATTAAATCAATAATTATTGACATATTAAAAATACAATAGTATTATAATATTTGACAAAGCACGGGAAATATGACGGGAATGATCCTATGATAACAATAAAAGAATTAAAAAAAGAGCATCATGCTCTTTGGATACAAAAAAATCACTTTTTCTATACAGCGCGTCAGATCTTTTTGGCTGGCGGCGGCATTACGCTGGTACTCGGCATCGCCTCCATTATTTTGTTTTTATCCTGTAACGACATTTTGTTTTTCGAAACCGCTATTTTATACCTGCTCATCTCCTTTATCATCGGTATCGCCGCAGTCGTTTATTACCAAAAAGAAGCACGGGATTGGAAGCGGTATAAACGGCAAAACCGGCACCGGATCATCTCTAAATAGGAAAAACAGCATTAAACCCTCAACTGCTTATCTAGCAGCTGAGGGTTTTGATATTGACGTCTTTTCTGTTTTTTATCCCAAGCGGATCATCTCGTCGATAGGACGCTTGGCACGCAGCCGCTGCTCCCCATCCAGCTGGATCATCTCTCCGCTTTCCCCGGTTAAAGCCTTGTAGACATCCAGCAAGGTGGTCAGGCGCATATCCGGGCACATCAGGCGTTTGCTGAGCAGCGGATATTGGTGCTGAGGCTTTTGCAGGCTTAAATAATCCGAAATGCTTTTTTCCGTGCCGATAATGCAGTCCTCGTCGTGTTCCATGGCATAGTTGATGATCGCCGCTGTGGAGCCGATCACATCCCCATACTGCAATACTTCCCCCGGAAGCTCGGGATGCATTAAAATTTTAAGATCCGGGAACTGTTTTTTGATCTGGATGCAGTCCTCCGGCGTCACCCCGTTATGTACCGGACAGTAGCCGTCCCACAAAACGATATTTTTCTCCGGAAGCTGCCGTTTGATATAGGAGCCCAGGTTTTTGTCCGGGATAAACAGGATTTCCGGAGCCTCCAGCTGCCGGACAATTTTCAGCGCGCTGGAAGAGGTCACACAGACATCGCAAACCGCCTTTAACGCGGTCGTGGTGTTGATATAGGCGACAACCGCCGCATCCGGATGGGCGGCTTTATACTGAAGCACCCGCTCGGGGGTAATCTGTTCCGCCATAGGACAGGTCGCCTGGGGAACCGGCAGAATGACGTTTTTTTCCGGCGACAGGATTTTGACCGTATCCGCCATAAAGCGCACGCCGCACAAAATAACCGTTTCACAGTCCACCTCTTTTGCCGCGACGCTTAAGGCAAAAGAATCCCCTTTTTTATCAGCGATTTCCAATATTTCCGGCGACTGATAGCTATGGGCAAAAATAACGGCGTTTTTTTCTTTTTTCAGCTTGACAATCTGTTGTTGAAACTCCGAGATCATCTAGGATACCTCCCGTGGATAAATATACTGCTATTATAGTATTTTTCCAGCCGTTTGACAAGCGCACTCCCGCCATTATTCCCCTTTTTTCTGTAGGAGTTACAATGATGTGTGACAGAAGGGGAAAAAAGATAGCAAATAGGAAAGACCTGTGTTAAGGTTAAGTTGCCTAGACAAAACCGAAAGAAGGTCATCCTATTTGCTATGAATAAGATAAC
>CALXBH010000053.1 GCA_944386475.1 uncultured Clostridia bacterium | reverse complement strand
TATTTTTCTTCTGCAAGGTGACCAGCTTTTTGCTGTCGCCTTTTTTCGCGAATTTTACCTTAAAGTCATTTTTTGCGTTAGAAACGCCGTCTACGTCCTCGCTGTCTGCTTTATCAGCAGGGGCGTCCTGAAGGGTGTTGTCGATTTCTACGAGTTCTCCGTTTTCTTCATAGTGGACAGGTTCCGGGTACACGGCGGCTGCAAAGCTGCCGTCATCCATTAAAAAGTGTTTGACATTTTCTTCTCTTCGGTCCGTGAGTTCTTTGACGATTTGAGGCTCCGGTTCTTGAGTTTCTGTTACTTGCGGCTCGGAATTTGCTATGGTCGGATGAGCTAAATCGTACAATTGCTTTGCTTGGGATAAGGGGGTTCCTAACGCCGTAAACAAGAAGGACACGGCTAACAGGGATGCGATGTTCCTTAATACTCTCTTTTTGTGTTTCATTGTTCTTAACCCTCCTAAGCTCTTGTGAAGATCTCCTTTCGTTTCGAATGTACGCAAAGCGAACTAGAGCCACAAAAAGTTCACTTTATGTTCATAATATATCTAGTATATGGAAAAATCAATTTGCTTTTTATATAAAAATACATCTACATAGTTGAAGACATTACACCATAAATACAAATTATGCAAATTATAGTTTACACAAGTTGAAACAAATTACAAAAAAGCATGTTTTACTAAATAAAAATATTTATTTGCAACAAACATATGTGTTGAAAACATACATCTTACACAAAATCAGACGTGTTTTTTCTACTTAAAAAATGTAAAAATCTGATTGATACTTGAAAAATATAGACGCATTATGAACGTGGAAATAAAGTTTCACATATACGCTAAAGGAGAAAGTCAAACAATCAAAAAACGGCGGCTTTGAAACAAGTTACTTTCAAAGCCGCCGTCTAACTTTAATTTAGGCACACACCAACAAAGCTAACCATCCAACGTTTTATATGCCGTTTTCGTTGATGGCTGGTGAATAATAAATTTTTAAAAGATTTATTATGCAAAGCCGATTTTTCTCTGTTCAGGCCAAGGGCAATCCCGCCATTGTCCGCTGTCTTGCTCTGCTTTTCCAGTCAAGAGGTCTGTGGCGGCATCTGCAATATAGCCCAGGTAACTTTCCGCGGAGCTGTCGCCGCACAGCAATTTCCACATAAGGCCGCCAAAAAGATAAGACTGAGCAAATTCACGCCAGCTATGCAGTTCCTCCACAACCTTTTGGGAGAGATCCCAGAGAATGCCAACAGCCTCACTTTCCGTGAGCCAGCCTAAATAGCAGCCCCAACGGGTCAGCATCGCCGCCCGGCCAATATCCCATCCAGCCATAAAGCCAGGGGCATATTGACTTTTATACCGCTGTGCAAACCGCCATGCCCGCCTGGTAGACTCCAAGTCATCCTCGTCCATAGTTTCGTCCATCAGTTCCTCAGGCGAAGACGCCTCGCTATAAAGCTGATACCGCAGGATATAGCCCTCCTGCGCTAAATAGCGAATCATATCCAGCAGATCGCTGCGGCCATCTATCCCCCAGGAGCGGCGTACAAGAGACACGACTTTCTGTTCCATGACAGGGATATGTTCTTCCACATCCATACTATCCAGATTGTGGTCGTTTAGGGTCGATACAATACCAGACAGCAGGATGCCAAAGCGTTCCCATTTTGCGTCATTTTTTTGGTAAGGGACCGGTTCTGGCTCCGGGATGGCCTCAAGCCGAGCCATCGCTTCCTCCAAGGTAATATAAAGGGTTTGCTCCAGTTCCAAATTCAATACGGATTCTTCCCCTTCGTCAGCATCCTCCATCTCCAGCATTTCCAAAGCCGCTGCGAGAACACCCATATCTTCTCCAAACAGTTGCCCCATCAAGTTCTCTGTAGTGGAAGCAGTAGCTTCAGCGACTTTCTCATTA
Source organism: uncultured Clostridia bacterium (assembly GCA_944386475.1). Lineage (GTDB taxonomy): Bacteria > Bacillota > Clostridia > Oscillospirales > Ruminococcaceae > Metaruminococcus. The sequence goes on along the minus strand of CALXBH010000053.1, from coordinate 26,191 downwards.
ACCATTTTTTGTAATTGTTCCTCGGTGACGGCCATTTGCGCCATCCCATCGGCACCTAATACTTGACCAAGAATTTCTACTTGCCGCTCAGTGCTGGCCTGGATCTGTTCCTCTGCCTCAGCAGCAGATTGGGATGCTTCTTTTTCAGGGCTGGAAATTTCGATGTTATTTACCAGTTCCTCGCTTTTTTCAAAAGTCTTTTTCATCGCATTGGCGGCCTTCTCACTGGCTTGCTGCGCCCGTTTTCTAATTTCGTTTATATCCATCATTTTTGTCCTCCTCATCAGGGGGAGCGTATGCCATGCCTGAGGTTTTTGGCGGCGTGTAAACAGCTTTTTGATCCGTCTTAATATTGCTTCTATAAAATGAAACCACAGATTACCCAATATGACTACCGCCAAAAGGAACAGCAGGATCGCTCCAAATTCTCCAAAAGGCATTGTTACCTCACTTTGTCGCAAATCTGTTCATAAAGAAGTCAGTAAAAGCGGCTAACTCTTCGTCCTGCGACACATAGACATACAACTTTTCATCTTCCAGCCAATCATAGGCATTGATACCGATATACCCTTTTTTGTCTGGGTAAATGATAAACGCATCGGTAGGGTATTTGTTGCGATAGGCTTTCAAAATTTCAGAGCGGCGATAGTAGGTCGGATCACCACAGCCGGAAAGATCGGGCACCGTGGGAACGACCACAATCGTTTGGCTGGCCTCGTTCCAGCCGACAATTAAATTTCCGATTTTCGTTTTACTTCCATGAACAAATCCATAATTGAAACGGCTCACGTCCTCAGTATATCCGAAAATCAGCCGATAATCGCCCCCGCCTTCAACGACCTGGTTAAATAGAGCACGCATTTTCTTCGCGTTTGCATTACTCTTTTCCATGTCAATTTCCGGCCCCTTAAACAACTTGCTGAAAAAACCCATACCTTTTTCCTCCTAAAACTTTATTTTTGAAAGTGAATAGCGATCAATCTATTCCTCCGACAAAACACGTTCCATCTCCGCCAGACTCAGGCCGCGGATCAATAGGTAGTCCCCTCTTGTTTCTAAAATGTAGGGCCGTAGCCGCTGCAAAGCCTTGTGATACTCCAAAAATCCGAGGTTTTCCTCTTTTGTCAGACTAACAAACGTCAGCGCCCACAGCGAAACTGTTTCTCCCTCAATCTCGTATAGCGTTTCTGGTGCTGCCGGTAAGATAGTATCCACAGTTTCCGAAAAAGTAAAGCTAACCATTAATCCACCGTTCTCCAATTCAAACACATGGGGATTGGCTTGATAGGCTTGCGACCACATATCATCAGACTCTATATCATCAGAATGATCCATTCCCATTTCAAATAACAAGCGCTGATGAACAACGGCATTTTCTTTTTCGATATACCGAATGGACTCGGCTCCGCCAAACGCCAAAGCCGGAGCAAAGAAAAAAATCTCATTCTCTGCAAGGACGCCATGTTTCGCCGATGCCTCTTGGAACAGGTCCTCCCGCAAAAATTGTTCCGCAAAGTTTTCAGCGGGAAGGATACGTTCAAAGAAATTAGAAAAGCCGGTAGAAAAACTGCCTGATCTGCGGTAGTGAATGTCAAGCATACACATATCGTCGGCTGTTTCCGATCGTTTGCGGTAAATAAAAAGGGTTCCAAAGCCAGTCATTAAGATGGGAAAACAATCTTCCTGCTCGCCCAGCCAAAGTGCAAGCGTATCCATATAGTCCGTAGGATCTATAATTTTCAGCAATCCTCCGCCATAATTTCCGAAGCCATAATCCTGCCAAAAGTCCAGGAGTTCTGCCGGCAGTTTTCCTTGAAATTGTTCCAGCACTTCAGCGGTTGGTTTTCGCAAATTATTCCCCGGTGGATATTTGTTTACAAACCGATCAAATACTTTCATCGCGCGTTCTCCTTTGCTGGATTCTCGTTCCTATAACCGCAAATAAAAACAAGTAATAAAAATTGTTTTTATTTTGAGTAAAATAAAATCCATCTGAATATGACGCCGAAACATAATATTCGGACGGACTTTTTCATTTCCACCCATCAAGGCGTGGGGTCTGTTTTCAATTTCTCCAAGGCATCCACAATCCCATTAAGTTGAAAATCAACCGTTTCATCAGCGGCTTCAGGAACAAACAAGGGAAGCGTATCGGGGATAGCTCTGCGTATAACCATCACTGTCAAACTTAGATTCGTAAATAGATTGATCCTTGCCGTATCTGCCCTTATTCCAAAGTTTTCTAGAATTTCTCCAAAAAGACGAAGTTGCTTTTGACGGAACACTTGATAGCTTTCCTTTGATAGACGCTTAAAAATAAGCTGTTGTTCTTCAATTGTTAAAACAGCAATTCCATTTCTCTCCCCATAGCAACAATCATGGAGAAATTTTTTCACAGCGTCACGCCAGCTTAAAGCAGGATCGGCCATCAACGTTTGTACATACTTAATGATTTTAGGCTGTTGCAGGTAAAGCGTTTCAACAATCAAATCTTCTTTCGTTGCAAAAAAGGAATAGAAGAAAGTTCGCGAAATACCGACTTTTTTATACACCTGCTCTACAGTTGTATGCTGTATGCCTTGTTTTGCCATCAACTCAAGCCCAACGGTGACAAGCTGCATTCTAATACGTTCTTTGTCCTCGTCAGAATAAGCAACCTTTGGCACTCCATCACCTCCTTATAATAAAAACAAATTTTAAATTTTGACTTTATTTTATCACATCGAACAAGATAACACAAGAGCAAAACATCACAGCTTAGATATTCTCAAACGCTGATCCTTCCGGAGGCCGCATATAGGGAGCAGCGCAAGCGTGGCCACACTTGCGTGTTTTCTTTTCGGTCACTTTAAAATCCTGTAGACTCTGTTTCCCTCTGCGTCCGATAAATTGCCCATGGCCATACATTTAATATACAGTGTTATGGCCCGTTCCCGATACATCATGTATCTAGGATTATCGAAAACATCGTACATAATGTTATTCATTGCCTGTACCGTTCCATTGAGCTCCATTTCTGTGTCGTACATGGTCTGCCAAGCTTCCTGGGATTTTTGCAGCTGTTGTTTTCCCTCCTCATTTAAGGCGCTGTATAGAATATCGTAATAATACTCCATTTCCGCCTTCCACTGTTCCCTATACTTATAGATAATATTCCCGCGGGCCGCATTGCAGGCGTTTAAATCTTTGTTCAGCTCCTCCACACAGTTCTTGTCAATTTCATAAACATCCCGCACACTTTGTCCACATAGCTCGTCAACGGTAATAGGAGAGAAAAGGAAATCTTCACTGGACACTCCTTCTGCCGATGACAGGGGAGGTTCTTCAGATACGCTCTGCATCACCGAAGAGGATGGCAAACTGGCCGTGTCCGACGTATCCGCCTCAAAAGAAGACGAAGGCATGGCGCACGAGGTTAAAAGCATTGCGGCCATCACTGCCGCCGCCAATTTTGATAATAACCGAAACATAAGAAACCCTCCTTTTTTACCACGCGAATTACTAGCCCGCAACGGTCAAAGCCTGCGGAGGCCATTATAGCAATAGCTGCAAACGCTGTTATTTCATCTACAGCCCTGTAATGGCATCGTCTATGCCAAATCACAAGCCGAAACGATCTATAAACATAATAGTCCTGGATTTATTTGTGAATCCGCATCTACTAACCAGCCGATTTCCCGGTCGCAGCGCCGGGATTTTCTTCGCCTTCAGTTTACCATATTTTAGCCACAATGTCCAATAAAAAGAAATTTATCAACCAAGATTAACCTGTAAACCCCACTTGTCATTCAGTATAGTATACTGAATGACAAGTGGGGTTTTAGCGGAAAACAAAAATTTTGCGGGCAGTTCCTTTTTACTCCGGCTGTGAAAGCTCTTCAGTCAGCTTTAAAATCTGCGGTGCTATTTTTTCCCGTTCTTTTTTAGTGATGCTGATATATGCCGGATAGGCCACGGCTACAGCTGCAATCCCGATGACACCGATGATAATGCCGGGGATGAAAAGCTGTTCCATCCAAACCATGGTACAGCACATCCCCACTCCCAAAAGCAGGCAGCCGATAATCCCCACCACAAGGGAAATAAGGGTGCCTTTTTTTGTCGCACTTTGATCCAGCCGCCGCAGCTGCTCCATTTTATCCTGTTCTTTCGGCATGTACTTTTTACGGATATTCTCAATTTCCTCCTGCTGTGCGGCAGAGTAGGTATAGGTAAACGTATCCTTCCTGTTTTCCATAAATTCATCTTCCTTTCTAACTCACAGAATGTCTCTATAATCATAAACAAACGATCATTTTTACAAGTAAAGTAATAGCCCTAGGTTTATAAACCCGTATTTTGTAATTTTTTCAGCTGTTTGGTGGCCCGGACAATCATATAGATCGCCATAGTCAGAACAATGGCGCAGATAACGCCGCCGGAAGAAGCCAGCATAATGCGGCGGAACTCCGTTTCATCACTGCCGAACTGGGCAAGCATAGCGGTTTCCAAAGAGAGCATGGATACCAGTGCCGCAGTTAAGTTGATGACCTTTGCGGCCGACATGACAGGGCTGCCTTTCCTGCGATACTTTACCACGTTGATGATCGCTGAAATGGTAATATAGAAAGCGTACATCGCCATTGCATAGATCATAAATCCAGGATAAGAGAAGCCTCGGTTTTTGACCACCATAGAGACGATAATCCCTACTAAAGCCTGGTTCATGAAAAGCAAAATGATGCCGCAGGCACGGTAGCGCTTAAACTCGGATAGAACATCCTCTCCCACTGACCGGCGATGAACATAGCGAGCAAGCATGGCGCGCATAACCGAAAGCAGAATATAGTAAAATGCAAGCGCAATAAACCAGGTAGAGTGATACCGAATACCCGAAAACAGATTCATCGCCGCATATAATAGATTGACAAGCAGCCCGCCGTAAAGAGTAATTTCTGACCGGAAGATCTCATCGTCAAGCAAGCGGTTTCCAAAAGGAATGCTGCGGAGCTTTTTGATTAGCGGCATTCCATGAAACCCGTTCTGTATGGCTTCGATAATGCCGGGAAGCCCTGTGATGGTGATCGTCATCGCATATGCCGAAAGGACATACGCCAGATAAGCAAGAACGGAATGATCTCCTATGCCAAGCATGACAAACACCAAAACAAAGGAGGGCACGGCGATTAAAACGGTGGGCAGGGGCGGAAGAAAGAATAATTTCTTTAAAACTGCTTTAAGCCGCTCCATTCGGCCCCCTCCTGAGCTTTACTGTAAAAGCGCTGCCTTTTCCCACTTCACTGCTGACGGAGATATCCCCGCCTACAATGTCGATCACCCGTTTTACCAGCGCAAGCCCTAAACCGTTTCCCTGAGTGGCGTGAGAGGTATCCCCCTGATAAAACTTTTCAAAAATGTGCTTGCCCACCTCCGGAGGTATGCCGCAGCCGGTATCGATAACTTTCACCACGGCAAATTCCCCCTCCAATTGAAGGGAAAGGGAAATCTTACCATGCGGCTGTGTAAACTTAACGGCGTTGGAAAACAGATTGTTCCAAACAAGGGATAAAAGTTCCTCATCCGTATCCACCAGCACGCCTTCCTCAATATCCGTTTCAATCTCCAGCTCTTTTTCTTCCCAGGCGTTTTCAAAAGCGAGCAGGCATTCACATAGCTGTTCTCCCAGATCATAGGGCTTGGCTTTTGGATAGATCTGCTGGTTTTCCAGCTTGTTAAGTTTCAAAATATTCGTAATCAGATTGGCAAGACGGCGGGAAGAATCGGTAACAGCTTTGGCATATTCCAGCCGTTTTTCTTCCGGCAAATCCGGCTGCTGAAGCATGTTGCCGTAGTTTTGAATCACCGCCAAAGGCGTCTTTAACTCGTGGGAGACATTGGCGATAAAATCCGTACGCAGTGTCTCGGTGCCCGAAAGCTCTTCTGCCATTTTGTTAAAACAGTCGGCAATAGCGCCAAATCCATCCGCGTTATCCACGCTGTAAAGGGAGGGTATCCGCGCGGAAAAATCCCCCTTCATCATCTGATTTGCCGCTTTTACGATTTTCTTCACCGGACGGTCCACCATAAATTTTCGCCGGACGCCATCAATCACGGTACACAAAAAGCTCAACAGCGCCACATTTAAAAAGGTTACCTTGGCGGCCTGCTCGATATGCGCCTTTGTCAGTTCCAGACCTGTGGATCTTGTCATCATATTCAGAAACAAAATCATACAGCAGCTAATGACAAACGCCATCAGCAGGAAAAAAATGATATACCGACGCAAAGCAAACAGCCATCGGATGCCCCGTTTGTTTTTCCCGCTCATTTCAGTACCGCCTTATATCCCAGTCCATGAACTGTTACGATCTCAAAGTCGTGGCAGTCTGAAAACTTATCCCGCAATTTTGTCATATACACATCCACCGTTCTGGGGCCGGAAGACGATGCGCTGTCCCAAAATTCATCCATCAGCTGGGACCTTGTAAAGGCCTTTTTCGGATAGGAAAGCAGCTTATAGATTAAGTTAAATTCCCGCACCGTCAGGGGGATTTCTTCATTGTTCAGATAAGCGGTGTGTTCCTCTGCATCCAGCGTCAGGCTTCCCACCGTCAGCTTTTTGCTAACGGCAATTTTCGCCCGGCGCAGCAAAGCCTCGATGCGCAAAAGCAGCTCATCCAAATCAATGGGCTTGACCATATAATCGTCGATACCGACCCTGAAGCCCCGCTGCTTGGAGGCAAAATCATCCCTCGCCGTCATAAACAGGATGGGAATCTCCTGGTTTAATTCCCGGACGGTTTTGGCAAATTCAAACCCGTCTATTCCCGGCATCATAATATCGGAGATAATCAGGTCAAACAAAGTGCCGCCATACATGGTGTCATAGGCTTCGTTTGCGCTTAAGCATCCATGGGCATTGTAACCATTCTGATTCAGATAAGAACACACAGTCTTATTCAGTTCCCGGTCATCTTCCACCACTAATATTTGAAACACGGATCTCTCCTCCTCGTACTGAATGTATTTTATTATAACACAGAGATGTTAAAGTTTTGTTTGCGTTTTTGCCTTTCAGCAAAAAACGGCAAAATTTAGGCCTGAGCACACATCTTTGCACCCAGGCCAGGCAAAATATTTTAATCTTCCTTCCCCTTCTTTGCAGCGTCGATCCGTTCCTGGGCCTGAGCGATTCGCTCTTTTGCCTGAGCAATCGCTTCATCCCATTTAGCCTGATCGGCGGCTTTGCGGATTTTCGGATTGCTCTGTGCCTTTGCCTCTTCCCACCGGGCTTTAGCCTCGGCTTTTACCGCCTCCAAGTTTGCCTTATCCACTTCGTGCTGTGCTTTCGCGCTCTCTTTCATGTCCTCAAATGCGTTTTTCAAAAAGTTTGCCATCATGATCTTCCTTTCTTATGTCTCATAAATTAAAAGATTTTCTTATGGTGATTTTATGTTAGGCCCCGCCTGTTTTGGAAATGATGGCGTTATGTTAGCGAATGATTAAAACAAGGGCAAAAAATCTTCACAACCTCCGCCGGCAGCCGCTGCCAGCGCCTTCGTTTGAGCTATTCGATTATTCAAAGGGGAATATCTGTCTGTATTTTGCGCAAATTAAAAACAAACAGCCACAAGTTGTAACCCAAGGGTATATACTGCATAACGAACAGAATCTTCTGTCTATGTTTGACTTTTTATATAATAAGATCAAACACAAAGTCCTTGGGACAGGCTCTTCAGCAGCCATTCCGGCGATTAAAACGCCTCCATGAGCAAATCCAACATTACCGAACCTTTAGGAGGAATTTTGTATGGACTACACAGTAACAGCAAAACAGATCCTGGAGCGATTGGGAGGAGAGAAAAACATCGTCAGTGTGACCCACTGTATGACCCGCCTCCGCTTCGTTCTGAAAGACGAAAAAGACGTCAGCGACGAGCAAATCAAAGCGATTCCCGGCGTTGTGGGGATCATGAAAAAGGGCGGCCAGTACCAGATTATCATCGGCAACGAGGTTTCCAAATGCTACAACGAATTTTTAAAGCTGGGGAATTTCAGTGACCAAGAAGGCAAGTCCTCCACATCCGCTAAACGGGGCAATCCCTTCTCTATTATTTTAGACGCCATCGCGGGGAGCATGTCTCCCGTTATTCCCGCCATCATCGGCGCCGGTATGATACAGGTGCTGAATATCATCCTGGGATGGTTTTTCTCTGCCGATAATCCCACCATGCAGCTACTGAGCGTCATCGGGAACACGGCCTTTTACTTCCTGCCCGTTCTGGTGGCCTTTTCCGCCGGCCGAAAGTTTGGCGCCAATCCATTTTTGGTCACCGCTGTGGTGGCGATCTTAATCCACCCCAATTTTATCTCCCTGACGGGAGCCGAAGGCGGCACCAATTTCTTAGGCATCCCCGTTACTAATTTTGACTACTCCTCCAGCATCATCCCCGCGATTTTAACCGCCTGGGTGATGAGTTATATTGAACGGCTGATCGAGAGGATTACCCCTTCCTTCACCAAGAACTTTTTAAAGCCCATGCTGATCATCCTGATCTCCACGCCGGTCGCCTTCCTGTTGCTAGGCCCGCTTGGATCGTTTATCGGCAACGGTTTGGCTGCTGTTTTGGTGTTCATCCAATCCCATGTCAGCATTTTGGCCTATATCATTATGGCGGCGGCCATGCCCTTTATCGTCATGACCGGTATGCACTGGGCGTTTATCCCGGTTGTCTTTGCCGCTTTGGAGACCCCTGCCGGCGAATCTTTGATGCTGCCCGCCATGCTCATCAGCAACCTGGCCCAGGGCGCCGCCTGCCTGGCTGTGGCGTTTAAATCCAAAAACGGCGGTTTAAAACAGATCGCCGCTTCCTCCGGTGTATCCGCCTTGTTTGCCGGCGTCACCGAGCCCGGCCTATACGGCGTAACCATGCCTTTAAAACGGCCCTTGGCCGCCGTGTGTATCGCAGGCGGCATCACCGGCCTGATTGCCGGGATCCTTAATGTGTCCGCCAGCTCCTTTGCCTCCCCCTCCCTGCTGGCCCTGCCCATCTTCGTCAGCGCAGAGCGATCTAATAACTTTGTAATGGCGGTTATCTGCGCGGTGATTTCCATTGTCCTCTCCTTTGTCCTGACCTGGTTGATCGGTTTTAAGGATCCGGAAACCGCGGTGGGAAGCGGCGGCGCCCCTGCGGATAAGGCGGGAACCCCTGCCAATAAAACTCTGCCGGACAGCGCTGTGACCATCGGCGCTCCCGTAGCCGGAAAAACCGTTCCTCTGGAGCAGGTAAACGACGAGACCTTCTCCACCGGCGTGTTGGGAAAAGGTGTGGCCATCATCCCCACCGAGGGAAAAGTATACGCCCCCTTTGACGGCAAGGTGGAGACAGTCCCCGACACCCATCACGCCCTGGGACTTCTCTCGAACAGCGGCGTGGAACTCCTCATCCATGTGGGGCTGGAAACAGTGAGCTTAAACGGCAAACACTTTACTGTCCATGTAAAAGAGGGACAGCCTATCCATCAGGGGGATTTGCTGCTGGAGTTCGACCTGACTGCGATTGCGGCAGAGGGCTTTGACACCGTAACGCCCGTTATCATCACCAATGCAGATGACTATGCCGAGATCATTCCTGTAATAGATAAAACAGTAAGTCCAAAAGAGCCTGTTATCCAGGCCAAATAACAAGGAGGGAAGAAAGATGGATATGCGATTTCCAGACGGATTTTTATGGGGCGGCGCAGTGGCGGCCAACCAGTGCGAAGGCGCCTATAACGAAGACGGAAAGGGCCTGAGCATCCAGGATGTGACGCCGGGCGGCATCCGCGGCCCCATCACCAAGGAGCCTACGCCGGACAACATGAAATTGATCGGCATCGACTTTTATCACCGGTATAAAGAGGATATTAAGCTGTTTGCCGAGATGGGGTTTAAGGTGTTCCGCACCTCCATCGCCTGGAGCCGTATTTTTCCAAACGGCGACGAGAAAACCCCCAACGAGAAAGGTCTCCAGTTTTATGACGACCTATTCGACGAGTGCTTAAAATACGGCATCCAGCCTTTGGTGACTATCTCCCATTATGAAACGCCGCTGCATCTGGCCACCGCCTATAACGGCTGGGTGAACCGGAAGATGATCGAATTTTACGAGCGGTTTGTGCGCACAATTTTTAATCGGTATAAAGACAGGGTCAAGTTGTGGCTGACCTTTAACGAAATTAATTCCGTCCTTCACGAGCCCTTTTCCAGCGGCGGAATCTATACCGACAAGCAAAAACTCAGCCAGCAGGACCTCTATCAGGCGGTGCACCACGAGCTGGTGGCCAGTGCGCTGGCCACCAAAATCGCCCACGAGATGATACCGGATGCAAAAGTCGGCTGCATGATTTTAAGTATGCCCCTCTATCCCCTGACTCCGTCCCCGGACGACGTCATCGCCACGATGGAGGCCGAACACAAAAACGACTTTTTCGGCGACGTCCATGTCCGGGGGAAGTATCCCGGCTATATGAAACGCTTTTTTCGGGAAAACGGCATCCACCTTCAAATAACTGAAGAGGACAAAGAAATCCTCAAAAATACGGTGGATTTTGTCTCCTTCAGCTATTATATGAGTGCCTGTGAAACGGCGGATCCGTCGGTAAAGCGCGGTCCTGGCAATATTATCGGCGGCGTTCCCAATCCCTGCCTGCCCGCCTCCGAATGGGGCTGGCAGATCGACGCCAAGGGGCTTCGCTATGCCCTCAATCGCTTTTATGACCGCTATCAAAAGCCGCTGTTTATTGTGGAAAACGGATTGGGGGCGGTGGATCAGCTGGTAACCGGGCTGGACGGCCAGCCTACGGTAGAGGACGACTACCGCATCCGGTATCTGAACGATCATCTGGTGCAGGTGCGGGAAGCTATTGAGGACGGCGTGGAAGTTATGGGGTATACGCCCTGGGGCTGCATCGACCTTGTCAGCGCCTCCACGGCGGAACTGAAAAAACGGTACGGCTTTATCTATGTGGACCGCAACGACGACGGCACCGGCACCTTAAACCGGTACAAGAAAAAATCCTTTGGCTGGTACCAAAAGGTCATCCAGACAAACGGCGAAAGCCTGCAAGCTTAAAAATTTTAAACATCAAAGGAGTGTGCAAGACATGAAACAGTTTCAATATGTGATTACCGATCCTGTGGGCGTTCACGCCCGTCCCGCCGGTTTGCTGGTCAAAGCGGCCAAGGCCCTTAGCAGCAGGGTGACGGTTGCAAAAGCAGATGGCAAATCCGCTGACGCCACCCGGCTGATGACCCTGATGGGCCTTGGCATCAAATGCGGCGACATCGTCACCGTTACGGTTGAAGGCGGCGACGAAGACGCCAGCCTGCAAGCTATGGAAGCATTTTTTAAGGAGAATCTGTAGCCTAAAAAACGCGTTTTACTCATAAAAAGCCTACAGCCAGCTGCAAGCGGCCGCCTGCAAAACCAGTTTTGCGGGCGGCTGCTTTTGCTTCCCCCAAAAAGTTCTTATAAAACCGCCATCCATTATTTTGGAAGTAATTGACAAAACACAAGAATCCCCCTACAATATACTTGTCAGATTATGCTAGAAAGAATGGTGATGCGGATGTATAACCCCCAGCTGGAAACGTTCCTCTGCGTGGTGGATTCAGGAAGCTTTAACAAAGCCGCGGAAAAGCTTTTCATCTCCCCTCCCGCCGTGATTAAGCAGATCAATCTTTTGGAGGAAAGCCTTGATTTGCAGCTTTTCGTCCGCACCCATCGTGGCCTTCGGCTGACCAAAGCCGGACAGTCGCTATATCAGGACGCCAAATATATTATCCAGTACTGCAAGGATTCCGTCACCCGGGCTAAAAACGCCATGCAGGAATCAGACAGCGTTATCCGCATCGGCACCTCCCCCATGACGCCGGCTCAGGTGCTGGTAGATCTATGGCCCAAGGTGCAGGAATACTGCCCCAACGTAAAATTCCAGCTGGTCCCCTTTGAAAACACCCCGGAAAACGCCCGGGAAATTTTGGGGAACCTGGGGCAGAATATTGATGTAGTGGCGGGGATCTTTGACGAGACCATGCTGCATCTGCGCCAGTGCGAGGGGCTTGAAATCTCCCGGGAGCCTATCTGCTGCGCGGTGTCCGTCCACCACAGGCTGGCGGGGAAGGACAAGCTGACCATACAGGACCTTTACGGGGAGAACCTGATGCTCATGCGCCGGGACTGGAGCCATTATGTAGACCTTTTGCGGGACGACCTCTGGAAAAACCATCCCCAGGTCCACATCATCGATTTTGATTTTTACGACGTGGCGGCCTTTAACCAGTGCGAAAACAACAACTGTGTCTTGATGGCCATTGAAAACTGGCGGTATGTGCATCCCCTTTTAAAGATCCTGCCGGTGGACTGGGGGTATACCATCCCCTTCGGCCTGCTCCATTCCCCTCAGCCGTCCGCTACTGTCAAGAAGTTTTTAAGCGCGGTGGAAAAGGTCTCCGCCGGATAAAAAAGTCCCTCTATTAACCATATGGTATATACTGCATAACGAATCGAGACTTCTGATGAAGCCTCGATTTTTTTATAATAAAAACAGAGGAAAAAGAAAGGCAGGTGAGCAAAACATGAGAAAAACGGGCTTAACGGCCCTGCTCCTTTGCTTAGCATGCTGCCTGTCCGGATGCTGGGCACAAGATCCGGCCAGTATCAATTCCGATCCGACCGCCTCATCCCAAAGCGTCCGGCAGGATGCAGGAGGTGAAAGCGCCGTGCAGACAACATCCGGTACCGAAGGTCTTTACACCGCCGATACGCCCATACAGGACGTGATAAACGATCCGGTTTTTGACGGGTACGGACGGCTGATCTTCCCGGTAGACGACTGGTATAGAAGCGGCGATACCCTGGGAGACTTACAACTTACCTGGTACAACAACATCGACCCTGACAAAACCGTGGAGATTGCAAATTACCTGAAGGGGCGCGCCCAGGCGGGAGAGACCGTTTATTACGACATCTACACTGATGAGGAAAAAGCGGCCGATCCGGAAAAAGAAGACACAGGGCTGTTCTTTTTTAAAGGCAAGCCCGGCGAAAAATTCGCCGTATGCAACGCAGGCGGCGGCTTTGCTTATGTAGGCGCCATGCAGGACAGCTTCCCCCACGCGCTGGAGCTGTCCAAAAAAGGCTACAACGCCTTTGCCTTAATCTACCGCCCCGGCTCCCAGACCGCCTGCGAGGATCTGGCCCGGGCTATCAGTTTTATCTTTGAGCACGCCGAAGAGCTCCAGGTGGACACGGATTGTTATTCCCTGTGGGGCGGTTCGGCAGGAGGCCGGATGGCCGCCTGGCTTGGTTCCTACGGCCCGGCCGCGTTCGGCGGCGACGATCTGCCCCGCCCCGGCGCGGTGGTGATGCAGTATACCGGCCACTCGGACTACACCGAAAACGACCCGCCCACCTATGCCTGCGTAGGGGAAAACGACGGGATCGCCAACTGGCGTACCATGGAGCGGCGCATCCAGGCGCTAAGCGATCTGGGGATCCCCACCGAATTTCATCACTACCCCGGCTTAAGCCATGGGTTCGGACTCGGCACCGGCACAGTGGCCGAGGGCTGGATCGATGATGCCGTCCGGTTTTGGGAAGCGCAGATGTAACAATAGGAACCATCAAGAAAGGAAGCCTTTTTTATGAACAACTTTATCTTTCAAAACGCCACCAAAGTCTATTTCGGGCAGGGCTGCGTAAAGGAGTACCTCTCCTGCCTGACCAAAAAAGCGGAGTCCATCCTGCTGGCTTACGGCGGCGGCTCCATTAAACGGACTGGCATTTACGACGAAGTCACCGATCTTTTAAGCGCCGCGGGAAAAACCATTGTGGAGTTCCCCGGCATTATGGCAAACCCCACCTATCAAAAAGTGCAGGAGGGAGCAAAGCTCGCCCGGGAAAACAACGTGGACATGATCCTGGCGGTGGGCGGCGGCAGCGTTATGGACTGCTGCAAAGCGATCTCTCTGGCCGCCCGGTATGAGGGCGATATCTGGGAGGACTTTTGGGCGCGCCCCGGCGTCATCGACGTGGAGCCTCTTCCCTTAGGGGTGATCGTCACCGTGGCGGGCACCGGCAGCGAGAGCAACGGCGGCGCGGTCATCACCAACGAGGAAAAGAAGATCAAAACCGGCCGGGATTACCCCAAACTCAATCCCAAGTTTGCTCTGATGGATCCCACCTATACCTACAGCGTACCGGTGGGGCAGATGGTATCCGGCGGATTCGATATTTTAAGCCATATTATGGAAACCTATTTCAGCGAGCCCGATGAAGACAATGTCTCCGACGATATCATGGAGGCGCTGATGAAAAGCGTCATCCGCAACCTGCGGGCCGCCATTCAAAACCCGGAGGATTACGCCGCCCGCTCCAACCTGATGTGGGATTCCACCATGGCGGAAAACCGGATAATCAAAATGGGCAAGAAATGCGACTTTGAATGTCACAACATGGAGCATCAGCTGGGCGCTTACACCGACTGCAACCACGGCCGGGGCCTTGCGGTGCTGCATCCGGTGTATTACCGCCACATCTACAAAGAGGGCCTTCCCAAGTTTGTGCGGTTTGCCCAAAACGTCTGGGGAATCTCCCGGGAGGGAAAAACCGACGAACAGCTGGCCCTTGCAGGCATTGACGCTTTAGGGGACTTTATCAAAGAAATCGGCCTGCCCACCTCGCTAAAAGAGCTGGGCGTTACCGATAAAGCCATGTTAAAGGAAATCGCGGACTCCTGCGGGATCTCGGCGGGCAGCTACAAAAAAATGACCCACGAGGAGATCCTCGAGATCTTTAACGAGTGTTTTGAATGAAAGGAGCAGTCAACATGAAAAAATTAACCGCACTACTGATGGGGCTTATGATGACATTAAGCCTCGCCGCCTGCACCGGCGAAACTCCCTCCGGTTCCTCCCAGGCGGAGGGCTCCCAGACCGCCGCACTGGAAAGCTCTTCGCTGTCGGAAAGCTCTTCTGCGGCAGAAGCCTCGTCCTTATCGGAAAACTCTTCCCCGGCGGGAGAGGATGCCTCCACAGCCGGTGAGGAAACCGGCGATGCTTCGGAAACCGCCGACGGGAAAACGCTGGTGGTGTACTTCTCCGCTACCGGCAACACCGAGGAAGCCGCGAACCTGATCGCCCAGGCCACGGGCGGCGATTTGTTTGAGCTGGAGCCGGCCGATCCCTACACCAGCGAAGACTTAAACTACGGCAACGAGGACAGCCGGGTCTCCCGGGAATATGCGGATGAAAGCCTCCGGGATGTAGAGCTGGTACGGGACACGGTGGACAACTGGGACGAATACGACACCGTGTTTATCGGCTACCCCATCTGGTGGGGGATTGCCGCCTGGCCGGTGGATACCTTTGTGGAAGCTAACGACTTCACCGGCAAAACCGTGATTCCTTTCTGCACCTCCGCAAGCTCCGGGTTAGGCCAGAGCGGCGAGCTGCTGGCAGAGATGGCCGGCACCGGCGACTGGCAGGAGGGTATGCGTTTCCGCTCCAGTGTTTCGGAAGCAGATGTGCAGGAATGGCTGGACGGACTTGGCCTGTAAACCATAAGGAAAGGAGATTTCTCCCATGAAACGGATCCTGCCGATTGCCTTGGCGATCACACTTTTGTGCGGGCTTGCCGCCTGCACCGGTGAATCCCCCGCAACTTCCAGTATGAGTACTGCCTCCAGCATAAGCGTTTCTTCCGGTATCAGCGCTGCCTCCGGCTCCCCTGCTTCTTCCCAACCGACGGCGCTTTTGGTCCCCTCCGAAGCCGAGGGAACGGGCTCTTCCGGCGAAGGAAGCGGCTCCAACATCCTGATCGCCTATCTCCCTGACGGCGACGGCGGCGTGGAAAGAGCCGCCTCCCTATTGCAGGAAACACTGGGCGGCGACCAGTTAAAAATTGGAGATGATACCTCCGGCGATTTCAGCTCCTATGAATTCGTGCTGTTAGGCTTTGAAACAGAAAACAGCGCCCTGCCGGAGGAAGTACAGTCTTTTCTTTCCGCTAACGACCTGGGCGCCCGGACGATTTATCCCTTTGTCACCGGTGAGGGCAACGGTGCCGATTCCGTCTTCTCGGCCATTTCCCAGCTTGCGCCCGGCGCCCTTCTGGGGAACAGCGCTTTGCTGTTCCCGCCGGACGCAGGGGAGGAAGAGATCACCGGTTGGGCCGACAGCCTTTCCCTTTCCGGTACTGCCTATGTCCCCGAAAGCGGGGACGGCAATACGGTGGCTACCGCCACGGTGACCCCTCATGAGCAGCAGGTGCTGTATCTGTGGGAAGAGGGGAACGCCCCCGCCGTCACCGAATACACCGAAAACAACGGCGGCTATTCCGACGACCCGGATTTCAGGCCCTATCTCACCAGCTTTCCCGTGCCGGAGGGGACTAAGGTCAAAGGCGCGGTGCTCATCTGCCCCGGCGGCGCGTTCCAGTTCCGCAGCGACCAGCCGGAGGGCGTGGATGTGGCCGAAGCCCTCAGCGCCCTCGGCTATCAAAGCTTTGTGGTGGACTACCGGCTGCGCCCCTATACCCAGCAGGAGGGCGCGCTGGATCTGGCCCGGGCGGTGCGGTTTGTCCGCGCCCACGCCGAAGAATACGGCATCGATGAAAAGGACATCGCCGTGATGGGCTTTTCCGCCGGCGGGATTTTAAGCGGCGAGATGCTGTTAAACTTCGACGGGCAGATAAACGGCACGGCGCTGGACGAAGGCTATCAGCCGGACAGGCTGGACGAAATTTCCGCCGACGCGGCAGCCTGCGGGATGATCTACTCCTTTTACGGACGCCTCAGCGTGGGCACCACCGATGTGGGGCTATTGCGTTCCGGCAATCTTCCGCCCACCTTTTACTGCTACGGCACCCGCGACCCGTTTTATGAGCAGTTCCTCGCCAACGCCGACGCGGCAGAGGAGGCAGGCGTTTCGGTAGAGCGCCTGCAATTAGACGGGATGCCCCACGGTTTCGGCGCCCGGGGCGACTGGATCCCCACCTATGACAGCTGGCTGGCTCAGATATTTAACGGTAATTAAAAAACTTACTTGGCAGGCCTTCCCCTCCATCAAGCGGGAAGTGCCTGCCTTTTTGTTTTTCCATCCTATTGGGAAAGAAGGACTATCCACACCATGAAGCAAACATCGGAAAAATTCTTATTTGAGGAGATGGCTGTCCCAAAAGCAGTGGCTACGCTGGCCATCCCCACCATTATCAGCCAGGTGGTGACAATGATCTACAACCTGGCCGACACCTTTTTTATCGGTCAGATCGGCAATCCCGCCATGGTGGCGGCGGTGTCGCTGGTATCGCCCTGGTTTAACCTGCTCACCGCTTTGGGGAACCTGTTTGGACTGGGCGGATGCTGCCTGATCTCCCGGATGTTGGGAGCCCAAAACCGCGAGGACGTGAAACATGTGGCCGTCTTCAGCGTATGGGGCGGGGCGGCGGCGACGCTGTTGTTTTCAGCGCTGACCTATCTGTTCCACGCGCCCCTTTTAAATTTCCTGGGGGCCAGCCCGGACACCTTTGGCTATGCCCGGGATTATCTGTTTTGGGTAGTGGTGCTGGGCGGAGTGCCCACCATGGTCAGCCTGACTTTGGGGCACCTGCTGCGCAGCGAGGGCCACGCCCGACAGGCAAGCGCCGGGATGATGTTCGGCGGCATTCTCAACGTAGTGCTGGACCCGATGCTGATTTTTCTCTTCCATCTGGATGTGGCGGGGGCGGCTATCGCCACGGCGTTTTCCAACGCCGCCTCGGTGGTGTTTTTTGTCATACAGTTCCACCGGCTGAAAGGTAAAACAGCAGTCTCTTTGCACCCCCGGTATTTCACCCTCCGGTTTACCGGGCCTGTTTTCTCGGTAGGGCTGGCCTCCGCGCTGGCCACCACTTTAGGAAATGCCTCCAACATGGTAATGGTGCGGCTGGCTTCCGGCTATGGGGATATCCCGGTGGCGGCTTACGGCATTGTCAAGCGGATTGACCAGCTCCCCCTAAACGTCTCTATGGGACTGTGCCAGGGGTTTATGCCGTTAGTGGGCTATAATTTCGCCTCCGGGGATTACCAGCGGATGCGGAAAGTCTCGGTATTCTCCTGGAAAACGGCTATTGTTATGTCCGCCTGCTTTGTCATTTGCTTTGCCGTCTTCGCGCCCCAGATCCTGCACCTGTTTATTCCTGAGGAGCAGACCAGCGCCCTGGGCGCTCAGTTTCTGCGGATCGCCTGCCTGGCGGTGCCGCTGACCTCGGCCAATTTCCTCATCAGCTACACCCTGCAGGCCATGGGCAAGGGCGGCGCGTCCGCTGTCCTCACCTTCAGCCGCCAGGGGCTTCTCAACATTCCCCTGCTGATCATCATGAACCTGACTGTCGGATTATACGGCATGATCTGGACTCAGCTGGCGGTGGAGGTCATCATGCTTCCGGTTTCTTTGGGGATGTATTTTCACACCTGGAACCGGCTAACATAGACCAATCACAGGGCATCATAACCTTTGGGTTTTCACTGCATAACCAACAGAGACTTCCCTTTCCCTGCCGCCGGGAGTACAATAAAATCATAAGGAGATGAAGCAAGTATGCAGACACGAGTATTGGGCAAAGACCTGTCTGTCTCCGCCGTAGGGCTGGGATGCATGGGATTTTCCCACGGCTACGGAAAGCCTACCGAGGAAAAACAAGCGGTTTTGATGCTCCGTCAGGCGGTGGAGATGGGCTATACCTTTTTTGATACCGCCGAGGTCTACGGCACATCGGAAGATCCGCATATTAACGAACAGTTGGTGGGCGAAGCTCTTTCGCCTGTGCGAAATCAGGTGGTCATCGCCACCAAATTCGGCCTGCGGTTTGATTTTGAAAGCGGCAAGGTTCCCCTTCCGCTGATTCCCGACTCCCGGCCGGAGGCCATTAAAAAATCGGTGGAAGGCTCGTTAAAGCGGCTAAATACCGACCACATTGACCTGTATTTCCAGCACCGCATCGACCCGAAGGTCTCCCCCGAGGAAGTAGCGGGCGTGATGGCGGATCTCATCCGGGAGGGAAAGATCACCCACTGGGGCATTTCGGAAGCAAACGAGGAATACCTCCGCCGGGCGAACGCCGTCTGCCCTGTAACAGCGGTACAAAACCGCTATTCCATGATGGCCCGGCAGTATGAGTCCCTGTTCCCGGTTTTGGAAGAGCTTGGCGTCGGTTTTGTGGCCTTTTCCCCCATGGCCAACGGCCTTCTCACCGGCCGTTATGGCAAAGACGATACCTTTGATCCTCAGTACGATTACCGGGCTGGGATGCCCCAGTTTACGGATGAAGCCATGGATCAAAACCGCCAGCTTTTGGCGCTGCTCCACAAGATGGCGGAGGAAAAGGATGCCACCCCGGCGCAGATCTCTTTAGCATGGATGCTCTGCAAAAAGCCCTGGATCGTCCCGATCCCCGGCACCCGCAAAACAGAGCGGATGAACGAAAACGCCAAAGCGTCCGAGGTGAGCCTCACCCCGGCGGAGGTCTTAGCTCTGGATGAGGCTCTGGATACGATGGAGATGTCGGCGGTCTTTGGAGGAACACCCTGCAAAGCTAAAAAGATGGATACACAAACATCCAAATAAAATATTAGGAGGAATTTGTGATGGAATACGCAACTTTAAACAACGGCGTTAAAATGCCTATGGCGGGCATCGGCACCTTTTTGCTCACCCCGGACGAGGCGGAGGCATCCGTCCTTCGCGCGCTGGAATGCGGCTACCGCCTGATCGACACGGCGAACGCCTATGTCAACGAAAAAGCCGTGGGCCGCGCCATGAAAAAGTCGGGACTTCGGCGGGAAGAGATCTTTTTGGAGACCAAGCTCTGGCCCAGCTTTTACGAGCAGGCCGACGCGGTGGACAAAACGCTGGAGCGGCTGGACACCGATTACATCGACCTGCTTTTAATCCACCAGCCCGCCGGAAATTACATTGCCGGTTACAAGCTGATGGAAAAAGCCTATAAAGAGGGCAAGGTAAAGGCCATCGGCCTGTCCAACTTCACTGTGGAGCAGATTGAGGAGATTTTATCGGTCTGTGAAGTAAAGCCTGCGGTTTTGCAAACCGAGGTGCACCCCTACTCCCAGGAAAAGAAGCTGAAAGAATTCCTCACTAAACAAGGGATCGTCATCCAGGCCTGGTATCCCCTGGGCCACGGGGACAAGGCGCTGATTCAGGAACCGGTGTTTTTAGCTCTCGGTGAGAAATACGGGAAAACAAGCGCCCAGATCATCCTGCGGTGGCATATCCAGGACGGGAACATTGTCATCCCCGGCTCTAAAAATCCCGCCCACATCAAAGACAACTTTGACCTGTTTGACTTTACTCTCACCGATGAGGAAATGGCGGAAATCGCCGCTATGGACAAACAAAAACGCTACTATGTAAGCACGCCGGAGCTTCTTCAGAAATACGCTGAGATGGTGCCTCCGGTAGACGATCAGAAATAAGAAAGGAGTAATTTCCCATGCGTAAAAATTTTGGAGCTAAACCCTGGCTGTATCCTTTGCCGGTGCTGATTATCGCCACCTATAACGGCGACGGCACCGCCGACGCTATGAACGCCGCCTGGGGCGGCCTGTACGACGCGGACAAAGTAGTGCTCTGTTTAAGCGCCGGGCACAAAACCACCGCCAACATTAAGGAAAAAGGGGCGTTTACCGTCAGCTTTGCCGACGCTTCCCATGTGGTTCCCTCGGATTATGTGGGAATCGCCTCCGCCAACACCGAGCCCCGCAAGCTGGAAAAATCCGGCTTTCATGTGACCAAAAGCGAGTTTGTGGACGCGCCGCTCATCGACGAGCTGCCGGTGGCGCTGGAGTGCAAATTCCTCAAGGTAAACGAGGACGGGAACATCATCGGCCAGATCGTCAATGTGAGCATTGATGAAAGCGTTTTGGGGGAAGACGAAAAGCTCGATCTTTCTAAATTCCGCCCCATCTCCTTTGAGCCGGTGCACAACGCCTATCATGTGCTGGGCGAAAAGGTGGGCAACGCCTTCCGGGACGGCGCGGCAATTAAATAATACAAAAACCAAGGGAGAAGAAAAAATGGAACGTCCTTTTGTTGTCTGCCATATGCTCGCTTCCCTGGACGGGAAGATCGACGGCGCATTTTTTGCATCGCCGGATACTGCCCCCGCTCTTTCCGCTTACGGAAACCTCCGGGGATTTTATCACTGCCAGGCCACGCTGTACGGCACCACCACTATGCTGGGCGGCTATGCCGACGGAAAGGCCCCTTCCCTGCCGGAGGGCGGCGAAAATGTCTCTCAAGAGGATTATGTAAACGCCGGCGGCCAAGAACTGGGGAATTTTATCGTCTCGGTTGACCCCACAGGCATCCTTGGCTGGAACGGCAACATCATTGAGAAAAAAGGCCGTCCGGCGGCCCATGTTATCGAGGCTTTAACCGAGCAGGCCTCCCCGGCCTACCGCGCCTATCTGCGGGAGCGAGGTGTTTCCTATATAACCGCCGGGAAAAATCGGCTGGACTGCGCCCTGCTGCTGCAAAAGCTGCATACGCTTTTTGGCATCGAGCGGCTGATGGTAGCCGGCGGAGGCATTGTCAACTGGTCTTTTTTACAGGAAGGCCTGATCGACGAGTTAAGTCTTGTGATCGCCCCGGTGGCGGACGGAGGCACTGATTCTGTTTCCATCTTTGAAAAAGCGGATTTTCTCCCCTCCCATGCCCCTGTGGCGTTTACCCTAAAACAGGCAAAACCCTTGGAGGGCGGCGCTTTATGGCTTCGGTATGACCTGAAAAAATAGCCGGTTTCCCGGATAGGAGCTGCTGCAAGCATTCGTTTGCAGCAGCTCCTTTTTTGCTGTTTTGAGCAGAAACCTTTGGCTTCACACTGCATAACGAATCGAGACTTCTATAGCAAGGTTTTACAGGTTACAATAAAATCAGAAATCACAGAAAGGAAGTTTTCGCTATGCAATATGTGACCCTTAACAACGGTGTAAAAATGCCGCAGCTTGGCTACGGCGTCTACCAGGTATCCAATGCCGAGTGCGAGCGCTGCGTGCTGGACGCCATCAGCGTGGGCTATCGCGCCATTGACACCGCCCAGTCCTACGGCAACGAAGAGGCGGTGGGAAGCGCGGTAAAAAAATGCGGCGTTCCCAGAGAGGAGCTGTTTCTCACCACCAAGGTTTGGATCTCCAACGCCGGGTATGAAAAAGCTAAAGCTTCTATTGATAAATCCTTGCAAAACCTGCAAACCGATTATATCGACCTGCTTTTGATCCACCAGCCCTTCGGCGATTACTACGGCGCCTACCGGGCAATGGAGGAATCCTATAAGGACGGGAAGCTGCGCGCCATCGGGGTATCCAACTTTTATCCCGACCGCCTGATCGACCTGTGTCAGTTTGCGGAGGTAACTCCCGCCGTCAACCAGGTGGAAACCCATGTGTTCCAGCAGCAGAAAACCGCTCACGAATACATGAAAAAATACGGCGTACAGCATGAATCCTGGGGTCCCTTTGCCGAGGGACGGAAGGATTTCTTTACAAACCCCACCCTGGTGGAGATCGGCGCCAAATACGGCAAGTCCTCTGCTCAGGCGGCTCTGCGGTTTTTACTGCAAAGCGATGTGGTGGTCATCCCCAAATCCACCCACAAGGAACGGATGGAGCAAAACCTTGACGTGTTCGACTTTGTATTAAGCGAGGAGGATATGGAGGCCATCCGCCGTCTGGACGAGGGCGAAAGCCTGTTTTTCTCCCATTATGACCCCGCAACGGTGGAAATGCTGACCAACATGGGCAAAACCAGAAAAGTTTAACGTGAGAAGGAGCGTCACGGTTATGAAACATTTGATGAGAAAAATCCTCGCCGCTTTGCTTTCCGCATCGCTGATCTTTTCCTTAAGCGCCTGCAGCGCTTCCAGCGGCGAGGGACAACAAAGCGCCAGCCAGTCTGCGGACGCCCCCGCCCAGACCGCCCAGGCGGGCGATGGGAAAATCCTGATCGCCTATTTTACCGCCGCGGAAAACAGCGGCGTGGATGCTATCGCCTCCGCCAGCTACACCACTGTGAACGGCCAGGCGATGGGCCGCCTTCGGGCCGTGGCGGACATGATTCAGCAAAATGTGGGCGGGGATCTGTTTTCCATCCGCACATCAGTAGTCTATCCCACCGACGGAAGGGAGCTGATCGACTACGCCGCCCAGGAGCAGGCGGAAAACGCCCGGCCGGAGCTTACCTCCCACATAGAAAACCTGGACGAGTACGACACCATTTTTATCGGCTACCCCAACTGGTGGGCCGACCTGCCCATGGCTGTGTACAGCTTTTTCGACGAGTATGACTTTTCCGGCAAAACCCTCATCCCCTTTAACGTCCACAACGGCAGCCGGTTCTCCCGCACCATCCAGACCATCCAGGAATTGGAGCCAGGCGCCACGGTGATCGAGGACGGCTTTACCGTCAGTGAGCAGACCGTCGCCGACGCCGCCGGGGACGTCGCCTCCTGGCTGGAGGGGCTAGGTTTTTAAGGGGAGGTTACTATGAAGAAATATTTTCTCTCCCTGATCCTCTGTACGGCTCTGATCTTGCTGTCCCTGGCCGGATGTTCCGGGAACAGCATACCGGTGGAAACAGAAAGCACCGGTTCTCTGGGCGAATCCTCTTCCCAAGAATCCTCCTCCTCGGAAGCCGCGGCTATAACATCCACATCGAGCACCGGACAAGCAGAAGTCCAGCCGGAGGAAGAGGCCGTCCAAACCGGCCTGATCGCTGAGCAGATCCTAAACGGAGCCGAGGGGCCTATCCACTACAGCTACTATCTGCCGGAGGGGTACACCCAAAGCCGGGAATATCCCTTAATGATGGTGATGCCCGGCTATGACATGATGTGGTTTGGGGAAGATTCCTCCGGCTCCAATTTAAACTGGCGGGGGTTCCGCTGCTGGACAGAACTTCCGGAGGATATGATCGTGGTGTCCGCCCAGCTCACCGACTGGGGGGAGACCTCCGCCCGCCAGGTTATTGAGCTGACCGAATATTTTATCGAACACTTTTCCGTAGACCCTGACAGGGTTTACGGAGCAGGTTATTCCGCCGGGGGCGAGACCATGTCCCAGGCGGTGGCCATGCGGCCCGATTTATACGCCGCCTATCTCCACGGGGCCTCCCAGTGGGACGGGGAATTTGCGCCCATCGCGGAAAACGGGGTGGCGGTTTACATCTTCATGGCGGAAAACGACGAATACTATGGCTCCGAACGGGCCAGGGCTGCTTATAACGGCCTGCATGCCGCCTATGAAGACGCGGGCTGGAGCGACGAGGAAGTCGACGCTGTTTTGCAGGTGGAAATCCCGGATAACGCCTATTTTAACGAACGGGGCATCACCGGCAATTATCACGGCGGTGGAAACATTTTGTTTGAGGACGAATCTATTTTAAACTGGATCGTCTCCCACCACAAATAACCGCTTTTATAGCAAGCAAAGAAAGGATACGCCTTTACAATGAAAGTTTTACTGGTAAACGGAAGCCCTCACAAAGAAGGCTGTACCTATACGGCCCTTTGCGCTGTGTCCGGCGTGCTCAATCAAAATGGAATTGACACCGATCTGTTTTGGATCGGCAAAAAGCCGCTTTCGGGCTGCACGGCCTGCCGCCAATGCACCGGCTTAAATCGCTGCGTCTTTGATGACTCGGTCAACGAGTTTTTAGAGCTGGCCGGAGATTACGACGGGTTTGTATTCGGCACGCCGGTGCACTGGGCCGGGGCCTCCGGGGCGATCACCTCGTTTTTGGACAGGGCCTTTTACGCCGACCTAAACGGCGGCGGGAACCGGTTCTTTTTAAAGCCGGCTGCGGCGGTTGTTTCCGCCCGGCGGGCAGGCACTACCGCCACCTGGGATCAGATGAACAAGTATTTCGGCTTGATGCAGATGCCAATTATCACCTCCCGCTACTGGAACATGGTACACGGCACCACGCCGGAAGAGGTCCGGCAGGATCTGGAGGGAATGCAGACCATGGAATTTTTAGGCCATAACATGGCCTATTTCCTCAAATGCAAGGAAGTGGGCAGCAAGCTTGGCATCCCCATACCGCCCCGGGACCCGTTTGTGTACACGAATTTTATCCGGGAGGAATAAAACGAACCGTCCTTATCCATTCCCACAACAGGAGGAAATCACCATGAAGCCAAAGGCAATCGCCAAACTTTGCGCAGACCTTGCCATGACCGTCCTTTTGATGCTGCTCATGGCTTTTGAACTCATTGGCAGGGCCGCCCACGAGTGGATCGGCGCAGGGATGTTTGTCCTGTTCATCCTGCATCACGTGTTAAACCGCAGCTGGAGCAAAAGCTTGTTCCGGGGAAAATACACACCGATACGCGTTTTGCAGACTGTTTTGGCCGCACTGGTGCTTATTGTGATGCTGTGCTCCCTTGTCAGCGCATTGTTTATCTCCCGGGAGGTGTTTGCTTTTCTCCCCATCAGCGGCGGCCGAGGAATGGGAAGGACCATCCATCTGCTCGCGGCCTATTGGGGTTTTGTGCTGTTATCCCTGCACCTTGGGATTCACTGGAACGGGACGATGGGGATGGCTGGCCGGCTTGTAAAAAAGCCTTCCCGGGCCCGCCGGATTGTTCTTCGAGTTATCGGGGGAGGCATCGCTCTTTACGGTCTTTATGCTTTTATAAGCCGTGGAATCCCTGGATATCTGTTTATGCAAAACCAGTTTGTCTTTTTTGACTTTGATGAGCCCCTTGTGCTGTTCTTTTTAGACTATCTGGCCGCTATGGGACTGTTTGTCTGGGCCGGCCACTATCTGGCAAAAGCGGTGCGCCAGCTGCAAATGAGAAAGAAAAAATGAAGGGCAAACTTCTTCGTCCCTTTAGCCGTCCTGCTGAAAAAAGCCTTCAGCAGGGCGGTTTGTTTTAATTTGTAGGTTTGTCAATGAAGTGTTACACATGAGAGAAACTAGATAAAACATGTTTAGGAGACCGCCAGTTAAGAGGCCGCATAGGGAAATGGTTGTAAGCCCGTTCGCGAACGGCAAGTTGCTTTTTGAAATCATCGAAGGAGTAGAAACGGTGAGAGGCATAGAACTCCTCATTGTCTTTTCGGTGGCTGCGCTCTACTTTGCCGTTGTGTCTTGGTGTGTAAGGACGGATAAGTTTAT
>CALXBH010000052.1 GCA_944386475.1 uncultured Clostridia bacterium | reverse complement strand
GGTCTTTCAGCGTGTCAAGGCTCACTCAACAGTAGTAAAATCGTAGTAAATGAGGCGGTTTAGACCTGTCTGAAATGCCCGTGGATACAGTGTTTTCAAGGGATAATCAGGTTTCGGCTTGATTTTTCTTTTAAAAATAAGCCTTGTAATATTTTCAGCGCCGCTTTTTGTTTGCAAAAGATAATACGAAAATTCGTGTAATACGAAAAAGTATTTAGGGGATTCCTCCATTGACTTTTGTGTATTATTCCAGTATAATGGGGCCAGAATATTGGTAAAATGATGGTGTTATACAAATTGCGGCAGTGTCTTTCATCGTCATCATGCTGAGTAAACGGAGGTAGAAATATGGAATTTTATCAGCAATTTGTCACAGAAGGTTATGATGAAAACGGCGTATTGAACCGCTTTGATATTCACTGTCCGGAACATTTTAACTTTGGTTATGATATTATTGACAAAATCGCCGAGGAAGAACCGAACCGCCGGGCGATGGTCTGGTGCAACGAGCATGGGGAGGAACGCAGCTTTACCTTTGGGGAGATGCGGGAATTAAGCAACCGCGCAGCCAACCTTTTCCTGTCCTACGGCATCAAAAAAGGGGACAAGGTACTGCTGATTTTAAAGCGCCACTATCAGTTTTGGTATGCCATCTTAGCCCTGCATAAAATCGGCGCGGTGGCAATTCCGGCGACCAATCTTCTGATGCCCAAGGATATCATCTACCGGATGAAGGCGGCGTCCATCTCGGCTGTGGTCGTCACCGGAGAAGATGATGTTGCCGACCGGATTTTGGAGGCGCAGGAGGCCTACAACGAGCCCATCAAAAAGTTTATCGTCCGGGGGGAAAAGCCCGGCTTCATCAGCTTTGACAAGGAGGTTCCCAAGGCCTCCGACCATCTGGATCGGATTTTAAACGACGCCGAGGATGATATGCTTTTGTATTTCACCTCCGGCACCACCGGCTATCCCAAGATGGTGGTTCACAGCTACTCCTATCCGTTGGCACATATTTTAACCGCCAAGCATTGGCACAACATTGATCCCGACGGGCTGCATCTGACTGTTTCCGAAACCGGATGGGCCAAGGCGGCTTGGGGAAAGATCTACGGCCAGTGGATTTTGCGGGCAGGCTTGTTTGTCTACGACTTTAACAAGTTCGTCCCCGAGGATCTGCTTGAGAAGATTGAAAAATACAAGATCACCACCTTCTGCGCGCCGCCCACTATCTTCCGCTTCTTTATTAAAGAGGGAATGGCGGACTATGACGTATCCTCGTTAAAATACGTCACGGTAGCTGGCGAAGCGCTGAACCTGGAAGTGTATAAAAAGTTTTTGGAGGTCACCGGCTTAAAGGTCATGGAGGGCTTCGGCCAGACCGAAACCACCCTGACGGTGGCCAACCTGGTGGGCAGCCAGATTAAGCCCGGTTCCATGGGCAAGCCTACCCCGCTTTATAACGTAGATCTGGTGGACGGAAACTGCAACTCCGTCAAGGACGGCGAAGTGGGCGAGATCGTCCTCCGCCCCCGGAAAGACGGCTCCACCATCGGCATTTTCAAAGGCTATTTCCGCGACCCGGTTTTGACCCAGAACGTCTGGCGTGGCGGCATGTACCACACCGGCGACACCGCCTACCGGGATGAGGACGGTTATTTCTGGTATGTAGGCCGCACCGACGATATTATCAAGTCCTCCGGCTATCGGATCGGGCCGTTTGAGATCGAGAGCGTGTTGATGGAGCATCCCGCGGTTTTGGAATGCGCCATCACCGGCGTGCCGGATGAAGTGCGGGGCCAGGTGGTCAAGGCGACCATCGTCCTCACCAGCAAATACAAACCTTCTGAAGAACTGAAAAAAGAGATTCAGGAATACGTCAAGCACGCTACCGCTCCCTACAAGTACCCCCGGGTGATCGAATTTGTAGACGAGCTTCCCAAAACCATCAGCGGCAAAATTCGCCGGGTGGAAATCCGCCAGCAGGACGCGGAGCAATAAGAATGAAAATACAGGGCTCAAGCCAAACTGGCTTGAGCCCTGTATTTTATGCGAGTTTGTTTTCCAGTGCTTGTTTTGCCTTGTGATAAGCTTCCTCCGGGTGCGGCGTACGGCTTCTTAAAAGAGCCTCCGCCTGCTCCAACCGGACTTTCAGCTCCTCTGTCCCGCCGCCGTTTAAAAGGGCTTCCCGAGCCCTGGCCGCTGTAGCCTTCAAAGCTTCGTACGCTTTCATGCAGGCGTGTTCTTTTGTCAGCTCGGCGATCAGCTTACCCAGGGGCCAGGCCTGGTTGTGGGGGGTGACGATCGCCTTCAGCTCCACCTGAGGGAGGGTTTTATCCCGAAAGGCGGCCAGCACCTGATCGCGCCGGGAAGGGGAAAGATCCTTCATTAAAAAAAGTTCCTGCGGGTTTTGCGGCGGAACGTCCTCCGACGCTTTTTCGGGATATCCCGGTGCGCCGACGCAGTAGCCTACTGGCTGCGTCCAGCAGCCGTCCTCCAAAAAGCGGCAGGAAAGCCCCAGCTTATCAAGCCCTTTGGATAACAACAGCCCCTTTTCGGATTCCGGGGCGATATGATACAGATAAATTTCTTCTTTGGTCCGGATGCGGGCTTTCATAAAATGACCTCCGGCTTATTTTGCGTTTTCCACGTGACCGGTGCGGATGTGGTTTTTAATGGCCTCAAAGCTCTGTGCGCTGATAACATGCTCGATCCGGCAGGCATCCTCCACGGCGG
>CALXBH010000051.1 GCA_944386475.1 uncultured Clostridia bacterium | reverse complement strand
CTGATAAGACGGCGATTTTAGGCTTTAACAAGGAAGAAGGGGAGATGGCTAAGGAAAAGGCGATCAAGGCCCTTTCCCAATTCCTGCGTCCGGAATTTTTGTCCCGGGTGGATGAGGTCGTCGCCTTCAGCCCCCTGTCTCATGAGAGCTTGGTGAAGATCGCGGGGCTTATGCTGGACGAACTCAAGGAGCCGCTTGCTGAAAAAGGCATCAAACTGGGATATGATCCGGCAGTGCTGGATTTGATCGTGCAAAAAGGCGAAGGCGGCAAATTCGGCGCCCGGGATCTGCGCAAGGTCATCCGCAAGGAGATTGAGGACGCAGTTGCTAACCTTTTGATCGACCAGTGCGACCAGAACCTGACGATGGTTTCCATTGGCGTTAAGGACGGCGGCTTTGTGCTAAGCAGCGTCGCGGCATAAAAATGCTTGATAAAAACGGATTAATATAAAGCATCGGTCTTATCGAAAAAGGGACTGCCTTAAAACATAAGTTTTAAGGCAGTCCCTTTTTTCCGGCAAAAACAGCAGTTTTCCGGGGGTTTTAACTTGTTTTCACTTTAAAAACGTGCTAGAATAAAAAAAGTTACTTTTTACGGATTGTTCCTATTTGTCTTTTGGCAAAATGAAAAATTCAACTGGAGGTTTGGACTCGATGAAGGATTCCTACGAAAGCCCATTTAGTACCCGGTATGCCAGCAAGGAGATGCAGTACCTGTTTTCCGCCGACAAAAAGTTTACTACCTGGCGTCGGCTATGGGTGGCGCTGGCCCGTGCCGAGATGGAAAACGGCCTTCCCATTACCAGCGAGCAGGTGGCTGAGCTGGAGGCCCATGTAAACGACATTAACTACGAGGTGGCGGAGGAACGGGAGCGTCAGGTTCGTCATGACGTTATGTCCCATGTTTATGCCTATGGCCAGCAGTGCCCCAAAGCAAAGGGGATTATCCATCTGGGAGCGACCTCCTGCTATGTGGGGGATAATACCGATATCATCATCATGCGGGACGCGCTGAAAGTTGTCCGCCGCAAGTTGATTAACGTCATTGCCTTGTTAGCTAAATTTGCCAATGAATATAAGGATATGCCTGCGCTGGCGTACACCCATTTACAGCCCGCCCAGCTTACCACGGTGGGCAAGCGCGCCACTCTTTGGATCAACGAGTTTATGATGGATCTGGAGGAAATCGAATACCGGATCAAGAATCTGAAGCTTTTGGGCTCTAAGGGAACTACCGGTACGCAGGCCAGTTTTATGGAACTGTTTGAAGGGGATACCAAGAAAATCAAAGCGGTGGAAATGTCCATTGCCCGGGAAATGGGCTTTGACAGCGTGGTTCCTGTCTCCGGCCAGACCTATTCCCGCAAGGTGGACGCGCAGGTCCTGTACGCTTTAGGCGGCCTTGCCCAGAGCGCCAGCAAATTCTCCTACGATATGCGCCTTTTGCAGAACTTTAAAGAGATGGAGGAACCCTTTGAGAAAAACCAGATTGGTTCTTCCGCGATGCCCTATAAGCGCAATCCCATGCGCAGCGAGCGGATTACCGCATTGGCCCGTTTTGTCATGTCGGATACGATTAACGGCGCCTTTACCTCAGCAACCCAGTGGTTTGAGCGCACTTTGGACGATTCTGCCAACAAACGCCTGTCGGTAGCCGAGGGTTTTTTGGCGGTGGACAGCATCCTCAATATCCTGCTTAACGTCTGCGACGGGCTGGTGGTCTATCCTAAGGTGGTCGCCCAGCGGGTCCAGAAGGAGCTTCCCTTTATGGCAACCGAAAACATTATGATGGAAGCGGTGAAAAAAGGCGGCGACCGGCAGGAGCTCCACGAAAAGCTCCGGCAGCACTCCATTGCCGCGGCCAGGGTGGTGAAGGAAGAAGGGGGCGAAAACGACCTGATCCAGCGGATCTGTGCTGATCCTTCTTCCGGTTTGACCCGTGAAGAAATCGACGGTATTTTGGATCCTAAGAGCTTTACCGGCCGCTCGGTGGAACAGGTAGAGGAGTACTTAAACGAGGTCGTCCGTCCTGTTTTACAGGCTAATCAGGATATTTTAGGAGAAAATGCTGAGTTAACCGTGTAACAATTGGGTTGACTTTTAGGCAATTTTATCATATACTTAACTTTATGAGTGCCGGAAACCATGCTGTATCTACAAAAATCAAGGAAGAAAAAGAGTTTTATGCCTGCTTTTTGATTTGAGGGACAACGCTGCAATGGGACAAGGCATACAGAAAACTTTGGAGGAATTGATCCATGAAACGAGTTGCAAAACCAGTCTTTTTCATTGTGGCAATTCTTATCATTGTATTTTCCGTACTCGCAATCGTGGGTGTAAGCAACACCTACGGCGATAAAACAACGGTGTACATCAAGGGCGGCAACGACATCCGCTGGGGTATTGATATCCGGGGCGGCGTCGATGTGACCTTCGTGCCGCCGGAGGATGTGGAAAATGTCACTGATGAGAATATGGAAGCTGCCGAGACGATTATTAAGGAGCGTTTGCTGTCCTTAAACATCACCGACAGCGAGGTTTATACGGACTATAATAAAAACCGTATTATCGTCCGCTTCCCCTGGAAAGAGGATGAAACAAACTTTGACCCGCAGGCGGCCATTGAGGAATTGGGCGCTATGGCGGACCTGGGGTTTTATGAAGGCTCTGAAAAAGATCCGGACAAGCTGATTTTCAGCGGTTCCGAGGTGGATAATGCTTATCTTGGTTTTGGTACCACCACTAACCCCAATGAACCAATTGTGCAGCTGGAGCTTTCCGATGAAGCGGCGACGGCTTTTGCAGAGGCGACCGGCCGCATTGCAAGCAACGGCGATGTGATTTCTATCTGGATGGACGATACCATGATCTCCTCGGCGACAGCAGAAAAAGCGATCACTGGCGGTAATGCATCGATCGAAGGTGACTTTACGACCGAACAGGCCAGCACCCTGGCGGATCAGATTAAATCCGGTTCGCTGCCCTTTAAGTTGGAAACGCAAAATTACAACACCATTTCGCCTACCTTGGGCATGGGCGCCAAAGACGCTATGGTGCTGGCTGGGGCCATTGCGTTTGCGCTGGTCTGCGTGTTCATGATCGTTATGTACCGCCTGCCCGGCGTGGTGGCTTGTATCGCGCTGCTGGGGCAGCTGGGCGGTTCTATTGCTGCGGTATCCGGTTTCTTCCCGGTTTTCTCCAGCTTCACCCTGACGCTGCCGGGCATCGCCGGTATTATCCTGTCAATCGGTATGGGCGTTGACGCCAACATCATCACCGCCGAGCGTATCAAAGAGGAACTCCGCAACGGCCGTTCCATTGACGGCGCTATCGACATGGGCTTCGACCGGGGCTTTTCGGCGATCTTCGACGGAAATATCACCATGCTGATTACAGCAATTGTACTGATGGGGGCCTTTGGACCGCCGAACAGTATTTTCTCGAAATTGCTTTCTTGGGTCTTCTTTATGTTCGGACCTTCCACTGCAGGCACCGTGTATTCCTTCGGTTATACACTGCTGGTAGGCGTTATCCTCAACTTTATTATGGGTGTTACCGCTACCAGACTGATGCTTAAAGCATTGTCCAGATTTAAGTGCTTCCGCAAACCTGGTTTATATGGAGGTGCGAAATAATGAAAAAACAAATTGACGTAGTCGGCAAAAGAAAAATTTGCCTGATTATTTCCGCTTGCTTGATTGCGGCAACCATTGTCTGTTCCTTTGTTTTAGGAGTAGAGATTGATATCCAGTTTAGAGGCGGCGCTATCCTTACTTATTCCTATACCGGCGAGCTGAATACCGATCAGCTGGAAAGTGTCGTTCAAGATACCTTGAACCGCAGTGCTACGGTGCAGATTCAAACCGATTTAGCTACCGATACAGAAGATGTGGTTATCTCTATGGCAGGAACCGAGGCTTTGACTTCGGAAGAACAGGGCCAGTTAACGACGGCTTTGCAAGAGGCGTTTCCTGATAACAGCCTTGCCATGCAGGACATTGAGAACGTCGACCCCACAATGGGGCAGGAGTTTTTCCTGAAATGCCTGTTGGCGGTGTGCTTTGCTTTCCTTCTGATGATTATCTACATCGCTTTTCGGTTCCGTAAAATCGGCGGCTGGTCTGCCGGCGTCATGGCGGTGCTTGCGCTGCTCCACGATGCGATCATGGTTTATTTTGCCAGCGTCATCTTCCGCTTCCCTTTAAGCGACACCTTTATGGCGGTGGTTTTGACCATCCTGGGTTATTCGATCAACGCTACCATCGTTATTTATGACCGCATTCGTGAAAACGAGAAAAATTCCGATGGAAAACAGCCTTTGGCACAATTAGTCAATGCCAGCATTAACCAGACCTTTGGCCGCACCATCAATACGAATATTGCTACGATTATGGCAATGGTCGTTGTGTGTATCGTAGCGGTTGTCTTCAGCGTAGAATCTATTTTGGCTTTTGCGCTTCCGATGATTGTTGGCATGCTTTCCGGTGTTTATTCCTCCATCTTCCTGTCCGGTCCATTGTGGGTTATGTGGCAGGAGCATAAGGCGAAAAGAGCTGCGATCAAAAAAGCGGCATAACTTTGGACGTGACTGAAATCGTCTTTGGCAACTGAAATGTTAGGGCTCGTTGCAAAACGAAAGTTTTGCGACGAGCCCTTTTCTCGTTATTTTTCCAAATATTAGAGATTTTATAAAATAATATTTGGGGAATTCACAAAAAATTTCAAAATCCATTGACAAAGGTGGTTAGACAGTGCTAACATATAAAGAGGTTAGAAGATACTAACTTTCGTCCGATAATGGGCGGGCAGAAAGAAGGAGGATGTTCATGATGCCGTTGGTGCTGGCCGCTGTTGGAGAAGAAAATATCATCAAAAAAGTTGGCGGAAAACCGGAGGTAAAAGCGCATCTTGAAAATCTCGGCTTTGTTACAGGTGGAAGCGTGACGATAATTTCCACCATCGGCGGAAATTTAATTGTCAACGTTAAAGACACCCGGGTGGCAATCAGCCGCGAAATGGCCGGAAAAATCATGGTGTAAAAGCTTTTTGCGCGCCTGTTATGAAAAGGCGCCAGATGCGAAAAAAACAGCTGCTGTGCCGCTGTTTTATATCAAAGAGGAGGAAACAGAATGAAGACATTGAAACAGGCCCGCGTGGGGGATACGGTCAAGGTCGTAAAACTCCATGGGGAAGGCGCTGTCAAGCGCAGGATCATGGACATGGGAATTACCAAGGGCGTAGATGTCCATGTGCGGAAAGTCGCGCCGCTGGGTGATCCGGTGGAGGTTACCGTTCGGGGATATGAGCTGTCTCTTCGCAGGGCGGACGCTGAAATGATTGAGGTGGAGTAATCCCCAGGAAAAAAGGGGGCACCACCTGTTTTTTGCCCCAAGAGTTAGCTGTGACTAATGACAGATGAAAGGAAGAAGACTATGAGTATTCGAATTGCCCTTGCGGGAAACCCGAACAGCGGCAAAACAACCCTGTTTAACGCGCTGACTGGCGCGAACCAGTTTGTAGGTAACTGGCCCGGGGTTACAGTGGAAAAAAAGGAAGGAAAGCTTAAAAAACACAACGATGTGATTATTACTGACCTTCCGGGAATTTATTCTCTGTCGCCCTATACTCTGGAAGAGGTCGTCGCAAGAAATTATCTGATTAACGAACGCCCCGATGCGATTTTAAATATCATCGATGGAACCAATCTGGAGCGTAACCTGTATTTAACCACGCAGCTGACCGAGCTTGGCATTCCGGTGGTGGTTGCCGTCAACATGATGGACGTCGTTAAGAAAAACGGCGATAGAATCAACGTGGAGGAACTGTCCCGGCAACTGGGCTGCAAGGTAGTGGAGATTTCCGCGTTAAAGGGAACCGGCATCAAAGAGGCTGCTGAAGCCGCTATTGACGCGGCCAATGGAACCAGGACAGTGCCGCAGCACAGCTTCAGCGGCCCGGTGGAACACGCTATTGCCCACATCGAAGAGGCGGCGGTACATAACCTCCCTGAGGAGCAGCAGCGCTGGTATGCCATTAAGATTTTTGAACGGGACGAAAAGATCTTAGAGCAGTTAAAACTGGATTCCACCGTGATGGGGCATATCGAAGCGGACATTAAAGCCGCTGAAAAAGAGCTGGACGATGATGCGGAAAGCATTATTACCAATGAGCGGTATGTCTATATTGCCTCCATCATTAAGGGCTGCTACAAAAAGAAAAATGCCGGAAAGCTGTCGGTGTCCGATAAGATCGACAAGGTGGTTACCAACCGCTGGCTGGCGCTTCCCATCTTTGTGGTAGTTATGTTCTGTGTATACTTTATTTCAGTTACGACAGTGGGAACCTATGCCACCGACTGGGCAAACGACGGCTTGTTCGGTGAAGGCTTCCATCTGCTTGGGATTGGGGATTCCGCTTATAATGAAGCGGCTGACGCCTATGTAGTCCCCGGGGCGCAGGTAGAGGCCTTTGAAGCGGCCGCGGAAGAGGCCGGGGTCGATCCCGCCACTGCCACTGATTTGACCGCCACCGCCGTTTTGTACGACGACGAGGGCAACGTGGAGGAAGAAATTCCGGTCAATTACCAGACCTATATGGAAGCAGCCGCGATGGAAGAACCTGATCCGGCAGAATACGGCGTTTGGGTGCCCGGTATTCCGGTACTGGTGCAAAACGGGCTGGAAGCCGTAAACTGCGTAGACTGGCTTCAGGGCCTGATCCTCGACGGTATTGTCGGAGGCGTAGGCGCTGTTTTGGGCTTCGTTCCTCAGATGCTCGTTTTGTTCCTGCTCCTTGCAATTTTGGAAAGCTGCGGCTATATGGCCCGTATCGCTTTCGTTTTGGACCGTATCTTCCGCAAATTCGGTCTTTCCGGTAAATCCTTTATCCCGATGCTGATCGGCACCGGCTGCGGCGTTCCCGGTGTTATGGCTTCCCGTACCATCGAAAATGACCGTGACCGTAAGATGACCATCATGACTACCACCTTTATCCCCTGCGGCGCGAAGCTGCCGATCATTGCTTTGATCGCCGGCGCACTGTTTGGCGGCGCCTGGTGGGTCGCTCCCAGCGCCTACTTTGTGGGAATCGCCGCGATCATCATCTCGGGTATCATGCTCAAAAAGACCAAACCCTTTGCCGGCGATCCTGCGCCCTTTGTCATGGAGCTTCCGGCTTACCATCTGCCCACCGTGGGCAACGTGCTTCGCAGCATGTGGGAGCGCGGCTGGTCGTTTATCAAAAAAGCGGGAACCATCATCCTGTTGTCCTCCATCCTGCTGTGGTTCTTGCAGTCCTTCGGCGTGGAAAACGGCAGCTTCGGCATGGTGGAAGACCTTAACAACTCCATCCTGGCGGTTATCGGCAGCGCGATTGCGTGGATCTTCGCACCTCTCGGCTGGGGCAACTGGCAGAGCGCCGTGGCAACGATCACCGGCCTGATTGCCAAGGAAAACGTCGTCAGCACCTTTGGCGTTTTGTACGGCGGCATGGAAGAAGTCGCCGAAAACGGCTGGCAGATCTGGGCGAATATGCGTGAGATCTATACCCCCTTGTCTGCATACTCCTTCTTGATTTTCAACCTCCTGTGCGCGCCTTGCTTCGCTGCGATGGGTGCTATCAAACGGGAAATGAACAGCGCTAAGTGGACAATATTCGCCATCGGCTATCAGTGCGTGTTTGCTTATGTGGTGTCACTGATCGTGTATCAGTTGGGCTCGCTGTTCACCGGCCAGGGAAATGTCTTCGGTGCCATCGTTGCGTTTATTCTAGCCGCGTTTATTATCTACATGCTGGTTCGCCCCTATAAAGAGGAAAACGGCGTGGTAAAAACGCGGGTAAGAGCATAAGCGATTTAATTTCAGTTTACAAAAAACGGAGTGCAAATTTTGCACTCCGTTTTTTAGCCTAATTAATAAAGGGAAGAGGGGGAGTTTATAAAGATCGGTATACAAGTTAAAGGCGCATTAAAAAGCCTCCCGGAACTAAATCGCCCAGGGAGGCTTCATCTTATCTTTTAAAACAAAGCGGATTGATCGATCAGCTGGCTTAACAGCGCAATATTCACGCAGCTTTCCACCACCGGCACCGCCCGGACCGCTACGCAGGGATCGTGACGCCCTTTGACGATAATTTCCTCATTTTGCCGTTTGACAAAATTGACGGTCCGCTGGGGAATTCCAATGGAGGAGGTGGGTTTTAACGCCACCTTTAAGCTGATGGGCATCCCGGAGGAGATTCCGCCCAGAATACCGCCGTGATAGTTGGTCTCGGTTAAAATATTTCCCTGGTCGTCCACATAAAATTCGTCGTTATTCTGGCTGCCGAACATTTTGGTAGCGCCAAAGCCTGCGCCGAATTCCAGCCCTTTTACCGCAGGGATCCCGAAGATCAGCGAGGCGATGGTGTTTTCCAGCCCATCAAACATGGGGGAACCAATCCCCGCAGGCATTCCCACCGCGCAGCATTCGATAATAGCGCCTACCGAGTCGGCGTTGTGCTTGGCGGCCAAAATCTGTTCCCGCATCTTTTCTCCCGCCTGATCGTCGATCACCGGGAATTTTTTCTGCCGCAGGGCAAGGATATCATCCCGGGTGATGGCGACCGTATTCATGGGTTTGTCGATGACGTCCATAATGCTGTACAAATGAGCGCCCACATAAACGCCCAGGCGCTCGATGATCTGGCCGCATATCGCGCCGGCAAACACCAGGGGAGCCGTCAGCCGGCCGGAAAAATGGCCGCTGCCGCGCACATCGTTAAACCCTTTATACCGCAAAAAGCCGGTATAATCCGCATGACCGGGCCGGGCCAGGGTGGCCATCTGGCTGTAATCGGAGGAATGGGTGTCCGAATTGCGGATCACCGCGCAGATAGGCGCGCCGGTGGTCTTGTTGTTGTGAATTCCCGACATAATCTCCGGTTCGTCGCTCTCCTTGCGGGCGGTGGTGGTAGGATCGTTGCCCGGTGCCCGCCGAGCCATAAACGCTTTGATTTTCTCAAAATCGATGGGCTGCCCGGCGGGGATATTGTCCAGCACCACGCCGATGCCTTTGCCGTGGGATTCCCCGAAAACCGAAAGCTTTACGCCTCCGTTATTCCATGTTGACGACATTGATTTTTCCTCCTAAAGCTTCAAAATCTTGATAAAATTCCGGATACGATTTATGAACGCTCTCTGCGCGGGTTAAAAACACAGGTTCCCGGCAGCGGATACTGGCCACCGCCACCGACATGGCGATACGGTGATCCTGAAAGCTGTCGGCCTTACCGCCGGAAAGCTGCCCGACGCCTTTGATGCAAAGCTCGTCCTCCGACGCGGTGACCTGACCGCCTAAGGCGTTAATCGCCTGGGAGATAGCCTCCAGCCGGTCGCTTTCCTTAATCCGAAGCCGGTGGGCGTTCCGCAGGTAGGATGTGCCGTTACAAAAGCAGCCCAGCACCGTTAAGATAGGAACCAGGTCGGGGATGTCCCGCACGTCCAGATCAAATGGGGAAAGGGGGGCGGGTTCTACTGTGATGCTATCTGAACAGGAAGTTACCTTTACACCGCATTCTGAAAGGATCGACACGATCTGCCGGTCTCCTTGCTTGGAGTCAAGAGAAAGCCCTTTACAGGTAATAGGCGTACCGATCACACCGGCAGTTAAAAAGAACGCCGCCTGGGAATAGTCCCCTTCTACGGTATAGTCGCAGGGGGCATATCTCTGTCCGCCGGGAATGTGATAGCCTGTGGGCGTTTGGTCGATATGAATATGATACCGGGCCAGCATGTCGATTGTCAAGTCCACATAGGGCTTGGATTCCAGGCGGCCTTTGATGCAAATCTCGCTGTCCCCGCGGAGTAAAGGAAGGGCGAACAAAAGCCCTGTAATAAACTGGGAGCTGATGCCGCCATCGATGGTATAAACACCGGCTGCCAACTGTCCGGATATGGAAAAGGGCATGGTGTTTTGGTAGTTAAACACAACGCCTTTTTGAGGGAATTCCTCTAAATAAGGCGTGATGGGCCGGGTGGGAAGTTTCCCTTTTCCGGTAAAGGTAGCGGGAACTCCCAGAGCGGCGGCAATGGGAATCAAAAACCGCAGGGTGGAGCCGCTTTCGCAGCAGTCTAACGTAACCAGCCCTTGCGGCAATGCGGTAATCCCCGTCACCACCACCTGATCTTCCGCCACCTGAAAAGACGCCCCCAGCGCGCCAAGGCAGTCCATGGTCGCCTTGATATCCTGAGAGAGCTGTAAGTGGCGGATCACCGACCGGCCGGGAGCCAAGGCCGCGCCGATCAGCGCCCGGTGGGCAAGGCTTTTGGAGGGAGGGATGACAACGCTTCCCGACAAAGGGGAGGGGGTGATGCTAATTTCCATGCCGGTATTCTCCTTTTACAAAGCGTTTGAAATCGTCGATAGACACCGGCTCGATAAAAGCATCCCCCATATCGCGGAGCAAAATCAGGCGCAGGGTACCGCCCGCCCGCTTTTTATCGTTTAAGCACCCCTCGATCAGTTTGTCATCCGGGATATCGTCTTCTGTGGGAAGGCTATATGCTTTACAGCAATCCTCCAGCAGTTTGGCGGTGCCGGGAGGGGTGATGCCATAGCTTTCCGCCAGACGGGAGATTTTCACCATCCCGATGGCCACGGCGCTTCCGTGGGTATAACGGGAAAAGTGGTAATGCTTTTCAATGGAGTGGCCGAAGGTGTGGCCGAAGTTTAAAAGCATCCGTTCCCCGGTGTCAAACTCGTCGTTTTTAACCACATCCGCCTTGATCTGAACACAGCGGGCGATCATATCGGCGAGGTGTTCTTTGATGTTCCCCTGAGCGATCTGCTCAAACAGCGCCCGGTCTTTGATGGCGCCGTATTTGATCGCCTCGGCCATGCCGTCGGCAAAAATCTCCTCCGACAGGGTGGAAAGGGTGTCCGTGTCGCAGAGCACCAGCCGGGGCTGCCAAAAAGCGCCCACCAGATTTTTGCCGGAGGCGATATCGATTCCCGTTTTGCCGCCCACCGAGCTGTCGATCTGCGCTAACAGGGTGGTGGGGATCTGAATAAAATCCATCCCCCGCAGGTAGGTGGCGGTCGCATATCCGGCAAGGTCCCCTACCACGCCGCCGCCCAAGGCGACGATGATATCCTTGCGGGTGACCTGCTGCTGGCAAAGAAATTCATAAAGGGCGATCAGGGTCGTATGGCATTTCTGAGGCTCGCCGTTAGGGAAAGAAAACACAGCCGTCCGAAATCCCGCCTGATTTAAGGAATCCTGCACCGTTTTCGCATACAGGGATTCCACGATATCGTCGGTGACGATCACTGCTGTCTGCGCGCCGGTGAGGGGTTTTATGAACTCGCCGGTTTTTTGTATCAGGTGCTGCCCGATCAGCACCTGATAAGGACGCCCGGTAGAAACGGAAATCGTTTTCAAAGCATTCACACACCTTTTTAAAAAGATCAACAAAAGGCCGGCCGCTTTGAGCTATAAAGCGGCCGGCCCTTTTTACATTCCCAAGGAAACAGGACAAACAACGTTTACAGCGTCTTATTTTTGCTCACAGCAACAAAACCAAAGCTAAAAAAGCTCAGGTTAAAAAAGAAAAATGCTGCAAAAATAAAGAACAATGCCATGTTAGGTTTGCCTCTCCTTATCCATTTTCATACCTTATTTATCATAGTACACATTAAAAAATGTGTCAAGAAAAAGTTTAAGGGGAAAATTCCTCCCTTTTCTGTCAAGAAAATTTCCTGCTAAGAAAACTTTCTGCCGGGAAACAAGGATGATTGTTTTTCATTTTACGTGTTCTATTCTTTTGGCGCGGTACATACAATGTGCCAAAGGACAAGTTGCAGGACTTTTTATAATCCTGGAATGAACAACGAAAGGATGCGGACAAGATGAACGACATGGGAAAATATGACGAAGCGGTTGAAGGACTGTGCGGTTCTTTAAAAGAAAGCCTTAAAAGCCTTCCCAGTGAAATGAAGCAAAAGATCAAAGAGATCCATGTGCGGCAAGGCAGGCCTCTTACCGTCAACACCGGCGGGGAGGAGCTTTTTGTCACTCGGGCGGGCGGGCTTAGCAGGCAGTTTTCCTCTCAGGTGTACATAGCGGAAAAAAGGGAGCTTAACGAGAGCTTTAAAATCCTTTGCGGTTATTCGGTTCACAGCTTTCAAAACGAAATCCGCGCCGGTTTTTTGACCATCAAAGGCGGACACCGGGCGGGGATCTGCGGAACAGCCGTCACCGAGCAGGGGCGTCTTTCCGGGGTGCGGGACATCAGCTCCATTAGCCTTCGGGTGGCAAGGCAGATCAAAGGCGCCGCCAATGACCTGCTTGCCAAGGCCTACGCCGGCGGAAGCACGGCGCTCCCCAGCGTATGCAGCACCCTGATCGCAGGCGTCCCCGCCAGCGGGAAAACCACCCTGTTGCGGGACTTGATCCGGCAGCTGGCCTCGGGCGCCTGCGGGCGGCTGTACAAGGTCGCGGTAGTGGACGAGCGCGGAGAGTTGGGCGCGGCGTTTCAGGGAGCGCCGCAAAACGACCTTGGCTACTGCTGCGATCTTTTAGACGGCTATCCCAAAGGGGAGGGGATGAACCTGGCGCTGCGCACGCTGTCCCCTCATATCATCGTCTGCGACGAGATCGGCGCAGAGGAAGACGCGGCGGCGATCATGGCCAGCTTAAACGCCGGCGTTCCGGTTATTGCCACCGTTCACGCCTCCTGCCTGGAGGAGCTGCTAAAGCGCCGCCACATCGCCGGGCTTTTGCGGGATGGGGCGTTTGACAAGATTGCCTTTTTAAAAGGGGCCGGACAGCCCTCCAAGGTGGCGGAGGTTTGGAAATGGGAGGATATAAATGCTCAAATTCGTGGGAATCGGTTTGATGATAGCGGCGACGAGTATGATTGGCATAAGCATGTCGGGCAATTTGTCAAAAAGGGTGTCTGAGCTGGAGCTTTGCCTTGTTTTGCTGGAAAAAATACAGACCTTTCTGCGTTATGAGCAGACGCCTACCGGTGAGCTGATGGAAAAACTCGCTTCCTTTAAAATGTTTGCGCCGCTTCCCTTTGTCAAAGAGTGTTCCCGGCGGCTCAATCAGGGCGAAAGCTTCCCCAGCGCCTGGGAACAGGGGCTAAACAGCACCCAAAACCAAACCCACCTGACCCCTAAAGATTACGCGGTATTATCGGGGGTTGCCCCAGTTATCGGCACCTCGGATGCCCAGGGGCAGATCAGCGCGTTGGACGTCATCCGGGAGATGCTTAACGAAAACAGCAAGGAAGCGCGGCAGAAAAAGAACACTTATGGCAGGCTTTACCGGTCTCTGGGAGTATTGTCCGGTATCGGGCTGGGGATTTTTTTGGCATAACGAACCAGGGCGGCTTGCAAACAGAGCTTTCCGGGACGGAAAGCAGCGGAGGTAGAAAGTAAGCATGGATATCGATTTGATTTTTCGGATAGCGGCCATCGGCATTATCGTGGCGGTTTTAAACCAGCTTTTGATCCGTTCCGGCCGGGAGGAACAGGCGATGATGACGACCCTGGCCGGGCTGATCGTGGTGCTCATGATGATTATTTACGAGATAAGAGATCTGTTTGACGCCATCGAACAGATCTTTGGGCTGTAATATCATGAGCATGGTGTCAATTATCGGTCTGGCTTTGGTGTCGGCGGTGCTGTGCATTTTAATCAAACAATATAAGCCCGAATACGCGATGTTTATCTCCCTTGTCTGCGGAGCGATTATTTTTATCGCGGTGCTTTTGCAGCTCACTCCTGTGCTGGATGCGATGGATAACCTGATCGAACAAGCGCAAATTAACCACCAGTATCTGTCCATCCTGCTGAAAGCGCTGGGGATCTGTTATATTACACAGCTTGCCTGCGACGCCTGCAACGACGCGGGACAAACCTCCATTGCCGCCAAGGTGGATCTGGCGGGAAAGATCGCCGTGATTGTTGTGTCGCTTCCGCTGTTTACCGCGCTGGTGGAAATGGCGTTGGGACTGATTTCCCTATAAGGACGCCTGGAAAAGGATAGGAGCCATGAAAATAAAAGTGAAAAAAATCGCCGGGTGCCTGCTTGTTTTGCTGTGCCTCTGCCTGCTGATGCCGCCGGGGCTGCGGGCCTCTGCTGAGGAAGATATCGCCTCAGCGGCGGAACAGATCGATAAGCAGCTGGAGGCAAGCGGGGCGAAAGAGCTTTTTGACGATGTCCCGGAGGAGGCAAAAGACCAGCTGGAGAAATCCGGGATTGACAACGTTGACCCGGATTCCATTTTGGGAATGGGGATAGGAGACTTTTTTTCCAACCTGTGGGAGACTGTCAAAAGCGAGCTGTTAACGCCTGTTAAACTTCTTGCCACCCTGATGGCGATCATCCTGCTGTGCGCGCTGCTGTCCGCTTTTCGCACCACCATGGAGCAGCGGGGCGTTACCAAGGTGTTTTCGGTGGTGTCCTCCCTTTGCATCTGCGGGGTAATGGTAGCGCCGGTCAGCGACTGTATTCTCCGCTGCGCCCAGCTGATCGAGGACTGCAGCAATTTTATTTTAAGCTTCATCCCGGTGTTTACCACCGCCATGACCGTTTCGGGAAAACCCGCTTCCTCTCTTTTATACAATACTTTTTTGTTTTCAGCAGTTCAGGTGATCGCCCAGATCGCGTCGGCGTTTTTAGTGCCGCTGTTAGCCATTTATCTGGCCTTTTGCATGGTAGGGTCGGTGAGCGATTACATTAAGATCGATGGGATTGCCTAATAAATAAAAAAAACCGTCATCTGGACGCTTGGCTTTTTGCTGACGATT
>CALXBH010000050.1 GCA_944386475.1 uncultured Clostridia bacterium | reverse complement strand
CTTCTATTTTACCACAGCTTGGGGTCTTTGTCAACCCCTCGCCGGCCTCCCTCGCGGGACAGCTTATTTATATTACCACATCCCCTCCCACCTGTCAATACCTTTTTTTAGCTTTTTTTGAGTTTTTTTATTTTTTCTTTTTATCCCCCTCTTTTCCCCCTTTATTCCAGCAAAATTCCCCCGGAAACAACGACCTTGTCTCCGGGGGAACAAACAGCGATAAAGCGCCTGCCCTATTTCTTTTTGCGGAATATCCCACGGATGATCTTCCACAACTGGATAAGCACCGTAGGAATGACAGCCAGCAGAGCAATCCAGCCCACCTGGCTCCATGTAAGGGCAGTAACCTCCAAAAGCCCGGACAGGAAGGGGACGAACATGACTAACGCCAGCAATACAACGCCCGCTCCGAAGGCCAAAAAGCTATAGGGGTTGGAACGGACACCCAGCTTAAAGATGGACTGCTCTCCCCGGCAGTTAAAGCCGTGGAACAGCCGCGCCAGGGTGAGGGTGCAAAACGCC
The DNA here is from genome assembly GCA_944386475.1 of uncultured Clostridia bacterium. Lineage (GTDB taxonomy): Bacteria > Bacillota > Clostridia > Oscillospirales > Ruminococcaceae > Metaruminococcus. The sequence continues at coordinate 15,661 of CALXBH010000050.1, read as the reverse complement.
ATGGTGCTGGCAAGGGCTGCTCCCCCTTGATAGGAGCCGATATAAAAGGCGATCATGGTGCACACCGCAATCAGGCCGCCCTGTAGGAAAATCCGACCCATCAGGGCACCGTTTAAAATAGATTCCTTGGGATCCCGGGGCTTTTGTTTTAATAGATCCCGCCGGGGCGGCTCCATTCCAATGGCGATAGCGGGCAGGCTGTCGGTTAACAGGTTAATAAACAGCAGGTGCACCGGCGCAAAGGGCATAGTAAGCCCCAAAAGTGACGCATAGACCACGCTTAATATCCCCGCCATATTGCCGGAGAGCAGAAACTGGATGGCGTTTTTGATGTTTTGATACACGCTTCGGCCATTGGCCACCGCTTTTATAATCGTAGAGAAGTTGTCATCGGTCAGGATCATGGACGCGGCGTCCTTGGAGACCTCGGTGCCGGTGATGCCCATAGCAATGCCGATATCCGCTTTCTTTAAAGCAGGGGCGTCGTTAACCCCGTCCCCGGTCATGGCCACAATGTTCCCCCGGCGCTGCCAGGCGTCCACAATGCGGATCTTGTGCTCAGGGGACACCCGGGCGTATACGGCGATATGGGGAAGCTGTTCATCCAGCTGCTCGTCGGTCATCTGATCCAGCTCGGTGCCGGTGACCGCCAGATCCCCTTCTTCCACAATTCCGATCTTTTTGGCGATAGCCCGGGCGGTGATTTTATGGTCGCCGGTAATCATAATGGGTTTAATCCCCGCCATCCTGGCGTCGGCCACCGCTGCCGCCGACTCCTCCCGAGGCGGGTCGATCATGGACAAAAGGCCTACAAAGGTATAATCCCGCTCCTGCTCGGTGCTGATGGCCTCGGGATCCTCTACCTCCCGGCAGGCAAAGGCCAGCACCCGCAAGCCGTTTTCCGACATCTTCTGGTTTTCGTCGGTGATCGCTTTCCTATCCTCTTCGGTGATCTCCCGCCGGCCTTTGGAGGTAAGGATGTGGGTGGTGCGCTCTAACAGCACGTCCAGCGCTCCCTTAGTAAGCATCATGGGCGTGCCGTCCAGCCGATGGGCGGTGCTCATCAGCTTCCGGTCGGAATCAAAGGGGATTTCCCCCAGCCGGGGCACTTCCTCATTAATTTGATCCGGATTCATTCCCAGCTTGCGGCTCATGGTAATCAGCGCCGTTTCGGTTGGATCTCCCAGCTCCACACCATCCTCTGACACAGAGGAGTCGTTTGCCAAAACCGCAATGTCCACCAAATATTTCTGCACCGGATTTGACAGATCGGCCTGATCGATTCCCAGCGACCGGCCGTCTGCATAAAGGCCCTGCACCGTCATCTTGTTCTGGGTGAGGGTGCCGGTTTTGTCCGAACATACCACCGACACGCAGCCCAGGCTTTCCACCGCTTTGAGTTCCTTGATAATCGCGTGCTGCTTGACCATCTTCTGGGTGCCCATGGCCTGCACAATGGTGACGATAGAGGACAACGCCTCGGGGATAGCCGCCACTGCCAACGCCACCGCGAACATCAGCGAATCCAGCACCGGCATTCCCCGGTACATGCTCAGCCCGAACACCACTACGCAGATAAGTAAAATTACCAGCGCCAGCCGGCTGCTGAACTTGTCAAGGCTCACCTGCAAGGGTGTTTTCTTCTCCTTGGTGTCGTTCATCAAGGTGGCGATCTTGCCGATCTCGGTGTTCATCCCGGTGGCGGTAACCACTGCCACCGCCCGGCCGTAGGTCACTAACGAGCTTGAAAACACCATATTGGTCTGATCCCCCAAAGGCACATTTTCCTCCTGAATGGGGGTCTCGGTTTTATCCACGTTGGTGGATTCTCCAGTCAGGGAGCTTTCGTTGACCTGTAAGGAGTAGCTCTCCAAAATACGGCCGTCGGCTACTACTAAGTCCCCTGCCTCCAAAAGCAGGATATCCCCCGGCACCACGTCTTTGGAGGGGATCTCCATCTTAACGCCGTCCCGGAGCACCTTGGCTTCAGGGGAAGAAAGGGCTTTTAAGCTGTCCAGGGATTTTTGGGCCTTAAAATGCTGCACCGTCCCCAAAATCGCGTTTAAGATAATGACGGCCAGAATGACGATGGTGCTCTCCAGGTTTTTGGAGAAGGCTGAAATCACCGCCGCGATAATCAAAATAATCACCAAAAGATCGCAAAACTGGCTGAAAAACACCTGAACCGGGCCTTTTTTCTTTGCTTCCGCCAGAGCGTTGGGGCCAAATTTCGCCTTGCGCTCCTCCGCCTGCCGGGAGCTTAACCCCTGCTCCTTTTGTACTTCTTGCTGTGAAAGGATCTCCTCACCGGTCTGTCGGAATTCCATCATAGCTGTATCCCTTCCCTTTCTATATAGTAGGATGCACGTTTTTATCCTGCTGAGAAATGCCGCCTAACAGTGATAACAAAAAAGACTTTTAACGCACGGGAAGCCCACGCATTAAAAGTCTCGTCACCAGTCACCGGCTGCGCTGCCAGGCAGAGATCCGCCGAGGATGTTGACAACGCATGTTAACTACTCCCTTTTAACAGGAAAAATTTGGTTGTTTCTTAATTATTATACTAATTCCGGGGTATTTTGTCAAGAAAAAGGCCGGTTTGTTTCCTGAATGTTTTCATTGTTCACATTTTAAGGAGCGCCGTTCATAAATTCACAAATTGATTATTCAGCTGCAAAACCGGTGTTTGCCAATGGTGGTGATAACCGGACGGGAATGCATCCATTGGTTGGAGGTTTTCGCGGGGTTATAATAATAAATGGCCCCGCCGGAAGGGTCCCAGCCGTTTAAAGCGTCCCTGGCCGCGTTGTAGGCGGAATCCGCTACCGGCTGGTTGAATTGGCCGTCATTGATGGCGGTAAACGCCCCCGGCTGATAGATCACCCCGGAAAGGGTGTCGGGAAATGAAGGATGCTCGATCCGGTTTAGGATCACCGCCCCCACCGCCACCTGGCCGGTATAGGGTTCGCCCCTGGCCTCCGCCGAGATAATTCTGGCTAACAAATCAATATTGGCCTGGGTGGCACTTGGCTTTGTGCCGATGGATATTCCCAGACGTTTAAGGGTCTGGGGGCCCGCGATTCCGTCTACGGCAAGGCCCTGCTGTTTTTGAAACTTGCGCACCGCTTCTTCGGTTTTTTTGCCGTAAATACCGTCCACCGCAATGGTATAAAGCCCTCGGTCTTTAAGCTTTGTCTGAATCGCCCGCACCTCGGCGCCCTGGGAGCCTATTTTGGACAAAGCTTCTACCGCGTTATCGGTTCCGCCCGTGTCAGCATAGCCGGAAAACAGCATGACCGCCGCGATGACAAACAGGTTCAGCGCCACGATCACCCCGCCTTTTACAATACGGAGCAGTTTATTCTGCATGGCAGTCGCCTCCTGATTTTTATAAGATATCCTTACCATTCCCCGCAAAAGGGCCGATTATCCCGGCGGGGAACGCTTTTTCTTTTTAAAAACTACAATAAAAACGGAGGGAGACGCAACCCCTCCGGCCTGTATCGATAAACATACAATTATGATATACAGAAATGGAAGGGTTCAGCCATGATATTGGAATGGTTCACAGCGGCAGCAGTTCTTTTTATAGCGGCGGGGTGCGCCCTGCTGCTCCCCAAACTCGCCCGCGCCGTCTCGGGCAGAAAGCAGCCCGCGGAAAAACCTCTTGATAAATCGGAAAATTTAGGATACACTAAATAAAATATCTTTGTATTGACGATCTTTGCCCGGGCCCTATAGCCCCCAAAAGCGGAAGAGGAAAGGACGTGAGCGGATGAAAGCGCTGATTACCGGCGCCAGTTCCGGCATCGGCCGGGATATGGCAAAACAGCTGGCCCGCATGGGATGCGAGCTGATTTTGACTGCACGGCGGGAGGATCGCCTTTTGGAGTTAAAAGAAGAGCTCCCCGTGCCGGTCAAAATCATCCCCATGGATTTATCCGTGGAGGAAAACTGCAAGGCCCTTTATGAGCAGGTAAAAAACAACCGGGTGGGAATCCTTATTAACAACGCGGGATTCGGGGTGTTCGGCCCCTTTGACGAAACCTCCCTGGAGGAAGAACTGGAGCTGATTCACACCAACATCTGCGCCGTCCACATCCTCACCAAACTGTTTTTAAAGGATTTTGTCCGGCGGGATAAAGGCTATATTTTAAACGTAGCCTCCTCGGCGGCGTTCTGCCCCGGCCCGCTCATGGCCGCCTATTACGCCTCCAAGGCCTATGTGTTAAGCCTTAGCCAGGCGGTTAATGAAGAGCTTCGCAAAAAGGGAAGCCGGGTGTATGTGGGCGCGTTTTGCCCCGGCCCGGTGCGCACCGAGTTTAACAGCCGGGCGGGGGTGGAGTTTGCCGCCCCCAGTATCAAAAGCGAAGACGCCGCCCGGATCGCCATTCAGAAGATGAAGGAGAGAAAGCCGGTCATCATCCCCACCGCCGCCATGAAAGCCACCAAGTTTGCCGAGCGGCTGCTCCCCGACCGGCTGGTGACAAAGGCCTGCTATCACATCCAGCACGGCAAACAGAATAAAAAATAAAGCCTTCGCGAAGCCAACGACGCTAAAAAAGGCGGTGCTGCAAAACAAAAGTTTTGCAGCACCGCCTTTTTTATGATGAAAAGCAGCCGTCCACGTCGTCCTTTAAAAAGTCCGAACGGGAATAAACCGGCGGCGTAACAGGGACTCCCTTGCTTTGTAGCACCCGGAATTTAAAATCCAAAAGCGGCGCCGGGACGCGCAGCTCTTGGGCAAGGGCAAAAAACGAGGTCTCCCCGCCCTCCAAAAGCGCTTTTAGCTCGCCGTCGTCGATCAAAAGCTCCGCCGTAAACAGGTTGGCCTCATACTCCGTCGGGACGACGGAATCAAACAAATTAAACTCCTGAAACCCCCGCATAGCCGCCAGCTTCCCGTGCAAAACGGCGTGGCCCAGCTCGTGGGCGCACAGAATACGCCGGAACTCCTGCTCCACGCGGTTGTTAATGACGATATTTTTAATGCGCGACTGGTAAAAATAAAACGCTTTGATCCCGTACCCTAAATCCTTATAGCGAATGTGGATATCCATGCTTTTGCATATCTCAAAAGGGTCCCTTGTATCGCATTTTTTTACCAAAGCGGATACCCTGCCGGCAATATATTGTAAACTGGTCATCCTTTTATCCCCTTATGGCTGTCTGATCTGTCCTTAGCTGTCATCAGGCCGCAAGGCGCCTATTTTTCCGCCGCTTTCCGGGAGCGGCTCGCCCGCTTTTTGCCCCCGAACTTGCTGCGCGCTTCTTCTTTGGATTCCAGGTATACCTCCATGAGCGACTGGAAAAAGATATCCTTGGCCTCCTCGTCAAGCTCTCCCCCTGCGAACAAGGTGGAGGCCCTTGTTAAAATCTCCGTAGCCTCCCGGGCGCCCTTTATCCCATATTCGTTTTTGACGTTGGCGATAAAAATGTCCTGGGAAATATCCTTTTGGGGGTCTGTTTCCTCCTCGTCCAGCAGATACCCCACCGAGACGTTCAGCGCATCGGCCAGTTTGCGGATGTTCCCGCTCCTGGGGAGGATGCCGTTTTGTTCATAGGAATAAAGCGACCGCTCGGATATACCGGTTTTTTCAGCCAGCTCCTTCTGCGATAAATCCAGCGCCAGCCGGGCGCTTTTAAGCTTTTCACCAAATACCATCTTGACTACCCCATTATTTTGTTTCTCAAAACTTCCGGTTATCTATTGACAAACTTCTTGTTCCGGTGTACACTAATTGTGCAGATAACTTCTGGTTACTATTATAACAAACCATTTAACTTCTGTCAATAAACACACTGCCAAGGGAGAAGACGCCATGAAAAAAACTGTTTTTACCGCAAGCTGTCCGGTTTGCGGGCGCGTATTATTTAAAGGAAGCCCCCACTCCTATATTGAGGGGGGATGCCCCAAGTGCAAGGAGTATTTGCAGATCTCCTTTACCGAAAGCGGGTATGAGGCCGCCATCCTCACGAACAGCCGGGAGGCTGACCGGCCCCCCAAGCAAACAGAACCTTAAAAACCGAATATCCATCCAACAGCCGAAGAGATGCGTCGGACTTGTTAATCAGTCAAGAGGGACCTGGCAAATTGGTGTATGTCTATACATTGATTTGCCGGGTCCCTTTTTGTTTTACCTGAAAAATTTAAAACCGGATGGTAACCCGGACACCGGTTGACCGGTTTAACCAATACAATCAAAACCAGCAAAGCAAGGAAAGGAGGTGCCGCCCCATGGGAACCGCCGAAAGGCGCAAGGAAATCATGAAACTTCTCTGCCGCCGCAGGTACGAAACAGTTTGTGCATTAGCGTCTGAATTCGGCGTTTCCGAAAGAACCATCCGCCGGGATGTGGAGGCGTTAAGCCTTTCCGAACCGATCTACACCAAATCCGGACGCTATGACGGAGGGATTTATGTGATGGAGGGCTATTCGCCCGGCCAACTGTATCTGTCCGATGCGGAATCCGCGGTGCTGCAAAAGCTTTACAGCGCCATGAAAGGGCAGCAAAACCGTGTATCCGAATCGGATATTCGAGAAAAGGATATACCATTTGTAAAAATTCCGCCGGCAAACACGCTGACAAAGGCCGAATTTGAAGTGTTCGGGCGCATCGTCAAAACCTATAGAAAACCAGATTATGAAAGGAGAAAAAACCATGACCAAACAGGAAAAGCAGCTGTTTAAAGCTATGTGCAGCTTCCGGTCGGACAGCCTTGTAAAATGCGATGTATCCTCTGCCACCCCGGCGGTGCTGGGCCATTTGTTTTTTAACCGGATGCAGGCGGTGGCCTACGGGAATTTGCAGGAAAAAGGCCTTGCCGGCAGCGTGAGTCGGGAGTTTCGCAGCTCCTTAAAGGACGCCTACGACAAAAACATCGAAAAAAACAACAGCTTTTTTGCATGCATCCGGTACCTGACCAAGGTGCTGTCCCCGCCGCCTGCCCCTACGCCATGCTAAAGGGCGCTTATCTGTGCGGAGAATACCCCAAGGGCTACCGCACCTCCAACGACATTGACCTGTTGGTATTGCCGGAGGATATCACCCAAATCGGCCGGCTTTTAACCGCCGCCGGGTTTGCACAGGGGTATCTGCGGGGCGGGAAGTTTGTTCCCGCGTCCCGCAAAGAGATCATCGAATCCAAAATGATGCGGGGAGAAACCGTCCCCTACATCAAAAAGGTGGATCTTCCGGCGATCCCCTATTTAGAGGTGGACATCAATTTTTCCCTGGACTACAAAAACAGCCGCGATGACACCGTCAAAGAGATGCTAAGCCGCGCCCGCCCTCAAAAGGCAGGGGATCTCACCGTCACAACGCTGGAGCCTAGTGACTTTTTCATCCACCTGTGCAGCCATCTGTATAAGGAGGCCACAACCCTCCCCTGGGTGGAGATGGGACGGGATATGTCCTTATATAAATACAGCGACCTTTACCTGCTGCTTTCCCATATGGGGCCTCAGGAAGTAGAGCAGCTCTTTTCCCGGGCAAAGGAGCTGGGGCTTTTAAAAATCTGCGCCTTTGCCATCGCCCAGACGCTTATCCTGTTTGACCTGACAAACGAGGGTGCCCGTCAGGCGGCAGAGATTGTTTTAAAAGACGACCCTGACTTTCTCCACCAGGTTTTTTCCCCCAAGGAGAAAAAGACCTTTGTGTATACCGAAAAAAACATTTTTGACCGCTTTTTCTCCCCCAACCGGCGCTCCCTTTTAACCGAAGTTTCCGGGGAACAGGGAAAAAGGCGGCCGCCATCCCCAAAAGAAAGGATAAGTGAAACATGAAAAAACTCCCTATGAAGCCCCATCGTGAAAACGGCCTGTTAATCACCTTCTGCGGGCTGGACGGCTGCGGCAAAACCACGATGCTCCGCCGTCTGATGGCCGACTTGGAACCGGACTACCCGGTTTATCTGACCAAACAGCCCACCAATTTCGTGAGAAGCTCCGCCATTTTCCGGACGTATATGGATGAAGCTAACCACGACGCCTATGACTACCGCAGCCTTTCGCTGCTGGCGGCCAGCGATCGGGTGCAGCATGTAAACAAGGTGGTAAAGCCCCAGCTGGAGGCCGGGAAAATCGTGTTAAGCGACCGGTACTTTTACTCCTGCCTGGCAAACTTGCGTGCCAGGGGCTATACCCACGACAAATGGATCTATGAAATCGCCGGGGCGATGATAAAGCCCGACATCGCGTTTTTCCTGGACGTCCCCGTGCCCATCGCCGTAAGGCGCGTTCGGGACCGGGCGGAAGAAAAGGACCGGTACATCGACTTAGGGCTGCAGTACAAGCTGCGCAAAGAGTACCTCGCCATCTGCAAGGCAAACGGCGGGATTTTGATCTCTTCGGCGCAGCCGGAAGAACAAAGCTATGAAATCGTAAAAAAACAAGTTAGGAGGCTGTTATACCAACATGGATACCAAAGAGAAAGTGTTCTCCATTCTTAAAGATCTCGCCTGTGCCGAAGAGATCACCGAACAAAGCTCCTTGCAGGAGGATGTGGGGCTGGACAGTTTAAACATGGTGACCCTGTTAATCGAGCTAGAGGACGCGTTCGGCATCACCCTGGACGAGTCGTCCATGAACCCCTTTGACCTTGTTACGGTGGCGGACGTCATCGATCTGGTGGATCGATACACCGGTGACAGTCATGCGTAACGCGGTAGAACTTCCCATTGTCAAGCCGGTTTACGGCACCTACCACTTTCAGGGGGACGGAGGCGCTATTTTGCACAACAACCCCAGCATCCGCACCTGGTATTTAAACCAGGTGATGCTGCTCCGGTGCGACCGGGCCTTTCTGCACGGCCGCACCACCCCGGAGCTGGATATCGAACTGTCCGGCTGGTGCGACATCCCCTATGTGGAACGCCAGCGGTACGAGATGAAATTTTTAAAGGGTTATATGAATCCGGTGATCCGGGAATTCTTGTCCCAGGGCTATTATGTGGTCTTTGAACAGGTGGACGATTACTACATCCCGGGGAAAAGCTGGTACCAAAAGCGCCACTTTGAGCACGACGGTTTGATCTGCGGGTACGACCAGGAGGAAAAAACCTACACCATGTTCGCCTACGACGACACCTGGAACTACCGGGTGTTTAAAACCACCCAAAAAGGCTTTAACGACGGCTGGCGCTCGATCTTTAAACAGGGCCGGTACGGTTCGATCACCGGGATCCGCGCGGGTGGAGAGAACGTTGTGCTGGATCCTCCCAATATCCTGACCCAGCTAAAAATTTATCTGGATTCCTCCCTTGCAAAATACCCGGTGACCGAAACCGGATTTGTCTTTGGGATCGCCGTGCAGGACTATATCGCCCTGTATGTGGGCTTTTTGATGGACGGCACCGTTCCCTATGAGCGCATGGACCGGCGGATTTTCCGGCTGCTGTGGGAGCACAAAACCGTTATGCTCCAGCGGATCGCCGCCGTCGAAAAGCAGTTTAAAATGGACAGCACCATAAGCGGCGAATACGCAGAACTTGTGAAAGACGCCAACACCATGCGGATGCTGTACGCCTCCCACCACATGCGGCGGCGGGACAGCGTGCTGCCCGTCATCCAAAAGACGCTTATCCGCCTGCGGAATAAGGAGGAAGAAGTGCTGTCCCGGTTTACCGAAAAATTAGGAGGTGTTTTAAACTCATGAGGTTATGGACCTATTTAAAAGAGGCGATGCTTGCCCGTCCCGGCCAGACGGTCTGTGAAAACGGCGCCAGCATGACCTATGAAGAAATGGTGGTTTTTGCCGAATCCTTTTCCCAAAGGATCGCCGGGGAAGCTTGCTGCGCCGTCCTTTGCAGCTCGGAAATGGCGGCGTCCATGGCACTGCTTAGCTGCTTTGCCGCCGGGGTGACCGCCGTCCCGCTCTCCCCAAGATACGGGGAGCTTTCCTGCAACAAGATCCTAGATAAGATAAGCCCCACCTGTGTCATCACCGATCAGGATTCCAGGCTTCAGGCGATTCACATCAAACAGGCGCGGTATTCCCCGCCCCGGCGGCATCCGGCGCTCATCATGTGCACCTCCGGCACCACCGGGACGCCAAAAGGCGCTATGCTCAGCGAAAAAAACATCCTTCTAAATGTGAAGGACATCGGAGCGTATTTTGCCATCGGCCCTGAAGACCGCATTTTGATTGCCAGGCCGTTATACCACTGCGCCGTGCTGGTGGGTGAGTTTTTAACCGCCCTTGTGAAAGGGACGAACATCCGGTTTTTCTCCGGAACCTTTAATCCCGGGGAACTGCTCCATCTGATTAAGGAGCATTCCATCACGGCACTGGGCGGCACCCCCACCCTGCTTGGGATGATGGCGCGATTTTTACGGGAACCCGGAAGCCTTCCTTTAAAACACATCGCCATCAGCGGCGAGTGTATGGGAAAGCCGGTGGGAAAACAGATTGCCGCCGCTTTTAAAGGCGCGGATATCTACCACGTTTACGGCTTGACCGAAGCAGGCCCCCGGGTGAGCTTTCTGCCCCCTGGGCTGTTTAACCGCTATCCCGACTGCGTGGGGATTCCCCTGCCCTCGGTGTCCTTAAAAATCACCGATAAGGACGGGCAGGAAGTTCCCGACGGCACCGAGGGCATGCTGTGGGTAAAAAGCGGCAGCGTCATGATGGGGTACTATCACGACCCCGCCTATACCGCCAAGGCGCTCCAAAACGGATGGCTGTGCACCGGGGACATCGCCCTTATTAACGAAGCGGGACTTTTAAAAATCAAGGGACGCAGCGACGACCTTATCATCCGCGCCGGGATGAACATCTACCCCCAGGAGATTGAAAGCGCCGTTAAAATGGACGACCGAGTGAAAGAAGCCTTGGCCTATGCTATCTCCGGGCCCGGGGGAAGCGTTCAGATCGGCCTCAAAGTGGTGGGGGATTTTTCCTCACCCGACGAGGTTAAAAAGCTGTGCGCAGAGTGCCTGCCCGCTTTTCAGCAGCCCGCGCGCATTGAGCTCACAGACAAGCTCCCTAAAAACGGCTCCGGAAAAATGATTCGAGGTGATAACCATGCTTGAATATGAAAAGAAACTGATGCTTCATGAGACAGAATACAAAACCCTGTGTAAAAAGCTCCCCCTGGCAAAGCCTGTCTCCCAGACCAATTACTATTACGACACCCCGGACCTTGCCATGAACCGGGCGGCCACTACCTGCCGCATCCGGAAAAAGGACGGCGTTTATACCGCCACGGTAAAAACCCACCGGGCCGGGGACCGGGACTGCAGCGTAGAACAGTCCGCTAAAGTCCGAAACGAAAAAGACGCATCCATGTTTGTTAATATGGGGATGACGCTGCAGGGAGTTTTACATACAAACCGGCTGTCGGTTACCGGCTATCCGGGCATTAACATCCACATCGACCAAAACACCTACCTGGATGTTGTGGATTATGAACTGGAAATCGAGTATACCCCCACATCCACCCCAGCCTGTACGCTGGCGTTAAGCCTGATCGCCGAGCTTTTGGGATATTCTTTCCACACCCCGGCGCAGCAGGAATTCCTTTCCCGGGCCCTTTGCGCTCAGAATAAATCCCAGCGCTTTTTTGCGCGCAGGGAATATCTGACCGGCGGCCGGTGACGGGCAAGGCCCTATTCCCACTATCCAGCCCGCGGGCAGCCGGAAGCGGCGCCCGGGGCTTTCCGATAAACCGCGTTTTACACGCATTTCATCAAAGGGACAGCCTGTTTTTGCAGGCGCCCAAAACAAACCTATTTTATCAAAAAAGAAAGAAGGAATTTAACAATGGCATGCAGAGATGTATTCAACAATCTATCCCAAAATCTTGATCTTACTTCCCAGCCCGCTGTAACCGGCGCCACAAACGGCGCGGCAGAAAACCCGGCCGAACCGGTCATCACAGAAGAACGCCTTTGGTTTGGCGTGGAATCCAAAACCCCGGCAAACGATCTTCTTCAAAACAACCTGACCGAGTTTGAGTGGGCCACCAGAAACAAGATCTATCCCGCCTTTTGGGGCCGCAACATCAACGGCGAAAACAGCCTGACCAAAGAGGAAATTTCTTTCCTGCACGGTAAAGCGTGCAAAATCGCCCTCCTCTATACCAGCGACGGCCCTATGGAAACCGAGGAGCAAGGAAAAGCCCAGGCGGAAACTGCCGCCGCCATCGCCATGGGACTGGGCGCTTTTAACGGCAAGGCGATCTTCCTGCAAATTGATGAAGCCGAAGTCACATCCGATTTTCTCAAAGGCTTTGCACAAGAGCTGATCGCCGGGGACTATCTGCCCGGATTCCAGGCGAACACCGACGCCGCTTATAGCTTTGACCGGGAATACAGTCGCGGGCTGCAAACGGACAACGAATTGTTCCGTCAATGCCTTGTCTGGGCTGTCTCCCCCACCCTTAAAGAGTATGACCAAATGACTACCACCCATTTGATCCACCCGGACAACTGGAAGCCCTACGCCCCTTCCGGCATCACCCGAAAAAATGTCGCCCTGTGGCGGTACGGCAAGGATTGCCACCCCATCCAAGACGACGAAGGGAACGAGACGTCTTTCCACGTGGATTTGGTGCGAAACAAGACGATCATGATGGAAGCAATGTTTTAACCGTCGTTTTTGCTGAAAAAAGTATGAAATATTGTATAATTGGAGGAGAAAAAATATGTGTGTATATTGCAGAACTTCAGTCAGCGTTTATCCCCGCAGCGTGAGCATCCAAGAAGGAGAATGGTATTACGGCCTGCGTGCAACGGTTTGTTCCGCCTGCACCTCCTGCGGCGGCGTGATATGGCGCAGCGGCGATTCGGATGTGGTTACGGTCAACTCATCCACCGGCGATCTTTATGGGGTCAGTCCAGGGGTAGCGACTGTTTACGCCGCGGCCACCGATGGCAGCGGACAGTGCGATTTCTGCACCGTCACCGTAAAAGCGCCAGTAAAGGTGCAGTCTGTAGAAATATGCCCGAGAAGCAAAACCATGTATGTAGGAGATACATTTACTCTGGATGCAAATATTTGTCCTAGCAACGCTACAGATCAAAGCGTAGTATGGTGCAGCAGCGACAGCCGTATTGCAACTGTCAGCACCTATACGGGGATCGTAAGGGCTAAAAAGCCGGGAACCGTTACCATCCATGCCACTACCGTTGACGGATTTCACTCAAGTTCCATGACGCTCACCGTTATCATTGACACCGTTACTATTGAAAAAGACGACGGCACATTTAATAAGGTCGTCTTTAAAAAGTCGGGAAAAGTATGGCGCTGCATCAATCACAAGTTGCCTTATGAGGGTGATCTTTTTATGAATAAAACCTTATCGCAACGCGCCAGGTGTAATCTCGATGTTGGTTATAATATAGGTGATTCTGTCCTAAAACCTGTAACACCCAAGGAATACACGGATGAAGAAATTAAACTTCTATACGCAATAGATCCGTATGGGGTTGTAGACTATGTTAAGTCATATGCAGAAGAAAAGTTTTCTGAAAATGGGTTAGCAGGTACATTGGGTTATAAAGATCGCATTTTTGAGCTATTGGTTAAAAGGGAACCCAAATATTTTGCAAGATCATTAACCGGTACCTGGTATGAAACTACAGATAAAAGCAATTTATCGGCTGTTGTGTCAGAGTCAGAAGTAATCTTTGGTATGCATCCAGTTTATGATGCTTTAACAGTGATTGAACTTTTGGGTTTTGCGATTGATATCGTATGCATAATTTTCAACACATCTTTCTTTGTTTCAGAAGCTATTCAAGCTGGCATGGAGAAAATCGTTAAAACATATACTAGAGTTTCGACAACTGACGAAGCAAACGTAAAAAATGATCTTGCATCTTATTTTGTCGGCTCATTTATTGACATAGCGATTGAGAAAACAAAATTAGATTGGGCATGTAATCTTGTTACTTTATATACTAATATATATGAAATAAGAGGCGCCTTTACTGATGGGCCCAATTATTATCATGAAATTTTAAATTATTGTGCTCATGATGCAGGATATGATGTTTATGCCAAGTTGAGCAACGGAACGGTACATAAACTGGATGATATTTGCGGCGCTATCGATCTTCCCTAAAAATTGTTAAAAAAATCGTGAGCAACATTTTGTTGCTCACGATTTTTAATTTTATATGCTTTATTCCTTAAAATCAAACAGTTTTAAATTATACGCCATGTCTATGCGTTTGCCATTTAAGCTGACCAGCAAAAACTCATCGTTTATCTCGGAAGAGTTAAACAGCTCTTTATCACTCAGCGGATACAAAGAGGACCATTTGTAGTTCCGTCTAACCTGAATAGCAAATTTTCCATACCGCCCAAACTGTAACTTATATAGTTTATAAAATATCGCAACTATTCCCCCAAGTATCGGTATCCATCCTACTCCAGAATGGTATCCTCCTTCTTTTTTGTCAACCAGAAAATCCCGATCAATGACAAATTGGAATTTACAGGTTTTGTAAATTCGTATAAAAGTACATATAAATGCAGGTACGGCGATAATCGTCAAGATAACGAATACAACAAAAGCAATACGAAATGGAATATGAAGGCATGCAAAAAGCCAGTCAATCAGGAGTGCTATTATCGGAAAGCAAATATAGACACGTATAATTTTCGCAATGTCCCACAGCAAAAGAGGCAATATGTCTTTTTTGATGTTTTCTTTCGTCAGCGTTTCCTTTTTCTTCTCATCGTCGTGCATCATCCAACCGCCTCCATCTTTCTATATGAAAATTATATATAAATCCCCTGTTTTTGTCAACTGATTTTGCTTCTTTTCCACAGCCGCCTCCCCTCCCACATTGCCGCAAAAAAGGAAACGTGGTATACTGGTGATAGTTTAGGACAGTTTGCAAACTTGCCGCCAAGAAAGTATTCGGTGCATCGCCGTTGGGTTTAAAGAGGAGATGGCAGAACTATATGAACAGGAGAAGGCAAGGAACGGTTAAAAGGCACCGGATTGCGATTGTGATTGTTGCGGCGATAATCGCCCTCACTTTCATCTGGGGACCGGTTGCAACGGCCATATCCTATGCAAAATCCATCCCGGTGGAAACCCAGTGGGGAGATACGTTCCGTATTCATGTATATGAGCAGGGCATGCCAGGAGACTGCGCTGCCAATGTTCTATATCGTGGCACATACTTTTGGAATTTCGCGGGGGAATACAACAACGTTGAAGATGCGTTTGAGGAGCCGGAATGCCTTTTCCAAAAGAATGGATACAATGTGTACCGGATATATAACAACATTTTCTGCATTAAGGATGGGCGAATGGATGCTTCCAACCGGGTTCGATCGGTTACAGCGGACTGGCCGCCGTTTGCCTTGTTTCACTGGGATTTACGGCCAAAAACCACCGATGAAACGGTGCTCGGGGAGTTAGAGGAAATCCGGCAGGAGTGCCTTGACCGCAGACTGATCGTGGAGGCCTCTGATCCGATCAAATAAGCTAGAACGGCAACCCCGCCGCCGATTTTTTCGGCGGCGGGGTTTTTATGCGCTGAAGCTTCCCCCACATTGCCGCAATGGCTCAAATGTGTTATACTTACGATAATCTGTCAAGAGTCACTGTCCGGCGGACAATTAACCTCAGCGACCAGACTCAAACCAGGGAAACCTATGCCTATGACGCGGCGGGCAACATCACCTGCAGCTCGGAAAAC
>CALXBH010000049.1 GCA_944386475.1 uncultured Clostridia bacterium | reverse complement strand
AAGCCCGCAGGCCGCAGCGGCGATCATTAACACCGCCAACAGCGGTACGATATCCAGCGCCGACCCGCCGGGAGCCATCAGCCGGTACCCCCAGGAGGCGGGGAACAAAAGCCCCAGCATCTCAAGCCCCCGGGGCAGAAGCTCTTTGGGGAACAAAATCCCCGACAGCAGGATAGAGGGGAGAAAAACCAGCTGGGAGAGCATGGTGAGCTTGTCCTGCCGCTTCACGCTGAGCCCCAAAACGCACCCCACCCCCAGGGAGGTAAGGATAAAAAGAGCCAAGGAGGCCCCGTACCCCAATAGGTTTTCCGGAGGTTTTGCATCAAATAAAACCGGCGCGGCAAGCAGGATGACGATACTCATAAACAGCAGATGGACAAACGCCGACAGCGCCATCGAAAAAATCCCAAAGGCCAGCGGTACGCCGCCGGCCTTATATATTTTTTTGATCTCGCTTCCATAGGTCTCCGAAAGGGTGGGCGGCAGGCCGATAAGCGCCCCCATGGACACCCCCATCACCGTCATGGAGGGGATGAGGGTCTGGGTTACATCCGGGGTGAGAGAGGTGAAAATCCCTCCCATCAGGACAAAAAACAAAAGCGGCACCAGATAACAGGTGATTAGCAGGGACTTGCTGCGGATGTCCAGCCGCCATTGCAGCGCCGCTCCGTATAAAAACGCTCTCATGCCGGTTTCCCTCCTTGGGTTATTTTGATAAAATGCTCCTCCAGGGAGCCACGGCTTACCTGGATGTCCAAAACGGTGATCCCGTTTTTCTTGTATTCCTGAAGCTTGGTTAAAAGGGTTTCCCCCACATCGGAAGAGACAAAGACTTCTTTTCCACGGCTTGTCTGCACACAGACGGTATACTGCTTTCCGGTGCGCTGGGTAAGCTCCTCCACCGTTCCGGTAAAGAGGATCTGCCCGCCGCTTAAAACGGCGATGCGGTCACAAAGGGCTTCCACCTCGGCCATGTCGTGGCTTGCCAGCACGATCGTTTTCCCCCTGGCTTTTAAGCGCCGGATCTCTTCATGCAGGGCGGCCCGGCCCTCCACATCCAGCCCGGCGGTGGGCTCGTCCAGAAACAGGATGTCCGGATCGCCAATAAGCGCCAGGGCCAGGTGCAGCCGCCGCTTCTGCCCGGTGGAAAGCTCCCCGTACTGGCGTTTTGCCATCTCCGGGATGCCTAAAGCACTGAGCACCGCCCGGTCGGGTTTTACCCGGTTCCACCGGGCGAACAGCCCCACCGCCTCCATGGGCTTTATGTGGGCGGGAAGCCCGGCGTTTTGCAGCTGCACCCCCCGCTTCCCGGCGACCACAATGCGGCCGCCGTCGTATTTTTTAAGGCCCTCGATGCACTCCAACGCGGTGGTCTTGCCCGCGCCGTTTACCCCCAGCAGGGCGAAAACCTCCCCCTTTTGCACCTGAAAGCTGATCCCTTTGAGCACAGGGTGGTTCCCGTAGCTTTTTAAAAGTCCCTCCACCCGGATGGCCTCGCTCATTTTGTTTCCTCCCCAGAATCTCCAAAAGGGTTTAATCCTGCTTCGGCGAAATAGGCGCCCAATGCAGGCTCCAAAAAAGCGTTTGCCTGCTCCTGCTTTTGCCGCCAGGCCTCGTCCGCGCCTTTAAAATCCCCTATTTCCACAAGCTTTGTAAGCATCTGTTTGTCTCCGCCGGTAAATTCTGTGATGAGCTGCCAAAACTCCCGGGCCAAGGCTTTTCCCTGTTCCCCTTCCGGGGGAACACCCTCTTTTAAAAGCTGGATAGCCCTGTCCTGCAGGCGGGTAAAGGCTTTCATAAACGCTTGCCCGCTCTCTTTATCAAAGCGGGTGCGGATATGGTCCAACGTCTGGTCGTCAAAGTGCTTGATAAGCCAGTAATACTCGTTTTTCATCTGCAAGTTGACGATAATGTCCGCGTATTTTTTGAAATCCACCGACTGCATCTTGACCACTTCTCCCCGCAGAGCTTCGATCTCCCGGAGGGATTCTTTCAGGGAGGCGATCTTTTCCCGGATCATATTCGCCTGTTCCGACAAAACGTCTGCCACCTCTCCCGGGGTGTCTAAAGGGATCAGGCGGTTTTTAATATCGCTTAAAGAAAAGCCCAGATGCCTGAGGGACAAAATCTGATGCAGGCGCACCATGTCCTTGTCGGTATACAGCCGCCGTCCGCCCTCGCTTTGGGCCGAGGGGGGAAACAGCCCCTCCCGGTCATAATACTGAAGCGTCCGCACGGTGACGCCCATTTTTTTGGCGATCTCTCCCACCGTCATGTATCCCGCAGGGATTGCTCTCTCGTTATCCGTCATCCTGTGTGTATCTCCTTTCGTTAAAATCCGGACCGGTGTTACTCCTATCCGCGGCCGGTTTTTTCCTCTGTTTTCAGTATAACTCATAACGCGGCGTCACAAGCAAGGCTTTTTTGCCGCAGGATTTTATTGACTTGCCTTTTGCGGCAAAGTATAATAAAAGGTAGCTTTTCTGTTGCAGGATAATAAACTCCGGCAGGCTCTAGAAGAGGGGTAAGCCCCTTTCTAACATTCCCCCGCAAATCCCTCGATCACGGGATTTGCTGTTATAAAGCACAGTCCGTGTCGCCGGGCAAACGGCCCGGCGGCCGATATATGAGGTGATTTTTTTGTCGTTTAACCGGCAGCATATTCGCAATTTTTCCATCATCGCCCATATTGACCACGGAAAATCCACCCTGGCGGACCGGATTTTGGAGAAAACCAGCACCGTGGCCCTGCGGGATATGGAGGATCAGCTTTTAGACAATATGGACATCGAGCGGGAGCGGGGCATCACCATCAAAGCCCGGGCGGTGAAGCTCCACTACACCGCCAAGGACGGGGAGGTTTACACCTTTAACCTGATCGACACCCCCGGCCATGTGGACTTTAACTACGAGGTCTCCCGTTCCTTAGCCGCCTGCGAAGGCGCCATCCTGGTGGTGGACGCCTCCCAGGGGATCGAAGCCCAGACGCTGGCCAACACCTACCTTGCCATTGAGCACGACCTGGAGGTGGTGCCGGTGGTCAACAAGATCGACCTGCCCAGCGCCGATCCCGACCGGGTGTGCAAGGAGGTGGAGGACGTCATCGGCATCCCCGCCATGGACGCCCCCCGCATCTCCGCCAAAATGGGAACAAACATCGAACAGGTGCTGGAAAAGATCGTGTCGGACATCCCCGCTCCCGGCGGGGATGAGCACAACCCCCTGCAGGCGCTGATCTTTGACTCCTATTACGATTCCTATAAAGGCGTTATCGTCTATGTCCGGGTGAAGGAGGGCCAGGTAAAGCCCGGCGACCGGATCCGGATGATGGCCACCGGCGCGGAGTTTACCGTGGTGGAGGTGGGCAGCATGGGCGCCACCCAGCTAGTCCCGGGAACCGAGCTTTTGGCGGGGGATGTGGGCTACATCGCCGCGAGCATCAAAAGCATCGGGGACACCCGGGTGGGCGACACGGTGACAAACGCCGACGCCCCCGCGGACGAACCTCTGCCCGGCTACCGCAAGGTAAACCCCATGGTGTTCTCGGGCATCTACCCGGCGGACGGCGCCAAATACGGCGATCTGCGGGACGCGCTGGAAAAGCTGCGGCTCAACGACGCCTCCCTCTCCTTTGAGCCGGAAACCTCGGTGGCGCTGGGCTTCGGCTTCCGGTGCGGCTTTTTGGGACTGTTGCACATGGAGATTATCCAGGAGCGGTTAGAGCGAGAATACAACCTGGACATCATCACCACCGCCCCGTCGGTTGTCTACCGCATCACCCTGACAAGCGGGGAGACGGTGTATATCGACAACCCCACCAACTACCCTGACGCCGGCCAGATCCAGCTGGCGGAGGAGCCTATGGTCAAGGCAAGCATTTTAACCCCTGCGGAGTTTGTGGGGAACATCATGGAGCTTTGCCAGGACCGCCGGGGCGTGTTCAAGGACATGAAATACCTGGAGGAAACCCGGGTGGAGATGCACTACGAGCTCCCCCTCAACGAGATTGTGTACGACTTTTTCGACGCGTTAAAATCCCGCACCAGGGGTTACGCCTCCTTTGACTATGAGCTTACCGGCTTTGCCCCCAGCAAGCTTGTGAAGCTGGATATCCTGTTAAACGGCGAAGTGGTGGACGCTTTGTCCTTTATCGTCCACACCGACAAGGCTTACCCCAGGGCCCGCCGGATTGCGGAGAAATTAAAAGACAACATCCCCCGCCAGCTGTTCGAGGTTCCCATCCAGGCGGCGGTGGGCGGCAAAATCATCGCCCGGGAGACCGTCAAGGCCATGCGCAAGGACGTGTTGGCCAAATGCTACGGCGGCGACATCACCCGAAAGAAAAAACTGCTGGAAAAACAAAAGGAAGGCAAAAAACGCATGCGCCAGCTGGGCAGCGTAGAGGTCCCCCAGGAGGCCTTTATGGCAGTGCTCAAGCTGGATGAATAACAGAAAGGCGGGAAGGTCAATGGAACTTAACGAGACCATGCTCTCCTCGGAGGAGATTTTCTCCGGCAAGGTGATCCGGGTGCACAAAGACAAGGTGTCCCTGCCCGACGGGGGGACCTCCTACCGGGAAATCGTGCTCCACCACGGCGGGGTGTGCGTGCTCCCCTTAACCGATCAAGGCGAGGTAATCTTTGTGCGCCAGTTCCGCTACGCCTACGGGCAGACCCTTTTAGAGATCCCGGCGGGCAAGTTGGAGCAGGGGGAAGACCCCTTTGCCTGCGGCGTGCGGGAGTTAAAGGAAGAAACGGGTGGGGAAGCTTCCCTCTACACCTTTTTGGGAGAGCTTTATCCCAGCCCCGGCTACACCAATGAAGTCATCCACATGTATTTAGCCACCGGTCTTTCCTTCGGCGAGCAGTCTTTGGATGAGGACGAATTTTTGGAGCTTGTGAAAATCCCCCTGGACAAAGCGGTGGAAATGGTATTATCCGGGGAGATTAAAGACAGCAAAACCCAAACGGCCCTTTTAAAGACAAAGCTTTTGTATGAAGCGCATAAACTGCCGGAGGTATCACAACAATAAGGATAAAAAACGGATGACTGCCCGCGCTTTTGGGCGGCCATGGAAAGGACAGGATTATGAAACGCAGAATCGGTATTTTAACAAGCGGCGGGGACTGTCCCGGGCTTAACGCCACCATCCGGGGTGTAGCCAAGGCCTGCTATCAGCTCATGGGCGACGAACTGGAAATCGTGGGCATTGTGGACGGCTATCACGGCCTGATCCACGGGGAATATCACGAGATGAAACCGTCGGATTTTTCGGGGATTCTGACTTTGGGCGGCACGATTTTGGGAACCTCCCGCACCCCCTATAAGCAGATGCAGGTGGTGGGCGAGGACAACATCGACAAGGTGGCCAACATGAAGGCCAACTACAAAAAAATGAAGCTGGACTGCCTATTAACCTTAGGCGGCAACGGCACCCACAAAACCGCCAACCTGTTAAGCCAGGAAGGCTTAAACGTCATCGGCCTGCCCAAGACTATTGACAACGACATCTGGGGCACCGATTTCACCTTTGGATTCCACACCGCCGTGGACATCGGCACCGAGGTGCTCGACCGCATCCACACCACCGCTTCCAGCCACAAGCGGGTGATGGTGGTGGAGATCATGGGCAACAAGGTGGGATGGCTTACCCTGTACACCGGCATCGCCGGGGGCGCGGACATCATCATCATCCCCGAGATCCCCTACGACATCGAAGCGGTGGCCAAAGCGGTGGAGCGCCGCAGCAAAAAAGGCAAGGGCTTCTCGGTGATCGCGGTGGCGGAAGGCGCTATGGACAAGGAAGAAGCCAAGCTGAAAAAGAAAGAGCGCACCCGCCTGCGGGCCCAGACCGGCGTGACCACCGCCACCGCCCGGATCGCCAAGGAGTTGGCGGATTTAACCGGCCACGACACCCGGGTGGTGCTCCCCGGGCACATTTTGCGGGGCGGAAGCCCCTCGGCTTACGACCGGGTGCTGGCCACCCAGTTCGGCGTTTACGCCGCCAAGCTGGTGGAACAGCAGCGCTATGGGGTCACGGTGGCCCTGGCAGGGAACACCGTCACCTGCAACCTGCTCTCCGACGTGGCGGGGAAAGCAAAGCCTGTTCCCACCGACGCCACACTGATTAAAGTGGGCCGCAACATGGGCATCTCTTTTGGAGACTAGCGGCATCCGGTTAAAATTTGTTTTTAGCCGCGAACATTTTCCACCATCGGAACCGGCCGTTGTTGAAAACCATCTCATCTTTTTCAAATGACGGCTGACGAAAACCGGCCTGGAATCACCTGTGAAGTGACCCCCATTTGTTAGACAGTAGATATACTGAATAACAAGTGGGGCGCCGTTCACTGCCCAACGCCGGTTTTTCTGTGCCTGTTTGCATCTGACAAAAAGGGGGCTTCTTTTTTTGATCCAGCTCATACGCAAAAGCGGGGAGGGCCGCGTGGGCCTCATTGACGAGGTGCGGGGCTTTGCCATTTTGTGCATGGTGGTCTACCACGCTTTTTACGACATCGTGAATATCTTCGGGGTGGATATCCCGCTGTTTTACAGCCCCTTTATCAACAGCCTGCGGACCATCTTCGCCGGGGCGTTTATCTTTATCTCCGGCTCCGCCTGTTATTTTTCCCGCAGCAACTTAAAGCGGGGTATTATCTGCTTTGGACTGGGGATGGTGATGACCATCGGCACCGCTTTGTTT
This sequence comes from uncultured Clostridia bacterium, assembly GCA_944386475.1. GTDB lineage: Bacteria > Bacillota > Clostridia > Oscillospirales > Ruminococcaceae > Metaruminococcus. Next base: position 12,650 of record CALXBH010000049.1, on the reverse strand, counting down.
ATGCGGGATCAGCTGATTTTGTTCGGCATCCTGCACATGCTGGGTGTGAGCATGATGCTGTACGTCCCCTGCCACTGGGTGCTCAAAAAGCTGCCGGACTGGCTGGGGATCGGCATTTTGTTTGTGCTGTTTGTGCTTACCTACCATCTGTCCTCCGGTAAAATGGGGATTCCCGGCGTGTGGGAATTTACCCTCCCTTCCACCCTTTATGACTTGGGGTGGCTGTCGCCCCTGGGCTTTTTGGGCGGAGGATTTTACTCCGCGGATTATTTTCCCTTATTCCCCTGGCTGTTTTTATTCCTGTTAGGCTCCTATTTAGGGAAATACCTCAAGGCGGGGAAGGGGCCGAAATTTATCTACGGCACCCACAGCCGCCCCCTGGCGTTTATCGGCCGCAACACCCTGATTGTCTATGTGCTGCACCAGCCGGTGGTCTACGGGATTTTATGGGTGGTGTTCACCCTGCTGCAAACGGCGGGGATTTATTCCTATTGACCTGGTAAAAGACGATCGAATCACAGCTGTTTTTTAAGGGAGAATGGCAAAACGAACGTTTTGCCATTCTCCCTTTGCCGTTTCCCACAATTTTCAAGGGATTTTTTCAGCAGGGTACTTGTTGCATTCCCTCTGCCGCTATGGTACAGTGAGCATATTCGTTATCAAACCTATTCATACCATTTCATCAAAGGAGCAACGCTTATGGAAACACAGCAGCAGGGCCGTTGGATTTGGTATCCCGGCGAATTCGACTGCTTTTTAGGTCTTAAGCTATGGGAACAGCGGTGCGAACGGGGCACCCACATCACCCCGGAGTGGAAGGTAGAATCCCTGTACCCCAACATCTGGTTTCGAAAAACCGTCACCGTTTCCCAGGATACGGTGTTTTATCCCGTGGCCAACGGGGAAATGGCCGTGCGGGTTGACCACGAACCCTGGTACAGGGAAAACGCCGGGGAAGGGGTAACCCTGACCAAAGGCACCCATTTTGTCCAGGTGACGGTGTTTCATCCCGCCGGCCTGCCCTGTTTGTATATCGGCCACCCGGAGCTTGCCACCGATGAAACCTGGGAAGCCTCCTGGGTAAAGGGCACCTGGACAAAAGCCCAGTGCCGGGATTTTTCCGACCCGTCGGCTCCTCCCTCCGGCTTATCGTTCCACACCGAAACGGTTTCCCCCGTGTCCTCCGAAAAGCTTAATGGCGGCCTTCTTTTGGACTTTGGGAAGGAGCTGACCGCCTCCCTTGTTTTTCACGGTGTAAAGGAGCCTATGACCCTTGCGGCCGCCTTCGGCGAATCCAAGGAGGAAGCCCTCGATTACCGGCACTGCGAGCAGTTTGACCGCATCCCTGTTAAGGAGGGCGGTAAGACCCCTTTTATCCGGGCGTTCCGGTATGTCTTTTTGCCGGATGCCGCCGGGAAGGCCCTATCCATCCAGGCGCAGCATCAAGTCCTGCCCCTAAAAAACAAGGGGGCATTTCACTGCGAGGACGAGCTTGTTAACAAAATCTACGAAACCGCTGTCTACACCCTGCACCTGTGCAGCCGGGAGTTCTTTTTGGACGGAGTAAAGCGGGACCGCTGGGTGTGGAGCGGCGACGCCACCCAAAGCTATCTGCTTAATTTCTACACCTTTTTTGACAAGGATATCTGCCAGCGGACCATGCGGCTCCTGCGGGGAAAAGACCCGGTGATGACCCATCTAAACACCATTCAGGATTACAGCTGCTACTGGCTCATCAGCCTGTACGACTATTATCTGTACACCGGTGACACCGGCTTTTTATCCCAGATCTATTCGGACGCCCAGGGACTGCTTCGGTTTTGCATGGAGACGGTGGACGAGCGGGGCTTTATGAATTCGCGGCCGGACGACTGGGTGTTTGTAGACTGGGCGCCTATGGACAACCGGGGGAATGTGGCCGCCATCCAGCTTTTGTTCGCCCGCTCGCTGGAAGCTATGGCCAAAGTTGCCGGAGCAACCGGCCACAAGGAAGATGAGGAAACCTACCGGGCGGCGTTTCACAAAACCCTTTCCTCCTGCTTTGCGGTTTTCTGGGATGATCAAAAAGGTTTGTTTACCCACGGCCCTGCCGGCAAGCCGGACGCGGTGGTCACCCGGTACCCCAACCTGTTCGCCCTGCTGTATGGGTATTTAGACGGGGATAAAAAGCAAAGGGTGATCCAAAACGTCCTGCTAAACGACCATGTTCAGCCCATCACCACCCCTTATATGCGGTTTTATGAATTAATGGCCCTGTGCGAAGCCGGGGATACCCCGGCGGTATGGCAGTTTATCAAAGACTACTGGGGCGGCATGCTAAAAGAGGGGGCCACCACCTTCTGGGAGGAATATAATCCCGATCAAACCGGCCCGGAGCACTACGCCATGTACGGCAAGCCCTATGGCAAAAGCCTTTGCCACGCGTGGGCGGCAGGCCCGGCCATGCTGTTTACCCGGTACTTTTTGGGCGTGCGCCCCACCGCGCCGGGATACGCCCGGTTTGACGTGATCCCCTGCCCGCCGGGCCAGGAAATAAGCGGAATCATCCCCACCGGCGATGGAGAGATAAAGGTCACCTGCGGCCCGGATTTTGTGACGGTTCAAAACGATACCGACGGGGAAGGCACCCTTTACTGGAGAGGAAAGACCCATTCCATCCCCCCGCACCGGACGCTTTTAGCCGCGCCGGACGGGCCGTCTGCCAAGAAGTAACACACAGCAATCAAAAAAGGGAGTGCCCGCAAACCCTTCGGTTTACGGGCACTCCCTTAAAAAAACACCTGCCGTCCATTCCAAATGGGCGGCATTTTGCGTTATCCATGCAAAATCATGTTGCGGCATCCCCTTTCCACCGGACGGACAAAAAGGGGCTGTCTTTCACAATAAACCGGTAGGGGAAGTCCTTTGCTTCCTCCGCATAGTCGATGCCGATGCGCGGAGTGACGGCTACCTGTTCCTCCGGCAGGGCGGGGGCATCCCCGATAAACAGCCGGTCGCTCCATAATTCCTCGCCGTAAAAGGACTTGTCGATCCCCATCCCCAGGCAGAGCTTGCCCGGCCCGCTCAGCAGCGCTTTTTTGGGGATCTCCCGCAGCCCTTCTCCCAGCTTTTTCCGTAGGGAGGCCTGCCGCCGCAGGGTCATGAGTGTGATCCCCTCCACCGGTTCCACGCTGCGGATGAGCACCGCTTCGGGAACCCCCTGCTCCCGGGTGACGGCGTTTAAACAGTAGTACATCCCGTAGATAAGGTAAACATACGCCTTCCCTCCCGGCTCGTACATCACATTAGTGCGCCCAAAGGGGGAGGCTTTGTAAGAGTGCGCCGCCTTGTCCCGAGGGCCCAGATACCCCTCGGTTTCCACAATCCGCCCGGCGCACACCCCGTCGGGGGTGTTGGTGATGAGGAGCTTTCCCAAAAGCTCCCGGGCCACCTGCAGCGTATCCCGCCGGTAAAAGGCCGGCGGGAGCTTTTTAACCGTTTGTAAATCCATGATGCGCTCCTTTTTAGTCCTGCAAAACAAGCCGCCCGATGACGGCGTTGGACACCAAAAACCCCTTTGGCGTCAGGGCGATTTTCCCCTCCCGAACCGTCAAAAGCCCGGCGGATTCCAAAGGCGCCGCCGCCCGGAATATAGGCGCCGGATCTTTATGAAACCGGGCGCACAGGGTGAGAAAATCCACGCCTTTTGTTAAGCGCAAAGCCAGCATGGCGGTTTCCTCAAAGCCGCCGGGAGCGTCGTCGGTGACAAGGATATCCCCCACGGGATCCAAAAGATACCCTTGCAAATCCCGGGGATGGCAAAACCGCTTTCCCCGGTAATAAGAATGGGCTGCCGGGCCGAACCCCAAATACTCCCGGCACTCCCAGTATTTTAAGTTGTGGCGGCTTTCATGCCCCGGCCGGGCAAAATTGCTGATCTCGTACTGGATAAGGCCCTGACGGGCTAACCCCTCCACCGCTTGCAGGTACAGGTCGGCGGCTTCGTCCTCACTGGGGACAAGCCGCTCCATATGGGAGGCGGCGTAGGGGGTGCCCGGTTCGATCTTTAACAGATACGCCGACACATGGGGGACCGAAAGCTCCCCGATAAACGCAAGGGTCGCCCCAAGGCTTTGAGAAGTCTGTCCCTTGATCCCCAGCATCACGTCCACCGAGATCTCGGAAAAGCCCGCCCGTTTGGCCCATGCCACCGCCTGGGCGGCCTGTTCGGCGGAGTGAATCCGCCCTAAAGAGGTCAGTTCTTCCCCCACGGCGGACTGTAAACCGAAGGAGATGCGGTTTAACCCCGCCTCCCTGAAAGCTGTGAGGGAAGAAAGCGACACCGCCCCCGGGTTTGCCTCGATGGTTCCTTCCCCCTGAAAGGAAAACCGCTCTCTTGCTTTGTCCATCACCGCTTTGATCCGCTTTTCCCCCAGCAAAACCGGGGTTCCTCCGCCCAGATACAGCGTGTCCGCCGGCTGCTCCTCATAGAAATCCATCTCCCGAAGCAGGGCGTTTAGGTACCTGTCCGCCAGCTCCTCCCGGTAGGGGAGGGAATAAAAGTCGCAGTAGGGGCATTTTTTGACACAAAAGGGGACGTGAATATAAAGCCCGATGGGTTCCATCCGGATCCCTCCCTTCCAAAGCGGCCCGTCCGCTGAGTCTTTTTTCCATTATGGCATAAAAAACAGCTGGCGGCAAGGGGGACTAACATCATTTCCCGGGAAAGCCAATATACATAAAACCACAGACAGTATGGCGGAAGATCCCGCCGGAAAGGCGATAGTAATAGCAAGGAAATGTTGTAAACATTTCCTTTGCGCACTCGTCGCCGGTTTTGCTATTCTAAAAAAACAAAAACAAGTTCTTCGACAGTTTTTGGCGGAAGATCCCGCCGGAAAGGCAGTGGTGGCATGTTGACCGGCAACCGGAGTTTTTACAGGCGTCCTCCTACCTATCCCGCTGTGCTGCGCACGGCGGTGCAGATCAAAAAACAGTGCCCCGCCGTGAGGCTTTTCACCGTGGGGAAAAGCGTTTTGGGACGGCGGATGATCGGGCTTTCGCTAGGGAACTTATCCGCCCCGGTATTGTTCGCCGGGGCGGTTCACGCCCAGGAATGGCTGACCTGCCTGCTGTTACTGCGGTTTTTTGACGATTTGTCCGCGGCTTACGCCGCCAAAACCGAGCTGTGCGACCTGCCGGTGGGAAAAATTTTAGAGCGCCGGGGCCTTATCCTGGTGCCTTTGGTCAACCCCGACGGGGTGGAGATCGCTATAAGCGGCCCTGCCTCCGCCGGGAGGCTGGCGGATTTTGTAGAGCAAACCGCCCGCAAGGATTCCCGCAGCTGGCAGGCCAACGCCCGGGGGGTGGATTTAAACCACAATTACAACGCGGGCTTTTCCGTGCTGCGCCGGATGGAAAAGCGAAACGGCATCAACTCCCCCTCCCCCCGGCAGTATGGCGGGGAGTATCCCCACAGCGAGCCCGAAACCCGGGCGATGGTCGCCCTCTGCCGGCGGGTATGCTTTAAACGGGTGTTCGCCTTTCACTCCCAGGGGGAGGAGATCTATTACAGCTACGGGGAAAAAACGCCGCCCAACGCCCGCTTTTTAGGGGAGGTGCTGGCGGCCTCCTGCGGGTATTCCCTGGAGGAGCCCACCGGCCTTGCCTCCCACGGCGGGTTTAAAGACTGGTTTATCAACACCTTTTCCCGGCCGGGGTTTACCATAGAAATAGGCAGAGGGGAAAACCCTCTGCCTGTGGAAGAACTGGAACCTATTTACGCCCGGTTACTGGAGATGCTGCTCATCGCCATCCTGCTGTGAGGCCTCCTCCGGTTTTTTGCGGAAGATGAGCAGCTTGCTGAACACATAGTTGAGGATAATAACCACGATGTTGGAAAGCACCTTGATGAGCAGGTCGTTTATGTGGAGCATGTCCACAAACAGCCACATGAAAAAGATATCCAGCACGCCGGAAAACGCCCGGCACCCTACAAACGACAGCACTTCCTTGCCCACTACGGAAAACGCCCAGCTTTTGCTTTCAAACACAAACAGCTTGTTGGTGACATAGGCAAACGCCACCGACAAAATCCAGGCGATGGCGGTGGCCGGGACGGTGCCTATCCCGAAAAGATTGGCGCAGACCCAGTAAGCCACAATATTCACAAGGGTGGTCAGCCCGCCGAAAAACAGGTAGGCAATCATCTCCTTATATTTTAAAAACAGCTCTTTTCCCTTTTGAAACAAATCCTCTTGCGGCATAGTATCACCTGCATTTTTGTTCATCTAGGATACTATTGTACCCTGTATGCACAAAAAACGCAAGGGCTACAGCGTATCCCGCTGGGGGGAGAACAGAGAAAGCTCCGGGCAGTCTTCCCCCTGATACCGGCGCAGCAAAAGCTCCGCTCCCAGACAGGCGTATAAAATCCCGCCGCCACCGCAGCAAAGGTTAAACAGAAAACCGGGGTATTCCGTATGCTCCCCGATCACCGGGAGCCTGTCCCGGGTGGAGGCCTGCACCCCTGAAAAAGCGTATTCTCCCTTTAGGCCGGGGATAGCGCAGAACATCTCTGTCAGCGCTTCCTCCAGCTCCCGGTAACGGACGTCTATGAGCTTCCGGGCGCTTAAAAAGCCGCCGATCTTGCCGCCCGCTCCAATCAAGGAACTGTCCAGCCCGCCGATTAAAATCCGCCCGTCCGCTGACGAGCGCACCCGGGTGTAGGGCGCCCGGTCGTCCCGGATCAGACAGCGGGACTGATACCCCGCAAAGGAGGCCGCCGGCACAGTGGCGACGCAAAAAGCGGTGCGCCGGGAGGAGAGGACATTTAGGTAAGAATCCTGCTCCACGCCGGTGGCCAAAATCACCCGCTGGGCTGTAATTTTACGCCTGTAATCGCTTTGCAGCACCATCTTCCCCCGGTTGGGGGAGATAGATAAAATTTCGGTATTCTCGAACACCCTTGCCCCCAGCTCTTTTGCCCGGTGAATAAGCGCACAGCAAAGCTGATAAGGATCCACTTCGCCTCCCAGGTTTTTGGACAGAATCCCTGCCTCGATGGGGAAGGAAAAAAGCTCCCCCGCTTTTTCCTTGGTTAAAAGCTCCACCTCAAAGCCGTTGTGGCGGCGCATCCGGTACTCGTCATAAAACCCGTCCAGCGCCTGCTTGTCCCCGGTGCATAAAAGGGCGTCCCGCCGGACAAAGTGAACGTCTTTTGGTAATTCCCGGCAGATTTCCTCCACCTTCTCAAGCCCCTCCCGGCAGAGGGAAAACGCCTGCACCGCCCGGTCTTTCCCGATCCGTTTGGCAAGAGATAAAAGCCCCTCGTCATGATCGTATTCCATAAGCCCCATGCTGCCCGCAATCTCCCCATAGCCGATGGGGGAGCGGCTGACAAGCAAAGTGTCCACCCCCGCCTTGGCAAACCGGTAGGCGGCAAACGCGCCGGCTATGCCGCCGCCCACAACGGCTACCTGGCAGCTTGCGTTATCCGACAGCCAGGGGTACTGATAAGGGGCAGGGGAGGTGCTTGTCCAAAGGGAGGTCCTGTTTGCTGATTCCGTCATTTTACTCATCCTTTCCGCCCGGTTGTCCCGGGAACCCGTCTGGAACTAGTATAAGCGGATTCAGCAAAAAATATTCCAATATGTTCCGGCGCTCTCATTAGCGCTCGCTTTGTTCCTTGGCCGTCTGATGGGCAAAGGTAAAAATAAAATCGTCCAGATCTCCCGGCGTTTTCCGCCACTGGCGGATGCGTTCCTCATGACGGCGGACAAAATCCTGCTTAGACTCCATATGATCTTGCCTGAGTTCCATGTTATTCCCCTCCCTTTTTCGCAGGTGCAGATGGTTTATTATATGCGGCGGAGTCTTGTCTGGTGCACAATTTTAAAAACGCCGGGAAGCACTTGACAAATCTGCCGGAATCAGGTATGATAAAAGTCAGTCCCACTGAAATCAGCCGGGACGGTTCTTGATGATATGCGGGTGTAGTTTAGTGGTAAAACATCAGCTTCCCAAGCTGAGGTTGTGGGTTCGATTCCCATCATCCGCTCCACACCTGCGGTGAGCAATTCGCGGCCGCAGGTTTTTCTATTTTGGGGCTTTGCACTCGCGTTTAAGGCGGGTATCTTTTTGTAACACAACCCCACCAGGCTGAGCCTGGACGCAGTTCGCGTTCCAGGTTCAGCCTTTTTCTTTTGTCTCGGCGCTTGCGTTGATAGCGGGGATCTTTTTATGGTTGTTATGGTTGAAAAATCAAAACGAGCTGCACTCGTCCCGATTTTTTCTAAAACAGGCTGTACGACACTAGTGCGACACTTGTACCGAGTTTTAAACAAAATAACCCCCGGCGGGTCCAGGGAACTCTGAATTGTTCCGCTTAATCCGGACGGGATTGTTCTTGCCATTGACCTGTATCCGTGCTATACTGTATTTATTAAGGAGCAGGGAGGTTGCGCCGATGGATAAAGAAATGCTTGAACAGTTTCAGCTTATTATGCAGGGCATGGCTGATATGGAGAAGCGGTTGAAACAACGGTTTGAACAAAAAATCCAAGAATCCGAAGCCCGAGTTAAAAAAGAGGTCATTCACGAAACCCAAATCCTGATTGAAAACCAGGTTTCAAAACGAATCGATTCCCTTTTTGACGGTTACAAGCTCACCCATGAAAAGCAATGGGAACTAGAACGGGAAACCGAAGCATTAAAGGCTAAAACAGATGAGCTGCAGGCTCGTATTGCCGCTTTAGAAAGCAAAATCGCATAGTGTTCTTACTCCCGCCCTGGCAAATGGCCAGGGCGGTTTTGTTATAAACCCTCCCTCTTTCATTGACAATCTGAAGCCTGTTACGGTATCATAAAAACAAACATCACTCCAGATATCTTACCGTTATTACAATATAAAGCTGCACAATCATAAAACGGATAAAATGCACCATTTGCGAAGGAGAGTCAATATGCAAATAGGGAATAGCTCCGCCAAAAGAACGCATCTTATAGCGATTGCTTCAGGAATCCTGGTTATCATTTGCGCTGCCGCTCTTTATATATTATATAGAGAGCCCTCTGTTCAATCTTGGAATGCTGAATATATAGATTCGATTCACATCAACCATATAACGGATCCGTCTCACATCACGAAGCTTTTTTATGTCACTGAGTTTGACGAAGGTGATGGCGCTATCGCCATTGCCAACCGAAGTTCAGATGACACAGAGGAAGAATTGTATATTGCGTACCTTGAAGGAGAATTCCCCAAACACGTGAATGTATGGTCCCACACGATTACAAGCGATGAATTGTCCCAAAAAACCGAAAATGGCGTTATGTATGGCAGTGATTTATGGTACTCTTCTTACCAAAATCAAATTGTTGTTTACAACGTATACCTTAGCCCCACCCGGGATACATTAACCGTCAATGGGGAAGAGGTACAGGTGAAAAAAATACCGATTGAATTAAACGGGCAAAGTTATACCATTGGTTTTTGGTACAAGCTATTTCCTAAGGATACTCAGGTTACCGTGGAATAAACCCTGTTGTCTTATATAGTTTTGTATGCAAAAGCAACCCTCCCCCGGCTATTGCCAGGGGAGAGTTGCTTTTCTTGTTTATTTAAGCAATGCCGCGACCTTAATCCTCCCGGGGCACGCTTTGATTAAACCGGTCCAGCAGCAGGGCGGCCACAACACCCACCGCCAGGCAAACGATATTGGCGATGCATAAGCCCACAGAGCTGGCAAAGCTGGAAAACGGGATAATCATAACGGTGGCTGCGATCACAATGCCGATAATAGCATGGAAGGCGAAGGAATAAAAGCGCTCAAACAAGGCGTTAATCGCCTTGGCCAGCAGAATAACCGTCAACAAAGCGCCGATGCCGCCCGGAACAAGAACGCTGAAATCCAGATGTCCGATGCCATCCACAAAGGGCGTATACAGCCCCAGCGGCATCAGCAGGGTGGAAAAGCTCATGCCCGGAGCAATCACGCTCAAAGCCAGGCAAAAGCCGCAGAACAGGTACCAGAAAAAGTTGGGCGCAATCGAAACCGAAGCAAACTGAAGCCCTAAAAGCAGGGCAAAAACGATCACCGCGGCCACAATCAGAGAAATATAAGAGCCTTTGCTCCTTCCTTTTTCACCGGCCTCCCGGAACAGGGAGGGAAGCATCCCGGCAATCAGCCCCACAAACAGGCATACCGATTGTGCCGGATACTTTTCAAGGAAGAAAGACAACAAATTGGCAATTCCCAAAAAGCCCACAATCAGGCCGAAAATCACCGGCAGCAGCTTGGGCACATGGGTTTTGAAGTTTTTGAACGGATGGGATAACAGCTCCATAATCGGCTTATAAATACCGAACACGACGCACAATACACCGCCCGATATACCCGGAAGCACCGCGCCCAGGCCGATCAGCGCTCCCTGCAAAAGCCGGTATAGGAACTGGATAACTGATATTTTGGAAAGTCCGTTTTTCATAAGCATCCTCGTTTCAAAGTGTAACCGTTTACCATAATATGCTTGTTTTTACGCGCTCATTTGACTATATCATACTTTTTTTCCCCAGTCAACTTATTATCGGCAGCTTACTGCCCTTCTATCCCTGCCTTTCATTGACAAACAAAAGGCTATTGCAGTATCATAAAAACAAAGGATGCTCCGTTTACTAAATAAATCCACGCACGAAAAGGGGAAAACGCATGGCAGATATAAAACGCTCTCGACGAGTGCCTATTCCTATTATTATAGCGATTATATTACTATTTATATTTATCATTGGCGCTGCTTACGAACACCTGGCTTTTCAAGAGTGGAACGTGGACTATATAAACGCTGGAAATTTAAGCACTGATAAAAAGGCAAATACATTGTATTACACAACCAGCTTTGCTGAAGGGGATAGAACAATAACATTATATCGCACGAAGGATAATCCGCCTACGCCTTTAAGTGAAGATCTGCTGTGTTTGGGATATTGGTGGGGAAATACATTCCCTAATCATGAAGAAAAGCTCTGCATATATTTTAACGCAGATACATTGTCACAGCATACGGAACAAACCGTTTTATACATGAATTCATTAGAAACATCTTATAACGATCAGGAAATCGCATATAATCTATATCTCAATCCCACCCGTGATACGTTAACAGTCAACGGGGAAGAGGTAACGATAGAAAAAATACCGATTGAATTAAACGGGCAAAGTTACACCATCGGCTTTTGGTATAAGCTTTTTCCCAAGGACACGCAGGTTACAGCAGTGTGACACTCTATAATCGAGCCGGTCAAAAGCGCTTTGATGCGGAAAGGACAAGCAATATGTTTCAGGACAAAACCTTACTGATTACCGGAGGCACCGGCTCGTTTGGCAGCGCGGCGCTCAAACGGTTTCTGGATACGGGAATCCGGGAAATCCGAATTTTTTCCCGGGATGAAAAAAAACAGGATGATATGCGGCATGAATATCACATCCGCTACCCCGAGCTCAGCGACAAGATCAAATATTTTATCGGGGATATCCGGGATCTTTCCAGCATCCAAAACGCCATGTACGGAGTGGATTATGTATTCCACGCGGCAGCGTTAAAACAGGTGCCCTCCTGCGAATTTTTTCCCCTGGAGGCGGTAAAAACCAACATCCTGGGCACCGACAACGTCCTCACCGCCGCCATCAGCGCCGGGGTAAAAAAGGTCATCTGCCTTTCCACCGACAAGGCGGCTTATCCCATTAACGCCATGGGCGCCTCCAAAGCGCTGATGGAAAAGGTAGCTGTGGCCAAAAGCCGCACCGTTTCCCCGGACAAGACCAGTATCTGCTGCACCCGGTATGGAAATGTCATGTGCTCCCGGGGCTCGGTGATCCCCCTGTTTATCGACCAGATTAAACGGGGACAGCCGTTAACAGTCACCGATCCGTCCATGACCCGCTTTATCATGTCCCTGGAGGAAGCGGTGAAGCTAGTTTTGTTTACCTTTGAAAACGCCCAGACCGGGGATATTATGGTGCAAAAAGCGCCCGCCTGCACCATTGGCGTGCTGGCCCAGGCGGTGAAAGAGGTGTTCCGCGCCGACAATGAAATCCGCATTATCGGCATCCGCCACGGGGAAAAGATGTTTGAAACCCTGTTAACCAACGAGGAATACGCCCACGCGGTGGATCTGGGGGATTTTTACCGCATCCCCGCCGATCAGCGCAGCTTAAATTACGACAAGTACTTTATCTATGGCGACACCGGCCGGGATATCGCCCAGGACTTTAACTCCAACAACACCCGGCTTTTAACCCTGGAACAGGTGAAGGAAAAGCTCCTGAGTCTTACCGATATTCAAAAAGAGCTTCGGGGAATGGGGATTTCATAGGGCGTATAAAGGGCGTTTCCAATTTTTACTAAGATGACAAAAGAGCGAGAACAAAACGAATGTTTTGTTCTCGCTCTTTTGATTGGTTTTAATCGCAAATTGCAAGTGCAAGTTGGACACCTGCACGGTAGAACTTAGTGAATCAGAGCGTCGGTCAGGATGGAAGCCGCAGGCTTCCGTCCTGGGCGATGCTGCCGCAGCCTTCGGCTGCGTAAACAGAGTCGAGGAACTCGTCAAACAGTTCCTCCGGGGTGCGGTAGCCAAGCTTCTTGCGAGGCCGTCCGTTCAATTCATCAGC
>CALXBH010000048.1 GCA_944386475.1 uncultured Clostridia bacterium | reverse complement strand
CTAAAAGCCCGCCCAACTCCAGTTCCTCGCCCACTGTTTTGCCGATGCCGGGGATCACCCGCACCGCCGCGGTTTTGGAGTTGACCATGCCGATGGCCGCTTCGTCAGCGATAATGGCGGCGATAGTCTCCGGCGTGGTGTCACCGGGGATATTAATCATATCCAAGCCCACCGAACACACGGCGGTCCTGGCTTCCAGCTTTTCCAGTGACACCGCGCCGCACCGGGCGGCGTCGATCATTCCGGCGTCCTCGGTGACGGGGATAAACGCGCCGGACAACCCGCCCACTTTGGAGGAGGCCATCACGCCGCCCTTTTTCACCGCGTCGTTGAGCATGGCCAGCGTAGCGGTGGTGCCGTGGGTGCCGCAGCATTCCAGCCCGATTTCCTCCAGGATATGGGCCACCGAGTCGCCTACCGCCGGGGTGGGCGCCAGAGACAAGTCCACAATGCCGAAGGGGACGTGGAGCCGCTTGGAGGCTTCGGTGCCCACTAATTGTCCCATGCGGGTAATTTTAAAGGCGGTTTTTTTAATGATGTCGGCGATTTCGGTGATATCGGCGTCGGGGGCTTTGGCAACGGCGGCCCGAACCACGCCAGGACCGGAAACACCTACGTTAATCATACAGTCAGGCTCGCCCACGCCGTGAAACGCCCCTGCCATAAAGGGATTGTCTTCCGGGGCATTGCAGAACACCACCAGCTTTGCACAGCCGATGCACTCCCGGTCGGCTGTGGCCTCGGCGGTTTTTTTGACCACCTCTCCCATCAGACGGCAGGCATCCAGGTTGATGCCGGTCTTGGTGGAGCCGATGTTAATAGAGGAGCACACATGGTCGGTGACCGAAAGGGCCTCGGGAATCGAATCGATCAGCTCTTTGTCGCCGGCGGAAAAGCCTTTCTGCACCAAAGCGGTATAGCCGCCGATAAAGTTGACCCCGCAGGCCTGGGCGGCTTTTTCCAGCGTATAGGCAAAGGCCACCGGGCTTCCGCCTGAAGCGGCGGAGACAATGGCGATGGGGGTAACCGAGATCCGCTTGTTGATAATCGGGATGCCGTACTGTTTCTCAATTGCTTCGCCCACGCCCACTAAGTTCTGCGCCCGGCGCATAATTTTATCATATACTTTCTGGCAGGCCCGCTGCTGGTCGCTGTCGATGCAGTCCAGCAGGGAGATCCCCATGGTGATGGTGCGGATATCCAGGTTTTCGTCCTGGATCATATGGATCGTTTCCAGAATATCAGATGCGTTTAACATGTAAGATGACCAGTCCTTTCGTTGGGCCGTCTGCGGCCCCGGAAACATTCATAATACCGGCAGGATGATCCCGCGGCCGCTGTAAAAGCGATTTTCCCAGCCAAAGGGCAGGGAAGTTTTCACAACAGAGATTTCCCTGTTGTGAAAACAGAAAGAAAGACAAACCGAAAATCAAATGCGGTGCATCGAGTTAAAAATATCCTCGTGCATGGTGTGGATGGAAAGATTCATTTCCTCACCCAGATGGGTCAGCTCATCCGCCATGACGGAAAACTCTTTATTGATCTTGCTGATATCTACCAGCATAATCATGGCGAACATATCCTGCAAAACGCTTTGGGTAACTTCGACGATGTTGGCCTGGTGCTTGGCGCACACAGCGCTGACTTTAGCCAGAATGCCTACAGTATCCTTGCCGATAACGGTTATAACAGCTCTCATGTGTTTTTGTCCTTTCTTGACCGGTAAAACCGGGCGATCAGTCTTTTGAAATCATAAAGGGAAACCCTATTTTATAAATTCTGTGGCCATTATAGCACAAATTACAGGGAAACAAAAGAGGGTTCTTTTATAAGGAAAATCAGGCGTCAGGGCCGGATTTCCCCTTGGCATAAGCGGAGGGGGAGATTCCGAAACGGCGCTTAAACATCTTGGAAAAATTAAAAATATCCGTATAGCCGGAGCTCATGGCGGCATCGCTGACGTTATAACCGTAATTGGAAATCAGTTCCGCGGCGTTTTCCAACCGCACGTCTACCAGGTACTGCTGGGGGGATTTCCCCATATATTTGCGGAAGATGGTGCTGAAATAGCTGCGGCTGATATGCAGCTCTTCAGCCACCTTCTCGATAGTAATATCCTGGGGATAGTTAAAGTCAATATACTGCTTGGCCAGGCGGACATATTCCTCTGCCCGGCTGAGCTCGGGCGCAGGGGGCTGTCCCAGCAGAGACAGCAGTTCATAGATCTTCCCGCAGATAAACAGCTCTTTTTGAGGTCCTTTTTGATCGGCGTCTTTGAGCGCTTCAAAAATCGGTTCCGCTTCGGGAAGGGTTAAAATATAGTTGTTGCGCAGCTCCAGAACGTCAAAGTAGAGCTCAAACCCCACCCAGCAGTAATACCAGGGATCCTGGGGGTCAGCGGAATACCGCACCATTTCATAAGGGTGAATGATAAAAATCTGTCCCGGTGAGACGGGATATCCCTTGTCGCCGACCCAAAGAGTCCCCCGGCCGGAGAAAACATAATGCAATAAATAATACCGGCGGGAGGTGGGGCCCCTGAAGAAATAGGCCGGGCAGCATTCCACCCCGCATTCAGTGGGATTTACATCATTTAACTTCCGATCAGCAATCACAATCAGCTTCATGCCTACTTCCATACCGGAACCTCCTTTTTTAACATTATAACATGGGAAAAAGAAAATAACAACAAAACATTCTCACCACAAATAAAAAACATAGCACTATGGATTCCCATATAAATTGCCGTTATAATGAATTTGTTGTAAATAGTCACCACAATTTTCTTTTTTACTTTATTTTTTTTGGAGGGAACACCCATGAAACTAGCGGGAAGGGCAAAAAGGGTTGTGTCCATGTGCCTGAGTATCAGCCTGACCGGCGCGCTGGTCGCACCGATCGTGCTCCACACGGCAGCGGCAGTCGACCCTTGGAGCGAAAATGCCCCCTGGCCGGATCTCACGCCGGTGAGCCGGGTGGAAAAGGGGCAGACCTATTTCACCGGCAAGGAATGGACCGGCGAGGTGGACAGCAAGGACATCGACGGAAACTCCGTGCGGCAGGCGGACGTTTTCGGCGTCAACCGGGAGGAGGCCCACACTACCGGGACGCTGCCCTATGACAGCGTGGAAAATGCCCGGCAGGGCGCCATCGACTACAACCGGGAACTGTCTCCCTATTTCCAGCTTTTAACCGGGGAGGATCAGACCTGGGATCTGACGGTGTATAAAAGCCCCGCAGAAGCGGACGCCGCCGGAGTCTCGGACGAATTTTACAAGGTGGATTACACCGGTGTAGAGGAAAATCCTTACACCGGCAAAGACAAGGTAACCGATTATAACAACGCTGACTACGGCTGCGGCTGGAAACAGGTGACCCTGCCCGCCAGCTGGCAGACCCAGGGGTTTGACTTCCCCATCTACAGCAATATTACCTACCCCTGGCCGGGCGTTTACGGGAACTCCAGCGATGGAATCCCGATTGCGCCGACGGTCACGAATCCGGTGGGCTTCTACCGCCACACTTTTGATGTGGATCCTGCCTGGCTGGAAAACGGCAAAAAGGTGTACATCTCCTTTGAAGGCGTGGAATCCGCCATGTACCTGTATGTGAACGGGCACGAGGTAGGGTATACCGAAAATTCCTTTGACACCCATGATTTTGACATCACGCCCTTTTTGAATGAAGACGGCAAAGACAATCTGCTGGCGGTCAAGGTGCTGCGGTGGTGCGATGGAAGCTGGCTTGAAAATCAGGATATGATCCGCTTAGGCGGCATCTTCCGGGACGTTTACCTGTACGCCACCCCGGCGGTGAACATCCGGGACTACAAGGTGGAGACCGACCTGGACGCAGAATTTGTGGACGGGGATTTAAACCTTGCCATCGACGTGCGCAACGAGAGCACGACCCCGGCGAATACCTACGGTTTGGACGTAAAGCTGTTTGACGACAAGGGGAACAACCTGTTTGAATCGTCGCCCCTGCGGGCGGACGTACCGGCTATCGACTCGGGAGCGGAGACGACGGTGGAGCTTACCCGTCATGTAAACGCGCCGCATTTGTGGTCGGATGAAGACCCGTACCTGTACACCCTGGTGATCACCCTGTATGAAAAGGAGACCGGACGGCATTTTGAAAGCGTCGGCAAACAGCTTGGTTTCAGGGAGATCAACTTTACGAAGACAGAAGTGGACGGCAACTATAACCGCACGACAACAAACTACCAAACTATCACCATCAACGGAAAACCCTTGGAATTCAGAGGCGTCAACCGTCATGAAAACAATGCGCAGACCGGCCGGTATATCAGCCACGAGCTGGCGGAAAAAGACGTTACGCTCATGAAGCAGTACAACATCAACGCGATCCGGACCTCCCATTATCCGGAGGATCCATATATCTACTATCTGTGCGACAAATACGGCCTGTTTGTGATGGCGGAAGCCAACATGGAAAGCCATGGGGCGGACAGCGATGAAATTGGCCGGAACTTTGACGCCGCATATCGTGACCGGCAGATTTCCAACATCCAAGCCCGGAAAAATAATCCATCCGTGGTGATGTGGTCGCTGGGCAACGAGTCGGGCGGAACTCCCAACACCAAAATGTTCCAACGCTCCATCCCAGAGGTGGTTCGGCTGCTGGACGATACCCGTCCGGTTCATTATGAAGGCTTAGGAGATAACGGCGGCGTAGATGTAGCCAGCAATATGTACCCCAGCGTTTCTGTGGTGGCGGGCTTTGCAGACCGGAGCGACCACATGCCTTATGTGGCCTGCGAATATGCCCATGCCATGGGGAATGCAGTGGGAAATCTACAGGAATATTGGGATGCGTTCCGCTCGGGGGATAATATTCTGGGCGGCTTTATCTGGGACTGGGCGGATCAGTCTATCGCCACACCTTTGCCGGTGCCTGTCAATGTGACCGGCGGTGAGGGCGGCAAAGAGTTTTCCAGCGAGTTGGTTGGCTCTCTGACAGAAGATCCTGACCACGGCAAGGTATTAAATGGCTATACCATCTTTGAAAACGACCAGCCCAATATGGAAGCGGTGAACGAGGCGTTGTCCGGCCGGGAACCCTTTACCATCGAGGTGGAGGTAAAAGGCAGTATGGGCGATGCCATGAGGGCCATTATATCAAAAGGCGACCAGCAGGTTTGTATCCGCACCCGCGGCGACTTATTTGACTTCTATATTTATAATGGCAGCACCTGGCATCAGGCTGAGTTTTCGATCCCTGAAGACTGGGTTGGAAACTGGCATCATCTCGCCGGTATCTTTTCCAACGACGGCCATCTGGAGCTGTATATCGACGGTGTGAAACAGCAGCCGATACGGGGCGGTGAAGCCGTCAGCGGCGAGATCAACAAGAGCGATCAGGAGCTTGCCTTAAACTATGAAACCGAAAATGGACGTCAGGGCAACAGCCCGATTTCCAAGGTGCGGATTTATAAGGCTGCGCTGACCCCTGATCAGCTGAAAGCGCAGATGGCAGGCGACGCCGGCACCGGCGAATATGCCTTTAACGCGGACAGCGATGAGGTCGTCATGTGGCTTGACTTTAACAACGCCGAGACCGAATTGGCAACGGATACTGTTTGGGATTACTATGGTGAAACAGGCAACGAAGCGATGGCTGGACAGTATTACGGCTATGGCGGCGACTGGGGCGACGTAATTAACTCCACGGACGGCTGTGCAGACGGCCTTGTCTCCAATGACCGGACTCCTCAGCCGGAGATGAACGAAGTCAAACGGGTACAGCAGCCCTTTGTGTTCTCGGCAACTACCGGGGATATGTTAAACCGCACGGTGAATATTCAGAATATTCTCCAGTTCACCGACAGCGACGCCTATAAGCTTCAGTGGGAGCTTGTAGAGGATGGCAAGGTGATCGATTCCGGCGAAATCAAGGATTCTATAGCCGCTAATCAGACCAAAGCGGTGCAAATCCCCTTCACCATGCCCGAAGAACTGAAGGCAGACGGCGAGTATTTCCTCAATTTAAGCGCAGTGCTTAAAGAAGACACCCTGTATGCAAAAGAGGGTCATGTAGTCGCCGAAGGGCAGTTTGCGGTTCCGGCGGAAATTTCCCAGGTTCCTGCTATGGATACCTCGGCAATCCCCGACGTTAAACAGGCGGAAACCGAAGAAAACCTGACGGTAAGCGGCGACAATTTCTCCGTAGTCATCGACAAACAGACCGGCCTGATTTCCAGCTATGTTTACGAGGATCAGACGCTGATCTCCGGCGGGATGACCCCTAACTACACCCGCGGACTTACCAATAACGACAGCGGCGTGGACACCAACTGGTACAACGCCAACAAGAATATGGAGCTTTCCTCTATGGAGGTGAAAGCGGCGGAGGACGGCAAGTCCATTACCGTAACCGCTAAGCTTACACTGCCAAACGCCAGAAGCAGCGAGCAGACCATGGAATACACGATCTATGGTTCCGGCGAGGTAGCGGTCAAAGCGACTCTTGATCCTGCGTCCGGGATGGGCGAACTTCTGAAATACGGAACAGCCATCACCATGCCGGAAGGGTTCGAAAACATCACCTGGTACGGCAAAGGCCCGTATGATACCTACAGAGACCGGCAGACTGCCAATGTAGGCGTGTATGAGACGACGGTTTCCGACTCCTATTATCCGTATATCAAACCCCAGGACAGCGGCAACCATGTGGATGTGCGGTATATTGCCCTGGAGGATCCCGCTAAATCCATCGGCCTGATGGTGGTGGGCGACAGCCTGGAAGCGGGGGCCACCCACTTTACCACGGACGACTTAAACGGTGCAAGACATCCTTATCAAATCCCGCAGAAAGATTATACCGTCCTTAATGTGGATATGGTTTCCCGCGGCTTGGGCGGCGCTTCCTGCGGTCCCGGCCCGCTGGATCAGTACCGGGTGTATGGCAACCAGAGCTACAGCTATTCTTACACCATGGTTCCTTATGAAACGGATTCTGCCGACCTGATGGAACTGAGCAAGGTTTGGCGGGATGTGGATACCTTCAGCGAAGAGGATTACAACAAACAGCAGGCGCAGGAAGCCGAAGCCATGATCGACCGTGTGGCCGAACTGCTTCACTACGGTCAAAAATCCGATGTGGAAGCGGCGAGAGCGGCTTATGAAAGCCTGACAAACGCTCAAAAAGAGCTGGTAACCAATCTGGACGTTCTGGAAACAGCCGAGAAAACCATTGAGTCCTTAAAAGACAACAAGGCCTATGTGAAAGACCAGAGCGCCAATGGCTTGGACGGCGAGATCACCAACCGGGCGAACATCTGGAAGGATGCTTCTTCGCCGCTGGGCTACAGCATGAGCGGGAACTTCTTAGCGCCCAATACGACTTTGATTAACCAGAAATGGACCAAGGACTTCACTATGGAAGTCTGGGCCAAACCGGATGATCTAAACGACTATAACATCTTTATGGCTAAAGGCGACCATCAGGCGGTTCTGCAGACCAAAGGCAACGGCTTGGAGTTCTTTGTCCATCGGGATGGCAGCTGGTACTCCCTTACGCTCACCGGCGTGGCCGGCCTGACGGTGGATGAATGGCACCATATTGTCGGCACCTGGAACGGCAATACCTTGGTACTTTATCTGGACGGCGAAAAGATCGGTGAGAAGAGCTATAATATCAGCATGGGCATCGGCGTGGAAGCGCTGGGCATCGGTATTTGCGACGGCGCCTCTGGGCGTGAGCTTCGCGGCGAAATGGCAGCGGCCCATCTGTACACCAAGGCGCTGACCGCCGATGAGGTAAAGGCGCGGTATCAGGCGGATCTGGGAGAACAGGTGGATGCAATCGGGCCGGATGATCCCAGCGTGCTGGTATGGTACGACATGGATGAAGCTTACGCGAAAACAGGTTCTGATCCTTCTGAGCCTTCTGAGCCCAGTGAGCCTTCTGAACCTTCCGAGCCCTCGGAACCCAGCGAGCCTTCTGAACCTGCTGAGCCCTCCAATCCGGAGGATCCCAGCGAACCTTCGGAACCCACTGATCCCGGCGAGTCTTCTGATCCCGGGACAACAGAAGATCCGGACGACAGCTCGTCGCCCGCTGGGGATGATCCCTCTCGTCCAACCGATCAGAGGCCGGACGATCAGGTACCGGCACCCGGTCAGGATGACGACGGCGATGGCAGCCAGGGCGTTCCCAACGTGACCACCGGCGGCCCAGCGATCACCGCAGCGCTTGTGGTGCTGGCAGCGTCGGGTGCGGCTGCGGCAGCGGTTATCAAACGGAAAAAACAAAACTAGTTTCTAGAGGGCAACCTCTTTCCTCTCTGATAAAACGGCGGCGCTAAAAAACGCCGCCGTTTTGCTTTTTATACAAGAAACAGAAAGTTGTGCCTGCTAAAAAGCAGCCCAAAGAAAGCCCTAAAAAACAACCGTAAATATTCCCATAAAAAAGGCGACATTGTCCCATGGAATCCTTGCAGGATTCCCCGTATAATAAAAACAATCAATATTTGATCGGGTAGGCTTGCAAATAGAAACTTGGAGGAACAACACATGCACACAAATTCAAATGAAAAAACAAGCAAGGCGGCTTCCCATAGCGCCGATCCTTGGCGCGAAAATGCCTTCTGGCCGGATCTTACATCAATGAGCCGGGTGGAAAAAGGACAGACCTATTTTACCGGCAAGGAATGGACCGGCGAGGTGGAAAGCAAGGACGTTAACGGAAATCCGGTGCGGCAGTCGGATGTCTTCGGCGTTAACCGGGAAAAGGCCCACACCACCGGGACGCTGCCCTATGACAGCGTGGAAAACGCCCGGCAGGGCGCCATCGACTACAACCGGGAGCTTTCCCCCTACTTCCAGCTTTTGACCGGGGAAGATCGGATATGGGATCTGACGGTGTATAAAAATCCTGCGGAAGCGGACGCCGCCGGGGTTTCGGATGAATTTTACAAGGTGGATTACACGGGAGTAGAGCAAAACCCCTACCGGGGAAAAGACAAGGTTTGCCGCTACGAGGAGGCGGATTACGCCTGCGGCTGGAAACAGGTGACCCTGCCCGCCAGCTGGCAGACCCAGGGCTTTGATTTTCCTATCTACACAAACATCGATTACCCCTGGCCGGGCGCCTATGGAAACGCGGGCAATGGCCCGGACTTGCTCCCCCTGGCGCCCACAGTGACCAACCCGGTTGGCTTTTACCGCCACACCTTTGACGTAGATCCTGCCTGGATGGAAAACGGGAAAAAGGTGTATATCTCCTTTGAGGGGATAGAATCCGCCATGTACCTGTATATAAACGGCTGCGAGGTAGGGTATACCGAGGACACCTTTGACACCCATGACTTTGATATCACGCCCTTTTTGAATGCGGACGGAAAGGGTAACCTGCTGGCGGCCAAGGTGCACCGCTGGTGCGACGGAAGCTGGCTGGAAGACCAGGACATGGTTCGTCTGGCAGGCATCTTCCGGGATGTATATGTGTACGCCACTCCGGCGGTGAACATCCGGGATTATAAGGTGGAAACCGACCTGGACGCGGAGTTTGTAAACGGGGATTTAAACCTTGCCATCGATGTGCGCAACGAGAGCACGACCCCGGCGAACACCTACGGTTTGGACGTAAAGCTGTTTGACGCCAATGGCAACAACCTGTTTGAATCGTCGCCCCTGCGGATAGACGTGCCCGCCATTGCTTCGGGCGATGAGATGGCGGTGGAACTCACCCGGCCTGTCAGCAAACCTCATTTATGGTCGGATGAAGATCCGTACCTGTACACCCTGGTAATCACCTTATATGAAAAGGAGACCGGACGGCATTTTGAAAGCGTCGGGCAGCCGGTGGGATTTAGGAAGATCACCTTTGTGAAAACCAAGGTGGATGAAAACTTCGAAAAGGTGAGCACCCAGTATCAGCCCATCACCATCAACGGCAAGCGCCTGGAGTTCAGAGGCGTCAACCGTCACGAAAACAGCGGCTTTACCGGCCGGTACATCAGCCATGAGCTGGCGGAAAAAGACATTACGCTCATGAAGCAGTATAACATCAACGCGGTGCGCACCTGCCATTACCCGTCCTCTCCGTATTTCTATTATCTATGC
The DNA here is from genome assembly GCA_944386475.1 of uncultured Clostridia bacterium. Lineage (GTDB taxonomy): Bacteria > Bacillota > Clostridia > Oscillospirales > Ruminococcaceae > Metaruminococcus. The sequence continues at coordinate 38,568 of CALXBH010000048.1, read as the reverse complement.
GACAAGTACGGCATTTTCGTCATGGCGGAAACCAACATGGAAACCCACGGCATCCCCGATGACGGGGATCCGGCGGGGGATTATTTCGCCGCCGCTTACCGGGACCGGCTGGCCGCCAATATGCACGCCCAGAAAAACCATCCTTCGGTGGTGATGTGGTCGCTGGGCAACGAGTCCTTCGGCACCCATCGGACGAAATTGTTCCAAAAAGCCATTCAGGAGGTAGCAAGGCCGATCGACGGAACCAGGCCTGTCCACTATGAGGGGCTTCGAAACACCGGCGGCGTGGACGTTTGCAGCAATATGTATCCCCCTGTGGATGCAGTGGTGGAAAACGGGAAAGCGCCGGACAACATGCCTTATGTGGTGTGCGAATATGCTCATTCGATGGGCAACTCGGCGGGCAACCTTCCGGAATATTGGGAGGCCTTCCGCTCTTCTAATAACAACATGGGCGGCTTTATTTGGGACTGGGTGGATCAGTCCATCGCCACGCCCCTCCCGGCGGATAAGCCCGGCGCGTGGGATTATTATGCCTCGGTGGGCCGGGAGGATATGGCCGGAAAATACTTGGCCTACGGCGGCGACTGGGGTGAGAAAATCCACTCGGGAGATTTCAGCGGGGACGGCATTATCTCCAATGACCGCACCCCTCAGCCGGAGCTTTGGGAGGTCAAGGCGGTGCAGCAGCCGGTGCTGTTTGCCGCCACCCCGGAAGAAGTTTTAAACCATCAGGTGCGTATCCAGAACATCCAGAAGTTTGTGGATACCAGCCGGTATGCCATCGTCTGGGAGCTTGTGGAGGACGGTAAAGTCATTGATTCCGGCGAAATGAAAGAGACGGTATCTCCCATGGAGGAAAAGGCTGTTTCGGTGCCGTATACCCTTCCTGAAACACCCGTCCCGGGGGGAGAATACTTTTTAAACCTCACCGCCCGGCTGAAAGAGGACGCTTGGCATGCGAAAAAGGGCTTTACAGTGGCGCAGGGGCAGTTTGCGGTCCCGGTATCCGTCCCCGCGGTCCCGCCGGCGGATGTCGCCGGGATACCCGGCATCCGGACGGAGGAAGCAAAAGACAGCTTTGTGGTAAAAGGGGAGCGCTTCGCCCTTACCGTCAGCAAAGTAACCGGGCTTTTGACCGGGTATACCTACGACGGGGAAGAAGTGCTCACCGGCTTTACGCCCAACTACACCCGGGGGCGCACAAGCAACGACGTGGATGCGAGAGAGCCCAAATGGGACACCGCCAACGAGGGGATGGAGCTTACCTCCTTTACGGCGGATGAGGGGGCAGAGGGAACATCCGTCTGCATCAAGACGGCTCTGCGGCTTCCCGGCGCGGACAATTCGGTGCAGAACATCACCTACACCGTCTATGGCTCCGGAGAGGTTCAGGTGACGGCGGAACTGATTCCCGCCGAAGGCTTGGGCGAGCTTTATAAATACGGCTCCTATTTCACCCTGCCCGCCGGGTATGAGCAGATCACCTGGTACGGCAAAGGCCCTCAGGACACCTATTGTGACCGGAAGACGGCGGGGGTAGGGGTGTATCAGTCCACCGTGTCCGGCTCCTTCTTCCCGTATATCACCCCCCAGGACAGCGGCAACCATGTGGATGTCCGCTACATCGCCCTGGAGTCGGAGCAAAGCCCCATAGGCCTTCTGGCCGTCAGCGGCCGTGTGATGGAGGCAAGCGCTTCCCACTTTACCGCCGATGATTTAAACCGGGCGGCGCACCCTTACGAGCTTTCACCAGCAGACAAGACGGTGCTCAACCTTGACTGCTGCTCCAGAGGGTTGGGCGGCGCTTCCTGCGGACCCGGCCCGTTAAACCAGTACCGGATTTACGCGGTGCCCATGACCTACTCCTATACCTTGGTGCCTTACCAGAAAGGCGACGACCTAATGGAGCTGAGCAAGCGCTGGCGGGGAAAGGTGCAGGCATAAACAAAACAGCATAAAAATGCCGCTTTGAAATACGGCATGACAAAAATCCCCTGCTTGCAGGTTAGGCTGCAAGCAGGGGATTTGTCGTTTTTTTAAAATAGCGGACTGCTTAAAACGCGTTTATTTTCCGGTGTCCTCCACGTTAAGCAGCCGTGCACGGCTTTTTTTTCGCAAAAAGGGCAGGGAGAACAAAACCGCTTTGCACACGTTGTCTGCGATCATGCAGTACCAAACAGCCCGCAGGTCGAGGTTCCACAAACGCACGCACAAAAACGTCAGCAAAATGCGCACGCCCCACATGCCGATGGATTCCACCACAAAGGAGTAGCGGGTGCGTCCCAGGCCGTAGAAGATCCCTTCCAGCACGATCATCAGGCCGAAAAACGGCTCAGACAAAGCCACCAGCCGAAGCATCTGCGCCCCTAGCTCCACCACCGGCTCGCTGGGGGAAAACAGGCTCATTAACGACCGGGCGCCCAAAAACAAAACAAGGCCGCTGATGCACATCATTCCGATGGTGAGCAGCACGCTTATTTTGGCCACCGTCCGCAGCTTTTTGCCGTCCCCTTCACCCCGGGCGTTACCAATCAGGGTGGAGGCCGCCGAGCGAAGCCCATAGCCGGGGACATAAAAGATCGTCTCGGCCGTGACAGCGATGGAATGGGCGGCAAAAACCGTCGTGCCCATCCCGGACACCAAGCTTGCGAACACCACGTACCCAAGGCAGGAGACCACACTGCTCCCCAGCACTGGGGTTCCCACCGCTCCGCACTCTTTTAAAAGGCGGGCATCCAGAGAGAAGTCCCGCCACTTCCAGCAAAGCAGCCGGTTTCTCCGGCAGGCGGCAAACATCAAAACGCCGGACAGGGTGTAGGAGACAGCGGAAGCAATAGCCGCCCCGGCCACGCCGTACTCCAGCACATAGATAAGCAGGTAGTTTAAAAGGATGTTAAGGCCGTTTGCCGCCACGCTGATAAGCATGGGGGTTTTGGTGTTCTGTACAGCTCTGAGCGCCGCTCCTAATACCGTGCTGGCCGAGCGGAACACCATAGGGAGGCTGATGATAAAGAAATACCGGGAAGCCTCCCCCTGGATGGCGGCCTCCGCGCCCATCCACACGGGGATAAACGGGCTTAGCGCCATGGAGGCCGCCCCTAACATCAGTCCGGAAGCGACGGCCAAAAACAAAGCCTGCTGGGAGAGCTTTTGCACCTGGCGGGTATCTCCCGCGCCCGCTGCCTTGGAGATTAAAACCAAAACCGCGGTGCCGATGGCGCTGGGGACGCTGTTGACAAGCCAGGTCACATTGGTGGTAATGCTCACCGAAGCGGTGGCCTGTTCTCCCAGCTGGCCCACCATCGCCGTATCCACATACTGCAACAGGGTAGCTAAAATCTCCTCGATGATGGTGGGAATCGAAAGAAAAAGAAGAGTCCGCAAAAGCTGGGTGCGGTCAGAAAAGGGAGCTTTCAGTCGTTGTCTCATAGCGGTTATCGGTTCCTAGCGGGGGGCTCAAAGGCTTCTATCCCTTGCCTCAAACGGGAAAGGCCGTCTTTTACCAATTCCCGGGGGCAGGCGATGTTCATCCGCAGAAACTCCCGGCCGTTTCCGCCGTACTGCTCCCCGGCGGAGAGATAAAGCCCGGTTTGTTTGCGGATAAACGCCGCGAGATCGCCGGCGTTTTGGGTGAGCCCCGAACAGTCGAGCCACAAAAGATAGGTGGCCTGAGAAGGAACCAGGGTAACCTGAGGCAGGTTGGCGGCGATAAACTCCTTGACGAGCGTTTTATTTTGATAGATATATTCCCGCAAAGCGTCCAGCCAGTCCCCGCCCTGGGTGAAGGCCGCCACCGCCGCCGGGATGGCAAAGGCGTTTGGCTCCGCCACCTCGTCGGTGTTAAGCCCACGCCAGACCTTGTGGCGCAAATTTTCGTCCGGCACGGCCACCGCCGCCGTCTGAAGCCCGGCCAGGTTAAACGCCTTGGTGGGAGCCAGGCAGGTGATGCTGTTTTTTTGACAGAGCTCCGACGCCGACGCAAAGGGGACGTAGCCGCATCCCGGGTCGGTCAGGTCGCAGTGGATTTCGTCGGACACCACTACCACATGGTGTTTAAAGCAAAGCTCCCCGATGCGGGCCAAAGTCTCCCTATCCCAGATTTTCCCCACCGGGTTGTGGGGATTGCATAAAATCATCAGGGTGGTCTGGGGATCCGCAAGCTTTTGCTCCAGATCCTCAAAATCGATTATATAGCTTCCGTTTTGATAGGCGAGAGGGGCTTCCAGCGCCTGCCGCCCGTTATTTAAAATGGAGTTAAAAAAGATGTTGTACACCGGCGTTTGGATGAGCACCTTTTCCGCCGGGGTGGTGAGCTTGCGGACGATGCTGGAAATAGCGGGCACCACGCCGGTGCAGAACACAAGCCAGTCCTTTTGAAGGGTAAAATCATGGCGGTCCTTCCACCAGCGGATATAGGCGTCATACCACTCGTCCGGGATGATGGAATAGCCGAACACCCCGTGGGCGGCCCGGGCCTTAATCGCCTCCAACACAGGGGGCGCGGTTTCAAAATCCATATCCGCTACCCACATGGGGAGCTCGTTTTCGGTTACATCCCATTTTAAAGAGCCGGTGTTTTTCCGGTCTTTTAAACGGTCAAAATCATAGGTCATATTTGCTGCCTCCTGTGACGCTTAAAACAGGGAATGCCTTTCAGGCGCACTCCTTGCTATCCGCTTTGCAGATGATCCGGGTTTTGCCCGGGTCCACTTTATCCTTTTCCAAAATCAGTTCCCCGATGGCGTCCGCCCGGATGGTGCCGCCGGTGGGGTTCATGACGCTGTCGATCTTCCCCTCGATCTCAATATCCACGGTGGAGTATTCGAAGGCCAGGGTGGTGTTTAAAAGCTTGCAGTTTTTCATCACTAGGTTGTCGATATAGCACATCCCCTGCAAGCTTTCCACCGTGCAGTTGATTAAGGTCAGGTTTTTGGCGTTCCAGCCCAGGTATTCCCCCGAGATGAATGAATCATATACCGTCACGTTTTCGCTGTTCCAAAAGGCGTCTTTGGAGATCAGGCGGGAGTGATGAATCTCCACATCCTTAACGCCGTCAAAGGAATAGTTTCCGTACAAGGTGAGGTTTTTAACCTTCATATGGCAGCTGTTCATGGCAAAGTAGTCCCCGTTTGCCACCACGTCTTCTAACAAAACGCCGTCGCACTGCCACAGGGTTTCCTCCCCGTTAGAAAACGAGACGTTTTTCAGGGTAAGGTCATGACAGCGGCGGAAGTTTTTCGGCGCCTGGATGGCGGAATTCTCCACCGTGACGTGGTCGGAATACCATACTCCTGCCCGGCCCATCTCCAGCCAGGTGCCGTTTTTAACCTGGATGTTTTTGGCGTACCAAAGGGGATATTTCCACTGAAAGATACTGCCGGTCAGTTCAATGTTCCGGCTTTCCTTTAAGGGGGATTCTCCCTCCCCAAAGACGGTGTCGAATATTTTTAAATCCTTCGCCTGAAACAAGGGGCGTTCTCCGGTGTAAAAGCCCTGGCGGATCTCTCTTTTCTCGCTCATGCGCTCAACTCCTTGCGTGGTCTTGCGGCCTATTTTGCCCGTCTCCATCAGCCGGGAGCGGACAGCCCGGAAGCCGCGAAATCGTGATATTCTCATAACTTGGCAGTATTAAGTGTAGCACGAAATGTTTGTATGCGCAAATACTTATTGTTTATCACATACTATAGCTTTTCTCTATGATAGATAACCATTTACAGGGAAACACTCCAACCCTTGCTAGGCGAGCAGTAAAAACCGGAAAACAAAAATCCCCAGAGCAAAAGCTCTGGAGATTTTCTGCGCCGTTCACCTGATTCAAGATATCCTGACAGGCTGCTCACACTAAATCCGGGTCGATCACAAACGAGTTATCTCCCGGCTTCAGGGGGAATTCCCGCCCGCCGGCCTTTAAAACAGCTTGTGCATGGGGGACGGTGACAGCAAGATAAAGCCGGTCGTCTTGCCGGATCTCCACCTGGATCTTCCCGGCGGCGGTGGTAATATGCCATTTTACATAGGAAAGGCTCGCGGGGAGCTTTGGCTCGATCCGGATTTTTTCGTATCCGGGAGCGGCCGCTTTGATTCCCAAAAGAAACTCGAACAGGCAGTCGGCCACGGCGCCGAACATGGGATGATCGTGGGACTCCCGGCCGTCCCAGTTTTCCCAAAGGGTGGTGGCGCCGGAAGATTTCATGTGATAAAAGGAACTGTCCGCCTTGGCGGTCAAAAGCCGGAAGGCGGTGTCCGAAAATCCATGGGCAAACAGTGTGCGAGTCAGCACATAGGTGCCGAAAATACCGGTGTCATAGGCGCCTTTTTGGTCGTACTCCTCCCGCATCCGGCGCAAAAGGGCATCGTCTGCCAGTCCTAAATCCGCCGCGAACCCGTCCGCCCCCTGGATGGAACCGGAAAACCGGTTGGAGGTTTTGTCATAATAGGCGTCACAAAACGCCTGTTTGGAAAGCGCTAGCTGACGGGAAATCTCTTCCCGGTGGTTTTGGCAGCCCAGGATATCCCCGGTTTGCAGCATGATCTCCATGGATTTAATAAAGTAGTAGGTGTTGACAAACGGTTCCGGAAGCTTTACTCCGCCCGGCGCGCACCAGTCCCCCAAACACCAGCCGTCCGGTTCCTCCCGCATCACAAGGCCGTTTTCACACCGGCTTTGCATATAAGAAAACCATTTGAGCATGTGGGGATAGGCTTTTTTTAGCATATCCCGCTCGCCGTAATGCTGGTAATAGGTAAACGGCACCACGGCCACCGCGCATCCCCAGCCGCCGGGGCCGCCGCCTCCGCCGTAAAAGGGGGCGGTGTGCTGCACATGGCCGCTGACGGGATCCTGGCAGTCAAAAATATCCAAGATCCACTTCCGGTAAAGCTCCTTGCTGTCTAAAAGCAGCATGGCGGCGTTGCAGGTCAGCTGTCCGTCGCCGGTATAGCCCAGCCGCTCCCGGTGGGGGCAGTCGGAGACGATCCCGTAGTGCATGTTGTTTAATTGGGTGCGGATATAGGCGTCATAAAGCCAGTTTAAGGTCTCGTCGCTGGAGGTAAAAGAGGAGGTGACGGCGATATCGCTGTGCACCACCACCACTTCGATATCTTCTGCATCGCCGGTGATTTCAAAATACCGGAAGCCTTTGACAGAAAACTTGGGGGACAACGTCCGTTTTTTAAGAGCAAAATACTCGTCCTGCTGGATTTGGTTTTCCCCGGCGGAGATAAAGTCCACCTCGCCGTCCGGGGTAAGCTCTTCCCCATAGCGGATGACGATCTTCCCCTGGCCGGTGCAGCGCACATAGCCGGTCAGGTTGACCCCGGCGTCATAGATCCGGCGGTCTTCCTCTTGCCCGAGAAACTTGGGGAAAACATGCCGGATCTCCCGGTCAGGAGGACAGGTCTGCCGGTATAAAGGGGAGGAAGGCGCGGGGACGACTTTAACCGGGAAGGCGGCCTTTGGCCGGTCGGCCCGGTCATCCCATTTTTCCCCCAGGTATACATTGTTAAACACAATCGGGCCGGGACGCCAGGTGAGGCGCTCATCCGAGTGCTGGAACTGTTTGCTCCCGTCGGCCCCTTCGATGGCCACCGTGTAGGCGAGCTTGGGAGAACCGTACCACAGATCCCCTTCCGCGTTGCGCTCATGCTGGTTGTACCAGCCGTTCCCCAGCCAAACTTCGATGGTGTTTTCCCCGTCATGAAGAAAACGGGTGATGTCGTAATCCAGATAATAGATCCGGTGGCTGAAGGTATCGTTAAGCGGGTATAACAGCCGCCTGCCCGGCCGGGGCTCATAATCCGACCAGGCGGGGACGAGCAGGTCGTCGGATATCTTTTCGCCGTTGATGAGACACTCAAAAAAACCAAGGCCGCAGATGGAGATCACCGCCTGCTTCCGGCCGGAGGGCGCGCTGATTGTTCCGGTTATGATAGGGGCCTCGCAGTCCCCGTTTGGGGATACCCATTTTGCGCTTGTATCAATCATCAGAATCCTCTTTTCCGGAAGTAATGGTGAAGCGGTACTGCCCGGAGCCTACGGTGACGTGGTACAGCCCGTCTTTTATTTCGGGCGCGGTCACCGCCTGGATGTCGGAGGAGACCGAAACGCTTTGGATGGAAGAAGCGGGGAGGACAATGTCGGCTGTGGCGCCAAAGGGAATCGTCACCTCCACCGTCACCCTGCCGTCCTCCTGACAGCGCCAGGCGCTTTTAAGCGCCCCGCGCACCGTCTGCACCGAAGCCTCGGCCCATCCCAGCTGGGGGAGGATCAGCGGCTTTACAGTAAAGGTGCGGTACCCATCCCGGATCTGGCGAATGCCCCCGAAATGGGAGAACAAAAACTCGTCAAAGGTGCCTAAAAAGTAATGGTCCATCGAGCGGGTGGTGTTTTCCCAGACCTCCCAGGCGGAGGTTGCCCCGCACTCCAGCCAGTATCCCCAGCTGGGATAGCTGGTTTGGGTCAGCAAGCGGTAGGCGATCTCAGGATACCCCTCGTCGCTGAGCACGGGGAGAAGGAATTTGGTGCCCACGCAGCCGGTGTCCAGATGGCAGTCTTTTTGCAGGATATCGTTAACCAAATTCTTGGCGACCTGCGCTTTATGCTCCGGCGGGACAAGTCCCATGGCCAGCGGGAGCAGGTTGGAGGTCTGCCGGTATTGGGTCCGCTCCCCGATTGGATTCCAAAAGCCGGTCTCATAAATCTGCTGGTCGGGGCGGTAGAATTTTTCGTGAAACGCTTTTTGGATGTTTTCCATGGCGTTTTGATAGGTATCGATGTCCTTTATCTGGCCGGCCGCCTCGGCTAAGCGGGTCATGGAGCGAAGCATCTCGTAGACAAACGCGGTGCCGCAGATCCCCGCCCCTTCCGAGGCATTGGGATTTAGCATTTTTCCCGGATCCGATCCGCCGATGGGCGCAACCCAGTCGGCCAGCTGGTTGTCTTGCCAAACCCATCCGTTGGCCTTAATTTCATCGATATCCTTTAAGGCAAACCGCTTTAGATCCGGATAATACCGGCGGACGGCCTCCCGCTTGCCGTAGTGGTCGTAAAGGGCCTCCACGCCGAACACAAAAATGGTGTTCCACACCGGCGTGTTGTCCACCGCCCAGTTGGCGTTGGGAACCATGGTGGGCACTGTGCCGAACGCATGAAAGCAGTCGTCCATGATATCTAAGAAATTGGGCAGAAAGGTCTGCATGTCAAACTGGTACATCATGGTGGCGAGAGCGACGTTGGCGTCTCCCAGCCAGCCGTTTTTCTCCCAAACGGGGGTGTCCGTGGGCTTCCACTGGAAGTTGTTGATTAGGGTGTTGTGCATCAGGCGGTGCAGGGCGTTAATCTGCGGGTTGGCGCAGTGAAAATCCGCCACCGTCTCAATATCGTTGCTGGTGCGATAAATCACCACATCTTCCGGCAAAAGCTCCCCTTCGTAATTTTCCACCTGGACATACTGGAATCCCTTATAGGTGAACTTCGGTTCAAAAAACCGCTCGTTCCCGTCGCTGATATACTCGTCCTGCTGGATATAGCCGTCGGGCCACCAATCGCTGTCCCGTCCTTCGCCATTTCCGGTTTTCTGAAGATAACCGTCCGGCTTTAACTGTTCCCCATAGGTGATAAAGACCGCTGCGTCTTTGGACGCCTTGATGTTCAGTTTGATCCATCCGGTGACCATCTCCGGCGCGGCGATGATGTAGGTGCCGTCCTCCATGTTCTGAATAGACTGGGGCGCAAAGGTATTCACCCGGCGGATGGGGGGGATCCGCTGGCAGGTGAGCTTACCCGCAGGCCCGGACACGGCAACCGCCTGTGGCCAGTGAGAGTCGTCATACTCCGGCAGCGTCCAGCCGGTTTTTTCCTTCCTGGCGTCATAGGTTTCCCCGTAATAGATGCTGTTTTTGGTCACCGGGCCGTCGGCGGCTGCCCGCCAGGAGGAGTCGGTGGCGATGGTCTCGGAAGAACCGTCCTGATAGCGGATCAAAAGGTTGAGAAGCAGTTTTGGCTGATCCCGCCACACGGCCTCCTGCCAGCGCCACACAGAACAGGTTTCGTTGTAAAAGCCGTTTCCCAGCATGACTCCTATGGCGTTTTTGCCGGGAGATACAAGAGTAGCAACGTCATAAGTGCGGTAAAAGACCGTTTGGTCATATTGGGACTGGGCCGGGTTGAGCACGCTGTCATCGGGTGCTTCCCCGTTGATGGTCAGTTCATAAAGCCCCAGTCCGCAGACAAACGCGGTGGCGCTTTCCACGGGCTTTGAAAGGGAAAATGTCTTGCGCAGCAGCGGGGCGCAGCGGTCCTCCACCGAAAACGGCTGCCCCGCGCTGATCCATTCCCCCCGCCACTGGCCGGGATTAAGAAGCCCTGTGTAAAACTGCGCGGTCTCGCTCCAGCCGGTGGAATGGCCCTGGTTGTCCCAGGCCTGCACCCGCCAGTAGTACATCGTTGCAGGGGAGAGGGGAGGCCCGGTGTAAAGGACGTCATAGCTGTCTGGCTCCTCCACCTTCCCGGAATCCCACAAATCGCCGATATTCAGTTCGGCGAGCTCTTTGCGGGAGGATACGATAATCCGTCTGGCAGACTGGGAGGCGCCAAAGCCTGCTGATGTTAACTGCCAGCTGAAAACAGGCGTCCTGTCAATCCCCATGGGATTGGCAATCCCCCCCACCCGCAGATCCGAAATGTGCACGGACAAAGGGAATGATTGGCTGTTATGTTGTTGCATATTAATAAGCCTCCTTGAAATAAGTTCGCTCAAAAAAGGTACCATCAGTGGGTATTGCCGGCGGAGAGGTCATAGACCTCCAGCTCGGTCAGCTGCATCCGGTATCCGTCGGTTTCCGTCGGTTGGAGCGTGTTGGCGAGGATGCGCAGATATTGCACGTTAACCGGCGCTTGTGCGCTTGCATCCACAACAATCGCTCCCTTTTGCTTTTTCAGGCAGCCGTTTTATTTTCCGGATACAAAATAAAACGCAGGTTTTTGTTAAACCCCCATTGATACCGGGGGCTTTTAACGCTTATTCTCCCTTAAATATAACTTGAAAAAAACGCACAAACAATGTAATATGGGAGCAAAGCAAAAAAATGGAACGATAAAAATTGCGGAGGGCCTGACAGGATGCAAAACGAACAGGAAATCGGCATTTTAAACATATCGCCCTATATCCGGTATGTGAACAACATCTTCTTTTCGGGCGGCACCTTTATGCCGGAGCGGGTGATCTATGACCATGAATGTATTTTCGGCCTGAGCGGGGAGGCAAAGTTTGAGTATGAGGGAAAAGCCTATACCGTGGGGCGCTCCGATCTGCTGTATATGAAGCCCAACCGCATCAACACCATGTATGTGGAAGAAGGGAAGACCTTTCATGCCCACTGCGTCCACTTTGACTGGATGCTGGACGAGCAGTTCGATTTTTCCGCTGAAAAGTATTACTTAAACCGGGCGCTTTCCAAGGAGGACTTAGCCCATTTGGAACAGATCAAACGCCGCACCTCCTATGAAATCCCCGATCAGTATTTTCCTCCGCTTATGAAAGGCCTTCCTTTTGACGTTTTGGCGCCGATGTTCCGGGAGTTATACGACAATTTTTGCTCGTCGGATTTCAGCGCAAGGCTGCGGCAGCGAGGCGTTTTTATCAATATCGTCAGCGAGGTTTTGGCCCAGCAGATGGAACACCCCCAGCACTCGGGCGAGCTGTATTACGGAAAGGCCGTTGACAAAGCGGTTAATTATCTGAATATCCATTACAACGAGGAAATCACGACTCCCAGCCTGGCGGAAGAATTCGGCATGTCCCCCAAATATTTCGGCGTCCGTTTTAAATCGGTCACCGGCCTTTCGGTGCAGGAATATCTTCAAAACATCCGATTGCAAGAGGCAAAAAAACTGCTTTTAAACTCCGATCTTTCTCTGGAAGCCATCGCCGAGCAGATTGGAATCCGGGATGTGGTGTATTTTATCAAGGTGTTTAAAAAGGCCGAACGAATTACCCCGGGAAAATACCGGAAGATGCTGGCCAATTTTCAAAAGTAAAGGGATCGATATAAGAGCATATGAAGGGGCCGCAGCAAAACTTCTGTTTTGCTGCGGCCCCTTCATAAGGTTAAAAAAGACACGTCAAACATGGATGCTTAAATTGCTTCATATTGAATCATATTCTTTATATCACCGGCGCTGCCAAAGGTTCCGGCGGCGGTCATGGCAAAAAGAGCCGCCCCAAATGCAGCTTCCTCCCGGTGGGCCGGAATGCTCATTTTAGCTCCGAATATCTCCTCGGCAGTCTGCACCAAAGCTTTGTTTTTCCTCAGGCCGTTGCCCGACCCGATTAAGCCCGCTCGTTTTACCCCCATCTCGGTAAACAGGTTGTATAGCTCGGTAATCATACCGGTTAAAAACGCCTGGCGCAGATCTCCCGGCGTAAAATTATCCGTTGTGACATGGCCGATATTCCCGGTGATGGAAGGGTCCTGCCTGGTGCCGCAGAATCTGGTATCCACCTGTAACGGCGCGGCGCCGGAAACCGCCATTTTTTCCATCACCGCATATAAATCCATCCGTTTGCCGGTGGCGGCAAACACGATATCCGAATAAAACCGTTCCAGCATGGCGTATGCCCGGCCGCCGCACAGAGCCGCCCCGACAATCAGGAATTTGTGATCGACATAGGGCCTTATTTCCGCGGTGGGGCAGGGGAGGATCTCCGGCGAGATCACAGATACCTGGCTGCCTGTGCCGATGTTGAGCAAAATATCGCTGTCCTGACGGGAAGCGCCGAATACGCTCGCCTGATTATCCCCGATGGCAACGCTGACGGGAATGCCTTTATATTCGCCAAGGAGCGCAAAATCCCCTGTAATCTCGGAGGAAAACGGATGATTAAACCGGCCGGCTATAAGATCAAAGCCGCCGAAGCTCGCCGCATCGCTTGTGTGGATAAGCGGGGTTTTGCGGTTTGTCAAAACCATGCCCAGATAATCCTGGATGGTGCAGTAACCGGCGGCCTGAGGCGGCTTTACTCCGTTTACCGTGTTAAAAAAGTCGGTTACCGCCCCATATCCGCTGGGGATATGCAAAAATTCCGCATAGGTGCCGGTTTGGTCGTAGGGAAGGCTTCCTCTGGCGTCCTGCCAGGTGTAAAGGGGGCTTACCGCTTTTCCGTTTTCATCCACATAGACGATGCCGTGCATCTGCCCGGTGAGTCCGATAGCTCCGGCGCCTTCCGCCGCTAACTCCTCCAATATAGATAAAGCGGTGTGCAGGATTTTTTGGGGGTCCTGGATCTTTTCCCATTGGTTTTCGGTTTGAATAAAAGCATTGCTGTTTTGGGTGATGGATTTTAACACCTTTCCGCTTGCGGCGTCCAGCAAAATCCCGCAGATGCTGGTGGTCCCAATATCGATTCCAATTGCGTTCATAATATAACTCCTTACGATTTGCCTCTTACCAGGTATAATAATGTATCAGGTATGGATTTCCGCCTTTTATGATAGCAGTAAACCGGCCGGATGTACATAGCTGGGTGCGATTTTGTCGATTTTACTGGGCGCTGATGACAAAAAGCGTTTTAAAGGATTTCATATCAAGCCGACAGGATAAAACGGTTTTCCCCAAAAAGGGAGCGCTGCAAACGCAAGTTTTGCAGCGCTCCCTTGATTATTTTTGTTTTAGCTGTTGCTATGCGTGTGATGTCATTCCGGGGTTTTTTAGGCCTTCGGCATTTGTTTTTAACCGAATTTTATGGCGCTAAAACCAGCGCTTAATCTGTCACCGGGGCCTTTTTCCCCTCCTGGTAGGAGCGGTAGGCAGCATCCATCAAAAGGGTTAAGTTGACCGCGTCGTCAATGCCGTAGGGGATGTCGCTTCCGGTCAGAATGCCGTCCACCCAGTAGTCTAAAGGAATCTTCTGGTCGGCGGGCACCGGGGGCGCTTCCCAGCCTTTGCCGGTGTTCACAAGCAGTTTCCCCTCCGGGCCGCCCAGGGAAAGGCTCCCCTTGGTGCCGCAGATCTCTAAAGAGGCGGGGCCGCAGCAGGACACAAAGGAGGTTTCGCTCACGGCGATGGCGCCGTTTTTATATTCCAGCACCGAAACGGCGTTATCCTCCACCGGATGCCCGGTGACCGCGGTGAACACCGAGGAAACATAGGCGGGCATCCCCAGCAGCCAGGCCAACAGGTACATGGGATGAGTGCCTAAATCGATCATCGCGCCGCCGCCGCACTGGACAGGATCATAAAAGTGGGGCGGAAGCCACCCGGCGATAGCGCCGTCGTGGGGGTTGCGCATCCGGGCGTAGGTGATCTGCCCGAGAGCGCCGGAATCCACTAAAGATTTTGCGTACTGCATATCCCCGTGGGAGCGCCAGAAAAAGGCGATGCAAAACCGGATGCCCGCTTCCTCCACCGCCTGGCGGATGCGTTTGGCGTCCTCCACCGTCAGGCAGAGAACTTTTTCGGTGAAGATGTGTTTTTTGGCGTTGGCCGCTTTTATAAGCAGCTGGGTGTGCTGGTTGGTGGCGGAACAGACCACCACCGCGTCCACATCCGGACGGGCCAAAAGAGCGTCGTAATCCGGTTCAAAGTCACAGGAATAATGGGCTGCGGCCTCTTTTCCCCGGACGGGATCGTCGTCCCATAAAGCGGTGATGCGGCATTCCTTGCGCGCCGCGGCTTCGTCGGCATGCTGGCCGAAATGGACGTGCCACGCCCCTACTAAAGCGATGTTGAGCATTTTAAAATCCTTCCTTTCCCGGTGGGATGATTGACTGTTTTTAATCTGCTTTCAGTATAACAACCGGTGGAAGAAATAGCAAGGTAAAAATACCTCGGTAAAAATACCTCGGCAAAAATACGCCGGGAAGCCCTCATAGGGTATTTTAATCCGGCAAACCGGCACTTATCGCACGGTGCGGTGCCTGCACATCCCCGTTTTGCCGCATTCGGGGCAGGTTAACCGGCGTTTTGTAACGGTGTGGTACCCTTTTACATATTCCCCCATGGCGGGAACGAAAAGGGCTTTGCAATGGGGGCATTCAAAATAGCCAGCTTTCCTGTCAAGCACGGCGGCGGCTCCTATACCTGCTGCCGCCGTCAGAAGAGCAAGGACAATCACGGCTATTCGTGCGATCACCGGCAATTTTATGTAAGAAGCGATCACGATCAGGGAGCAAACGGCGATGATGGTAATAACGCCGCAAATAATCGACAAGACCATCCGTTTTTTGTTTTCTGCATTTTCTTTCATTAAGTCCATCATATTTTCCTCCGCTTTCTTTTGATAATCAGTTTCCGAAACCCTTTCTCCCGACAGCAGGTCGTTGACGGTTATATCCAATCGATCGCACAGCGGCAGCATCAGGGAAACTTCGGGAAGGCCGTTTCCACATTCCCATTTGGAGATGGTCTTATCACTGATGGAAAGAGATTCGGCCAGCTGCCGTTGGGTGAGACCTTTTGCCTTCCTCATCTCGGCGATAAATCTGCCGATTTTTATCTGATTCATTCAGGTTCCTCCTTTCTGTCTTTAGGATAGCTCAAAAGCTTCTGGATGGCCACCCACGAAACGTAGAGTTTTCTTTATCTGCCAAATGCAGGCCTTATTGAACGCTGTTTTAACTTCCTATGACCCTTAAGCATATCCTACCACCCCTTAGGCTGAAAAGGGATGGGAGCCTTTTATCTTGAATAGACCGGTGCTTGTATGCTATACTAAAAATTATGAATTGACAGTTTACAAACGGCCTCCGGGCGCGGCCAGGAGACCTAGAAAAGGACGAGAACATGTTTCAGTTAGTGCGGTATCTAAAACCCTTTAAAAAACAGGTGATCTTAGGGCCGATCTTTAAGCTCCTGGAAGCGATTTTGGAGCTGATCGTCCCGCTGGTGATGGCGCGGATTATTGACGTGGGTGTGCAAAACCGGGATGTAAGCTATGTGCTCAAAATGGGCGGGCTGATGGTGCTGCTGGGGATTATCGGCCTTTGCTGCGCTTTGGTCTGCCAGTATTTTGCGGCCAGGGCCTCCCAGGGGGTGGGGACCCTGATGCGAAACGATCTGTTTTCTCACATCAACCGCCTGTCCCACGCCCAGATCGACGAGGTGGGGACTTCCTCTTTGATTACCCGGGTGACAAACGACGTCAACCAGCTGCAGGTGGCGGTGGCCATGCTCATCCGGCTGGTGGTCCGGGCGCCCTTTTTGGTGCTGGGGGCGGCGGTGATGGCGATGATTTTGGATTTAAAATTGTCCCTCATCTTTTTGGCGGCCGTGCCGCTGATCGTGCTGACCCTTTACCTGACCATGAGCAAAACCGCGCCCTTTTACCGGACGATCCAGAAAAAGCTTGACCGCATTTCCTTAATCACCCGGGAAAATCTGGAGGGCGTGCGGGTAATTCGGGCCTTTTCCCGGCAAAAGGCGGAAAAAGAGCGGTTTGACGAGGCAAGCGACGATTTAGCCGGCAGCGCCATTCGGGTGGGCAGGGTATCCGCCCTGTTAAATCCCCTCACCTATGTCATTATGAACGGGGCGATTGTGGCGATTTTGTGGTTCGGCGGGATGCAGGTGAATAACGGCGAACTGATGCAGGGGCAGATCATCGCCTTTGTCAATTATATGACCCAGATTTTGCTGGCGCTGGTGGTGGTGGCAAACCTGGTGGTTTTGTTCACCAAAGCCGCCGCTTCGGCCGCCCGGGTCAACGAGATCTTCGCCATGACCCCCGGGCTGTCCGACAAGGGGAATACTCTAAAGGCTCCTGCCGAAGGTGCGCCCAAGATCGAGTTTAAAGACGTGTGCTTTTCCTACCTGGGGGAGGACGGGGAAGAGGCTTTGTCCCATGTTTCTTTAAAGATCCTGCCCGGCCAGACCATCGGGATCATCGGCGGCACCGGCTCGGGAAAATCTACATTCGTCAATTTGATCCCCCGGTTTTACGAGGCCACCAAGGGGGAGGTTTTGGTGGACGGAGTTAACGTCAAGAAATATCCCTTTGAGCAGCTCAGGGGGATGACCGGGGTGGTTCCCCAGCAGGCGGTGCTGTTTAAGGGCACCGTGCGCAGCAACCTTTTATGGAGCAATCCGGACGCGGATGAGCAGACGCTTTTGAAAGCGCTTAAAACCGCCCAGGCGCTGGATTTTGTGGAAAAGCTGCCCCAGGGCCTGGACACACCGGTGGTGCAGGGGGGCAAGAACTTTTCCGGCGGGCAAAAGCAGCGGCTGACCATCGCCCGGGCGCTGGCGGGGAATCCCGACATCCTGATTTTAGACGACAGCGCCAGCGCTTTGGACTTCGCCACCGACGCGGCCCTTCGCCGGGCCATCCGGGAGCACACCGAAGGCATGACGGTGCTGATTGTGTCCCAGCGGGCCAATACCGTCAAGCGGGCCGACCAGATCGTAGTGCTGGACGACGGGGAAGTGGCGGGTATCGGCACCCATCAGGAACTGTTTGACACCTGCGAGGTCTACCGGGAGATCTGTTTGTCCCAGTTAAGCAAAGAGGAGGCGGCGAAATGAGCAAAGAGGTATTACGGCGCTTACTCACCTATATAAAGCCCTATGGGGGCTACCTGATCGCCGCCCTTGTTTTCGCGGTGCTCAACGTGACGCTGACGCTGTTGGCGCCGGTGCTTATCGGCCAGGGGATCGACCGGATTCTCGGTCCTGGCCAGGTGGATTTTGTGGGACTGATCCCCATCCTGATCGAGTTAGGAGCTTCCATCCTGTTTGCTTCCCTTTTCCAGTGGCTGATGACCTTGTGCACCAACATTGTCACCTACCGCACTGTGCGGGACCTGCGCTGCGCTGCCTTCCACAAGCTAAACCATGTGCCGCTGAAAACCATTGACAAAAATTCCCACGGCGATTTGATCAGCCGGGTGGTCAACGATGTGGACATGGTGTCCGACGGGCTGCTGCAGGGATTTGCCCAGCTGTTTACCGGCATCGTCACCATTGTGGGGACGCTTGTTTTCATGCTGGCTATTAACTGGGTGATCGCCCTGGTGGTGGTGCTGGTGACGCCCCTGTCGCTGTTTGTGGCCTCGTTTATCGCCCGGCGCAGCTACAACATGTTCCGGGAGCAGTCCGCCATCCGGGGAGAGCTGGGCGGCTATGTGGAAGAAATGGTGGGCAACCAGAAGCTTGTGAAGACCTTCCGGTACGAAGGCCGGGCCCAAAGCCATTTTGAGGAGATTAACAGCCGCCTTTACGACTGCGGGGTTAAGGCCCAGTTTTATTCCTCCCTCACAAACCCCTGCACCCGGTTTGTCAACAGCGTGGTGTACGCCGCCGTGGGGATCATCGGCGCTATAAGCGCTATCTTCGGCCATCTGACGGTGGGACAGCTTTCCAGCTTTTTAAGCTATGCCAATCAGTACACCAAGCCCTTTAACGAGATTTCCGGCGTGGTGACCGAACTGCAGTCCGCCTTCGCCTCCGCCAAGCGGGTGTTCGACGTGCTGGACGAGGCCGACGAGCCCGCCGACGCGCCGGACGCGGTGTTTATGGCCTCCTGTGAGGGGGACGTGGCGTTAAAGCATGTGTCATTCTCCTATCAAAAGCAGGTAAAACTGATTGAGGATTTAAACATTCATGCGAAACCGGGCCAGCGGATCGCCATCGTCGGCCCCACCGGCTGCGGCAAGACGACGATTATCAACCTGCTCATGCGGTTTTACGACATCCAGGGCGGGGAGATCGCGGTGGACGGCACCGATGCCCGCCGGATCACCCGGGACAGCCTGCGGGGGCTGTACGGCATGGTTTTACAGGATACCTGGCTGTTTTCCGGCACCATCCGGGATAACATCGCCTATGGCAAGCCGGACGCTACCGACGAGGAGATTTTGGCGGCGGCTAAAGCGGCCCACGCCCACAGCTTTATTAAGCGCCTGGAAAAAGGGTATCACACTGTTATCACCGAGGACGGGGGAAACCTTTCCCAGGGCCAGCGGCAGCTGTTGTGCATCGCCCGGGTGATGCTGATTAATCCTCCTATGCTGATTTTAGACGAGGCTACAAGCTCCATCGACACCCGCACCGAAATCCGCATCCAAAAGGCCTTTGACAAGATGATGGAGGGGCGCACCAGCTTTATTGTGGCACACCGGCTGTCCACCATCCGGGAGGCGGATTTGATTCTGGTGATGAAGGACGGCAGGATCATCGAACAGGGCCGCCATCAGGAGCTTCTTGACCAAAACGGGTTTTACGCGACGCTCTATAACAGCCAGTTCGCCGCGGAGGACGCAGGATGACAAGTTACCAGTTAATTCGCAGCAGCCGCAAAACCCTGGCTATCGAGATTACCAAGACCGGGGAGGTGATCGTGCGGGCTCCCCGGCGGATGCCGTTATCGGTCATCGAGGATTTTTTGCAAAAAAAGCAGGGCTGGGTGGAGGAAAAAAGCCGATTGGCCCGCCTTAGATGGGGCGCCGGAGAGGCATTTTTCCTTTTAAAGCAAGAGAGCCTTCCCCTGCTGGGCAGAGAGTATCCGGTGCGGTTTGAACAGAGAATGAAGGCGTCCTTTGAGCAGGGTGTTTTTTACCTGCCGGACAGCGGAGAAGAGGCTGCAAAAAAGGCGCTGGCGGACTGTTACCGCAGTCTGGCCAAAGCCTATCTGCCCGACAGGGCGTTTTCCTTGGCCCGGCAGGTTGACATTCCACCGGCACAGGTGACGGTGGGGGGAGCGAAAAGCCGCTGGGGCTCCTGTGCAGAAGGAAAGCGCATCCGGCTGTCCTGGCGGCTGCTGCTGGCGCCGGAGGAGGCGGTTTGCTATGTCATCATCCACGAGCTCTGCCACTGCCGGGAGATGAATCATTCCAAACGGTTTTGGTCGCTGGTGGAGGAATTTTGTCCCGGTTATCAAACCGCCAAGGAACTTTTGCTCAAAACCCAGCGCCACCCGCTTTTTGAGCTTCTGCCATAGTGAAAAAGGCCGGGCAAGCGTAAAAATCAACGGAAGGTTGGCTTTTCTACAACTAAAAGTAGAGCAGCTAATGCCAACACCACATAGGGAAGTAATTTGAAATTCACAAGTGATAGAGGATACTGCATCAAGGAGCAATAATACCGCTTGGTATCCACATCATATTTGATGTATAAATACAAATTAAATGTATAGAAAGGGTGATGTCATATGAAAAAGAATCGTGTATGGAGGGATCATGTTTCCTAACCATCCGAATAAAACTTTGGAGGAAATATAATGGAAAAACAAATCAAGTATGTCCAAGTCTCTGCTGATAACGCAGAAAATTGTAAGGTGTATAAGTCGCTGATGTATGAATACATTGATGAGATGAATGAGCATAGCGAACGCCCGCTACCGAAAGAGTTTCAGCAGAAATGGATCAACAGCATCATTGCAATGCAAGGACCGACAGATCGCCATTTGGAATTGTGCTATGTTGGAGAAATGCCGATTGGTTTCCTTTACGGAAAAATCGACCATGAAGATCACAAGGGCTTTATTAAACCCGGATACGGATATATTATGGAGTTCTATGTAAGGCCGGACCATCGTCGCAAAGGTTACGGCAAGATGATGTTTAAGCGTTTAGAACAATCGTTCCGCCTTGATGGCGCGGAAATGATGTACTTAACCGCCGATCCTGTTACCGGAAAACCATTCTGGGAGGCAATGGGTTTTAATAACATCAATGAAAAATCGCCAGAGAATCAACTATACATTTATGAGAAAACCGTTTCGCCTATTGGGTTTGAATATGGGGTACTCAAATCTTTAACCAAAGAAACAGCTGCGGAAATAGCTCACTGGGAATATGAAAAGCCATATGATGCTTATAACTTCACCAATCATCAAAATGGATATCTTTTGGATGATTCCACATGGGGAACAGAACAGTTTTGTTTAGTCGATGGAGAAACAATTTTGGGACAAGTGGCCTGCCAGCTTGATGGTACAGACTTATGGGTTGGTTGGTCAATGGCTCCGCAACTATGCGGGCAGGGAAACGGGGCTGCATTCGTGGATCGTTGTGTCAGTGAACTGCGTCGTATTAAATCGCATACAGGACGGATACTGCTTCGTGTTTCCGCCCACAATTTAAGAGCAATTAAAGCATATCAGAAAGTTGGTTTTCGGTATATAGAAACCATACAGGACGAAATCGCCTATTCCGACCGCATTGAGGACTTTTGGATCATGGAATTATCTGCTCGATGAATCGAATTCCTTATTTGTCTTTTACTTTAGCAAGCAGGAAAACTGTACATACAGTTTCCAAAAATGACAAAAACGGTATGACACATCTTTTTGTGTCATACCGTTTTGTGATGAAAACTTCCTTATCTGGCGTTGCCCAAACCGACGCTCCCTTCTTTTTTAATAGGCCGCAGGTTATGATGAAGATGCGTTAGAGAAAGGAAGGATCATAACCATGAAAAAATCCATTGGGCAAAAAATCAGCGACCTTCGCAAACAGCGGAAGATGACTCAGGACGAGCTGGCGGAAAAAATGGGGGTGTCGCCCCAGGCGGTGAGCAAGTGGGAAAACGACGCAAGTATTCCCGATCTTCCTATTCTGATCGAGCTTTCGGAATTTTTCCACGTCTCCTTAGATGATCTGGTGAAGGAAAAAGAGGACGCGGTTTATCTTGTGCCGGAAAAGGAACGCAAAAAGATCGACGAGATGCTCCTTCACGTCTATGTTTATACCCCCAAAGGCGATGAGGTGAAGGTAAACCTCCCACTGGCTTTTGTTAAAATGGCCAGCGAGATGAAGCTGGAACTTCCCTCGTTTCGCGGCAGCGATATTTTGCAAAATCTGGATCTGGAAAAGATTATCGCGATTATCGAAAGCGGTATTGTGGGCAAGATCGTGGAGGTTAAAAGCAGCGAAGGGGATCTTGTAGAAGTTACGGTGGAATGATGAAAATAAAAATTCAAACGGACCGTTTCCGTTTTCGATTGCGCTTTCCAAACGGCTTGCTTTTTAACCGTTTGGGGCTTTTTTTGGCGGCGCATTTTCTGCGGGGTTATGTCACCATCCCGGCGTCTGACAGAAAGCCGCTCCTTAAACAGCTCAAGCAATGCCGCAAGCGTTTTAAGGGGCTGCCTTTGGTGGACATAAAAACGGGAGCGGGCGAGAAAATTTTCATCACGCTGTGACAGGAGTCCGATTTTCTCCAATTTTAGTATATATGATATACGATTATACTACATGTAAATTTTAAAAAAGCGTATTTTCGGATAAACGGCTGTGTGCTGGACAGACTAACCTTTGAGAAATAAGGAAAGGATGCGTCCGGTATGCAGCCGTTTGTGGATGTGGGGGAGATCCTGCTGCGGTCAATTTCCTCCATCGTGGTTTTGTTTATCCTCACAAAGCTTATGGGATATAAGCAGATTTCCCAGCTGACGTTTTTCGATTACGCCATCGGGATCACCATCGGGTCGATTGCGGCAGAGATGGCTATTAACAAGGACACGCCGTTTTATTTTTCCGTCATCGCCATGGCGGTGTATGCAGGGGTCTCCATTTTGATCTCCTTTGTTACAGATAAATCCATCGCAGCCAGAAGGCTTTTTACCGGAACGCCTATTATGCTGATCGAAAAGGGGAAGATCATCAAAAAGAACCTGGCAAAATCCCATTTTGACCTCAATGACCTTTTGTCTGAGTGCCGGATTGCCGGGTATTTTGATATCAGCGATATTGAATACGCCATTATGGAGACCAGCGGCCGTGTGAGCTTTTTAGTGAAAAGCAGCAAACGGCCGCTGGAACCGGCGGATATTAAACTTTCCCCTACGCAAGAAGGGCTATGCGCCAACGTGATTATCGACGGCAAGGTGATGAAAGAGAATCTGAAGATGACCGGCAAAAACGAAGAATGGTTAGTAAAGCAGCTCAAAGAGCAAAAGGTGTCCGACCTTTCCCGGGTGCTGCTGGCTACCTGCGATGTGGGCAACCGCCTGACCCTTTACTTTGAAAAGGAAAAGGGGACGACCCACACCGAATTGGAATAACCGGGATATGGTAAAAACACGAGGCAAAAGGAGAGCCGCAAAACATTCGTTTTGCGGCTCTCCTTTTGCAGTGAAAAGCTCTGTGTAAAAAAACTGAATAATTTCTCTCTGCCGTTGACCGGCAGGAAAGCATGTGGTATAATGATTTTAGAATGTGGATTTTTATGGATATTGTTGCGATTTACAAGGAGGCAGTCATGGCTTTTTTAACAGAAGAACGCTATACCGCCATTTTGGACATGTTAGGCCGGCAGGAAACCGTTAAGGTGAACGACCTTTCTGCCCGGTTTGGCGTTTCGATTGAAACTGTCCGGCGGGACTTAAAGTATTTGGAGGCGCAAAGCCTCCTGCGCCGGGTTCATGGAGGCGCAGTCAAAGTAGGCGGAGCCGCCCGGACGACCCAGCGGGAAGAAAGGCAGGTGCGGCACTGGCAGGAAAAGCTGGAACTGGGAGAGACCGCCTGCCGCCTTGTGCGGGAGGGGCAGGTGGTGGCCATGGACGCCAGCACCACCAACCATGCGGCGGCTATTGCATTGAAAAACCATTTTCAGACCCTGACAGTCATCACCAATTATCTGCCGGTGATTAATGAGCTGGCCTCCAAACAGGGCTTTACCATTCTGATTCCCGGGGGTATCTGCCGGTATGGGGAACAGTCCATCATAGGCCCCATGGCGGAGGAAAACATCGACGCCCTTCATGCGGATATCGGCTTTATCAGCATGAGCGGGATCTCCCTAATGGGAGGGTTCACCGACTTTGGGGTGGACGAGGTCACCATTAAAAAGAAAATCATGAAAAACGCGGACTGCAACTATGTGCTGGCCGATAGCAGCAAGTTTGAGCAGAATTCCCTCCTGCGGATCTGTTCCCTTCAGGAGGTGGACGGTATTATCACCGATTCCAAGCTTCCGCCAGAGATTGAGCGGGAGTATCAAAAACAGAAAATCACCATTCTTCACAAATGAGAAATGGTGTTTGTGTGTATTTCCACAAAAATCAAAATATATCAAATTAAATCCTTGAAATTCCAACTATCCTGTGTTATATTGACCATAGGCTCATTTGGCCTGCCCGTGTTATTGGGCAGGCCAACCGTTTTTAATGACAACCGCTCAGGGTAACTGATCTGGGCGGGCAAAAACAGGAGGTCATCGGTCATGAAAAAAATGCGCAAATGTCCACGGCTGCTGGCGGCCGTATTGTCGCTGGGGATCCTTTGCACCTCGGTGGTCATGCCGTCGGCGGCGGAAGCTCCCACGCTGACACTGGACAAAACCGAGTTTATGCAGGGGGAGGAGATTACCGCTCACTACACCGGCACCAGCGGGAAGGATTGGATTGCTATTTATAACGAAGGCGATCAGCCGGGCGGTCCCTGGGCCCAGGTGTACGAATATACCTCCAAAACAGGCCAGCCCGACGGCACCATGGACTTTAAAGATCCCGACCGGGGGGACGTGTCCACCCTGGCGCCCGGGAACTACACCATGTATTTATTAAAAGACGACGGTTATGAGATTCTAGACGAGGTTCCCTTTGTTATCAGCCAGGCGGAACCCTCTATCTCCACCGACCGGCAGATCTATCCCAAAGGGGAAACCCCGGTGTTCAGCTATACCGGCAGCACCCATCAGGACGCCTGGATCGGGATTTACCCTGCTGACAACAACACGCCCGGCAACGGCAACGACTCCCTGGTTTACAAATACACCCGGGAATCCGGCCAGCCCAGCGGCACCACCGATATGGCGGAGGCCGACGGCATCACTACCATCGACCAGCTTCCGGCAGGGGAGTATTATGCGTATCTGTTTGCGGACGGAGGGTATGACATCGTAGCTACCTGCACCTTTACCCTGACGGACGAGGAAACCGTCCCCACCCTTTCCACCGACAAGGAGAGCTACGGCGAAGGGGAAACCCCGGTGTTCAGCTACACCGGCAGCACCCATCCGGACGCCTGGATCGGGATCTATCCCGCCAGCCGGAGGACTCCCGGCGGGGATAATCTGGCTTTAATCTACAAATATACCCGGGAGTCCGGCCAGCCGGACGGCACCACCGACTTAAAAGAGGCGGACGGCACCACCACTATCGACAAACTCCCCTCCGGGGAATATTATGCCTACCTGTTTGCGGACGGGGGCTATACCATTGTAGCTACCTGCACCTTTACGTTAAATAACGGTATCGCCGCGCCTTCCATTACATCGGATAAGGCCGTTTATACCGGCGGTGATCAGGTTTCCTTCTACTACACCGGCAGCACCCATCAGGATGCCTGGATCGGGATTTATCCTGCCGACCGGCCTACTCCCGGCGCGGATAACCCGTCTTTGATCTACAAATACACCCGGGAGTCCGGACAGCCAAACGGCACCACCGACTTAAAAGAGGCGGACGGGACCACTACTATCGACCAGCTTCCCGCTGGAGAATATTACGCCTATCTGTTTCTAGACGGTGGCTATACCATTGTCGCCACCTGCACCTTTGCCATCCAAAACCGGGATCCCGAGGAATGTGATCCGCCCAAAGAGGTGACCTATAACCGCACGGCCACCGAGCGGGGATATGCAGACGGTTCGGTCACCATCACCCCGCCGGACGATACCGAGGGACTGACAGGCTACGCCCTTTTCTGGGGCGATGAAAACGGCGTGTTTGAAGATTACGCCGAGATCCCGGTGGAAGCTTCCGGGAGCAAACAGCTTAACAACAACACCATGATCCCCTCCGGGGCCACCAGGCTGTACGCCTTTGCGGTATACGACGGAAGGACTTTGTCCCCCGATTCGGCGTACGCCGAGCTCCCTGCGGGCATTGCGGCCGTGGAGGAGGAGCCTTTGTATTCCTTCCAGGTATTCTCCGACACCCATCTTCAGTCGGATCCCAACCATCTGCACAACCAGCACCTGCGCATGGCACTAGCGGATATCGAAAAAACCGATCCGGACAGCATCGCCATCTTTAACGTGGGCGATGTGGCGGACACCGGCGCAGTGGAGCAGTACCGGCAGTATAACGAGATCGTCAACAGTTTTTCGGGTATTCCCTATATCTACTGCACTCCCGGCAACCACGACCTGAAAGGCTCGGATTATAACAAAGAGATCGGTGATTTTCTGGAGGGCACCAACGCCCCCAGCACCTATTATTCCGAAAAGATCGGTGACGCCACCTTTATCATGCTGGGCTCCCAGATTGTGGAACCGGCGGACTGCCATGCCCAGCTTAACGACGACCAGCTGGAGTTTTTAAAAGCGGAGCTTGCGAAGGCCTCCGACGGTATGAATCCCATCTTTGTGTTCCTGCATCAGCCGCTGTACAATACGGTTTCCGGCACCCTTCCCGGTCAGAACTGGGACGGCATTTATCAGGATCAAGAGCTGCGGGAGATCTTTAAGCAGTATCCCCAGGTGATCTTCATCACCGGCCACACCCATTGGGAGCTGGATTCCAAGAGCCCCATGTACGCCGGCAACGGCGTGGACGCCAATATGTTTAACGACGCGTCGGTGGGCTATCTTTGGAAGGATGACAACACCGGCAAAGAAGGCAGCCAGGGCTATTATGTGGAAGTCTATGCCAATAAGGTTTTGGTGCGGGGCCGTGATTTTGTAAACGCGAAATGGATCCCCAACGCTCAGTTTATAGTAGACCTCAGCGAAAACATCATCGGCCTGACCGCTCAGATCTCCCAGGAGGAAGAAGGCCTTGTCAGCCGGATGGATCAGGTGGAAGCACTGTTAGACGATATCCGGTCCCTGCCGGAAGAAAAGGCTGAGGCATATGCCAGCCAGCAGGAGACTCTCACGAAGCTTCAGGCAAAAGCAGAGGAATTGTCTGAGGAAGCCCAGGCTGTGAAAGAGGCTATCGACGGCCTCCCCGCCGCCGGCGAGGTGACGTTGGAGGACGAAGCAGCGGTAAACCAAGCGCTGGAGGCATATGATGCTTTAACCGATGAGCAGAAAGAGCTTGTGGGACAAGAGGCCGGAGATAAGCTGTCCGCCTTGGAGGAGGCCATTCAGGCGCTGAAAGACGAACCGGAAAACCCTGGCGAAGATCCCGGCGAGGACCCAGGGGAAAATCCCGGTGACCAGCCCGGCGATCAGCCGGAAGATCCGGATCCCTCTCAGCCGGAGGAGCCATCCGATCCCTCGGATGAAGGGCAGACCGGCAGTGACAACGAAGAGGATACACCTCCGGCTAATACCCCCGATGATCATGACAACAGTACTCCCAACACCCAGCCGGATCAAAACGGAAGCGGCGGCGATCCGGCGGCGGATGGCGGCAGTGGCTCAGATGCCGTGCCCCAGACCGGCGATGCAGCCGGATCTTTAGCGGCGGCGGGCGCACTGCTGGCCGCGTCGGCAGGCGGATTGTTCATCGTCCGCAAGCGGAAAAAAGCGTAATATCCTGTGATAATACCCCCAGGCCCCCGGAAGCGGTAACCCGCTTCCGGGGGTTTTTTTGATGCTTTAGCAAGCGAGACTCCGCCGGTAATATAGGCGGAATTCATTTTTAAAAGAAGAGGAAGAGAACATGTCAGAACAGTGCTTAGCTCATATCATTCGGCGAAAAACAGACTATTCCAACACTTTCTAAATTATGTTAGAATGAGAAAAACAGAAGGATTAATTTTTCAATGAGGGTGCGCATATGTTAGGGCTAAAAAGAGGAACGGTAAATCTGGTATCTCATCAGAAAGAATGGAGTCAAAATGCTGACAATATCATCCGGATCTTAAAGCAACTTTTAGGCGGCGCAGCTCTTGATATTCAGCACGTGGGAAGCACCGCCATTGCTTTCATCCACGCAAAACCAATCATTGATATTGCCGTTGCTGTGCATGATGTAAAGGATGTGTTGCCATACATTGAGGTATTAAAGCAGCACCATATCATGTTTCGTGGAGAAGTCGTCGCAGGAGGACTATTATTTGTCATGGGAGATGATGAGATACGGACACATCATATCCATATTGTCAAATGGAATAGCACACAATGGAATAACTATATTAACTTTCGCGATTATCTGAATGCGTTTCCTGAAAAGGCGATGCTGTATGACGCCTGTAAACAGAAATTAGCAAGACGGTTTTCAAAAGATCGGAAAAGCTATACCGCCGGCAAGGAACCAATGATACAGCGCCTGCTGGCGGAGGCGAGCATGTGGCGGCCGAAAACACTCACCATAACTTCTTGTTTAGCGGAAGATCAAAAAGACAGTTAAGCTGGCAAACGGCCAAAATAAACGGTACATCCTTTCCCTTGATAACCCTGCCTGTTTTTTGTTGCCGGGTAACCTAAGCGGACAAGATCCTGAAAGGAATCCCCGCTTATTTCAATTTTGAGAGCAGGAATCCCCTTAAGGTATCCCGCCAAACAAGTGATTATGACTTGAAAAAGGTGA
Source organism: uncultured Clostridia bacterium (assembly GCA_944386475.1). GTDB lineage: Bacteria > Bacillota > Clostridia > Oscillospirales > Ruminococcaceae > Metaruminococcus. The sequence goes on along the minus strand of CALXBH010000048.1, from coordinate 10,147 downwards.
ACTTCTTGGAAAATGTGATAAAGAATGGCATTTATCTTTGTGATAAATGATTCTTGACTTTCTATAGGAGGGGTGGCATCATAAAATATGACAACGTTATCATTTTGTAGAAAGAGAGGGTCATTATGCTTAAAAAAATTCTTTGCGGCTGTCTTGCGGCGACGCTGATGCTTGGAAGCACAGCTACGGCAGGCTTCGCCGCCTCACCCAACGCCCGTGATGGGGAGATTCGCATCTCCTGCGTAGGAGACAGTATCACCTATGGAGAGCTCTGCACCGGCGGCAACCAGGCGACCCAAAGCTATCCCGCCCAGATGCAGCAGCTTTTAGGGGATGGCTTTACTGTCAGCAATTTTGGCGTTAACGGCGCCACTATGATGAAGGATGCAAGTCTTCCCTATGTGAATCAGCAGGCTTACCGGGACAGCCTGGCCTCCCAGCCGGATATCGTCATTATTATGCTGGGGACCAACGACGCCAACGGCAGCAACCCTGCCAAGCTGGGAAATTTTGAGGCGGATGCCCGGGAACTGATCCAGACCTATCAAAACCTGGATACCCATCCGACGGTTTATGTGGCCACCAGCGCTACCTGCTATTTCACCGACGCACAGCCGGGGATTATCACCGATCAGGTGGTTCCCATGCAGAAAAAAGTGGCGGAAGAGCTGGGCTGCACTGTCATTGATATTCACGAAGCCACCAAAGGGCTCAACCACTTGTTCCCGGATAACCTCCATCCCAACCGGGAGGGGTACGGCATCATCGCAGGGGTTATGTGCGCCGCGGTGGTCCGGGGCGAATCGCCCGACCAGGCGGTCTTCGACCTGGCGAAAGCCTATGCCGCCGCCCAGACGATTGACCGGGCAGGCCAGGTTCGCTATACGGAAGACACCTGGGCGGTTTTCCAGCAGGCGTTTGCGTCGGCCAGCGAGATGCTTTTAAATCATTTGGATACCCTCACCGGTCAGCAGATCACCGAAATTACCGCCTCGTTAAACCAGGGGATGGACCAGCTGGAGGAAATCGAGGTCCCCGACGGTCCGGTGCTCCATTATGATTTTAACCAGGTGGAAAACGGCGTGGTGAAAGATCTGGTAAATGGTTTTGACGGCCAGTTGATGGGAAACGTCACCGCCTCGGAGGGCTTTAAAGACGGCGCCGTTACCCTGGGAGGAACCCGAAACGACTATATCAGTGTGCCGGGCGAAGTGTTCGGCATGACCGACGATATTACGATTTCTACCTGGGTCAACCTTGACCGCAATCCCACCTGGGCATCCCTGCTTGTGTCCGGTGACGATACGGCGGACTGCTTCTCCTTTGCTACTTCCGGCGGCGGATTTGGCGTTAACTACGGAATTAACGTAGGAAACGTCAACTATCGGGTGGGTACCAGCCCCTCCGACGCGGTGCCGGTGGGTGAATGGGCGCATATCGTCTACACCCAGGAAGGAACAACCGGAAGGATGTATTTAAACGGCCGTCTGGTGGGAACCAACACCGGTATGGTAAGCCTCCCCAGAGATCTGGTGTACGGGGCGAAGACCCAGCTGGGCGCCAGCCATCTGTACAATGACCCCGGCCTGTTGGGAGATATTGAAGATTTCTGCATTTACAGCGGCGCTCTGACCGCGGAAGAGGTCACCGCGCTTTATGAGTCCTGGACAGCCGAAGAGGCCAGCGTTGCCTCGGTGGCTTCCTGCGATCCGGTTACCGTGGAGCAGGGGACTGCTTTTGCGGATCTTTCCCTTCCCGAAACGGTGATGGTTTCTCTGAACAACGGCGAGACCGCCGAGTGCTCGGTGGTATGGTCTGAAGAAGGGTACGACGCCCAGACTGCCGGCGACTATCAGCTGACCGGCGAGATCGTTCTGCCGGAAGGCGTCACCAATCCGCTGGAGCTAACGGCTTCGATCCAGGTAACGGTCCGGGCGGCAGCGGCACAGCCGGCGGACAAAACAGCGCTGGCTGAGGCTATTCAGCAGGCGGAGCAGTTAGCAGAGGATGCATACACGGCAGACAGCTGGGAAGCGTTTGTCGCTGCTCTTGCGGCCGCACAGGCGGTTATGGAGGACGAAAACGCCTCCCAGGATCAGGTGGATGCCGCTGTAGCGGCGCTGGCGGAAGCCAGAGAGGGCCTTTCCGAAAGGACGGAAGACCCGGATCCTTCCCAGCCGGAGGAACCTTCTGATCCTTCGGATAACGGACAAACCGGCAGTGACAATGAAGAGGATAAACCTCCGGTTAACACCCCCGGAGGTAATGATAACGACACAGATGCAGACGCTTCTGCCCCCTCGACAGATCAGGGCACAAACGGTTCGGATACCGTTCCCCAGACCGGCGGCATGACCGGTTCTCTGGCAGCGGCGGGGGCGCTGCTGGCTGCGTCGGCGGCTGTGCTGGCCGTGCTGTTGCGGAAAAAGCACAATCGGTAAACATCAATAAAAAACAGCCTTATGGAAATTTCCATAAGGCTGTTTTTGTATGGCCGCGGCTTTAAAAGGATTCCATCCGGCTTAAAAGATAGTCTTTAAAAATCTGCCGTTCGTCGAAAGGCTCTTTAGCGGCGGAAAAATATAAATAGGTGGAACGCTGAAAAGACATATTTTCCACCGGGATCAAAACGACGTTGTCCGGCCATAATCCCGCCCAGGCAACGGTGGGGGCAAACGCAGCTCCCATTCCCAGCGAGACATACTTGCGGACATAAAAAGGGTCATCACAGATGACCACGTTGTGGGGCTTAAAATTATGCTTTTGACAGGCCTTTTGAATCGCTAAGGACAGCTCGGCGTTTTCCGGCATGGAGACAAACGGCTCCTCCCGCAGATCATCCAAAGAGACCCGGCTTTTGCGGGCGAGGGGGTGGCTGTTTGGAAGAGCCAGCAGGATGTCCTCGGTAAACAAAAGAAGCTTTTGGGTGTTTTCCCGGTGGAAATTTTCCGACGCTAAACAAAAGTCAAATTCAAAATCTTTCGGATAAGCGCCGCCGTGGTAGATGGTAAAGCGCACATGGGGATAAAGCTTTACAAAATCGGCGATTAAATCAATTACGGCGTTGCGGTTTTGCAGGATTAACAGCTTGATTTCCGGGCCGAGTTTGGGTTTTTGCAGGGCGCTGATACCGTTATCCAAAGCGTCCAGCATCTGGCGGACGGCAGCGTAAAACCGTACGCCGCTTTCGTTAAGAACTACCCGGTTGCCGGTGCGCTCAAACAAAGGCGTTCCCAGCTCTTTTTCCAGCCTGGAGATGGTTTTGGACATAGCCGGCTGCGGGATCAAAAATTCTCTGGCGGCTTTGGTGATGTTCTGATGTTTTGCGGCTGCCGCAAAATAGCGAAGCTGCAACAGCTCCATAGTGTTTTCCTCCCTTTTTAAAAGGCCGAAGGAGATAGGATCTACTTTATTCTGATTTGTTTTATAATTGGCAATTCCGCCGGTTGCCTCGTTAGAAGGCTAACGCTTTGGCGTTTGCCTTTGCGGATGCTAAGGCGTTATAAATACCGTCACGCAGGCGGACGATGCGCAAAGATTCATTGCAAAATGATAAATTTTGCAATGAATCTTAAAAATTGCTTGCGGGCTATAAAGCGCAGCCCGCATTTCGCATCTTACAGATGCGAAACCGCGATTTTTCAGTGGGTAAAAGTGGCATAGTCGCTTGCAGAGCCGGTTTTCGACTGAAAAGGGGGGAATCGGGGGAAAAACGCAGAACAAGGCTTTGCCGCAGTGACCTAAGTTTGTCCCTCGAATTGCTTTGCAGTTATTATACCATAAATTCCGATAAATTTACAACTGAGCATATACTATAAGGTATAGTTAATATGTGCAATCGGATAGTTTACAGAAAAGGGCATATGTGGTATTATAAAAATACGCTAGTTTTTAGCTGAAGTTTATAAAAAGATTGGTGGTATTTTATGAGCGCTTTCAAAAAATTAAAAAGAAGGTCCCTTCTTGCGGCGATTGTGGCCTTGGCGGTAGCGGTGAGTTCCTTTTCTCTCTTTGCCGCGGCGCAGACAGGGACAGAGGGGGATACGCCTGTGTACTACTTTTTAGGCTCTTCGGTCACCCGGGGCGAGGCGACCGGCGGCGTCTCCTTTGTAGAAGATCTGGCCAATGACAACGGTTGGGACTGCCGTAAAGAAGCGGTGTCCGGCACTACGCTGGTGGATAATGGAGATAGCTCCTATGTACAGCGGATGAAAAACAACATCGATCCTGATCTGGCGATCGATCATTTCATCTGCCAGCTTTCCACAAACGATGCTTCCCAAAACAAACCGATGGGCACGGTGTCCGACAGCACGAACATGGAGGACTTTGACACCAGCACCATCATCGGCGCGATGGAGTACATCATCGCCTATGCCCGGGAAACCTGGAACTGCCCGGTTTCTTTCTACACGAACCCTCATTACAACAACGCTCTTTATCAGAGCATGGTAGAGGCTTTGTATGACCTCCAGGAAAAATGGGATATCGGCATTATCGACTTCTATAACTACAGGGATATGGAGCCTCTTTCGGATGCGACGCTGCGCTCCTATATGGCGGACGATATCCATCCCAATGCACATGGCTATCAGTGGATGGCGGATGTGATGACTGATTATTTTAACGGAACCATGGGCTCCGGCGATGAGGAAACAGGCCGTCCCGCAGTGGCCAATGAAGCCGGTTACCAGATCGGCGATCAGGTGCTCCACATCGGCTATGACAGCGAGGCGGACAAAGTGGTGGAAATCTACCGGGTTAATGATGTAGGCACGATCAATCCGCAAGACGGCACCAACGTGACCCGCGGGGAGAACAACGAGTACATGAACGTCCCTAAAGAAACCTCAGGCAGAGCGTTCTGGAACTTTACCTATTCCGGTACAGCCGGTACCACGATTTTAAATGACGGCATTGTGACAGCCTACAAGATCATGGTCAACGAAGATGACCTGGCGGCGGCCAGCGATGACACCGTTTTGTTCACCACCGATAACACCTATTACTGGGTGGATGCCGATGGCGCAGAGCATGATTTAGGTATTGGCATTCCTTTCACTAAAGCGGATTATATGAAAGCGGTGGAAGGAGAAGACGGCTACCGCACCTTTGTCACCAAAGTGACCAAAGACACCATGGTACAGCTGGGGATGCCGGCAGAATATGACATCTTTAAAGTGCAGGGCCGCATGGCCGGCAACGGCAACGCCGCGTTCCAGGTGGACGGCGAGATGATCCATTATCTTGTCACTGAGGACGGCAAGTCTTTGTACGACGTGCAAAACCCGGATTCTCTGGCGATTGTATCTGAAGAGCCCGGCGATGGTGACAATACTTCCTCCGGCGAGGATGTATCCTCCGAGGAGCCCGGCGATGGCGATAATACTTCCTCCGGCGAGGATGTATCCTCCGAGGAGCCCGGCGATGGCGATAATACTTCCTCCGGCGAGGATGTATCCTCTGAGGAGCCCGCCGATCCTGCCGATCCCGGCGATAACAACGATAATGATAATAACGGTGGAAACACCAACACCGGAAACGGCAATAACAATAATGCCGGCGGCGATGATAACACCGGCGACAGCAATACGGATGGCACCAACCCGGTAACGGGTGCGCTTCCCATTGCGGGTGCGGCTGTTTTAGCTGCGGCTGCAGCTGCTGCGGTGGTCGTGAGCAAAAAACGTAAATAAGCAGCGACCGCGATAAAGCAAAAAAACAAGGGCTGATTTTCAGCCCTTGTTTTTTTGCTTATAGCGTGACAGAAATATTTTCTGTCTGCCTTTTTTAAAACCGAATAGAGACCTCCACCGAATCCGGGGAGTTATTGAAGTTGAGCAGGGCGGTCTGGCTCTCTTCATCATATTCGCAGATGATGTTTACCGCTTTCCCGTTTACCGAGGCAGTGATCTCCTTGGGCTGTTTTTCTAAATAGATCCGCACGGCACAGATCACCTTCTCGGGCCCGGTGGCGGTAAAGGTGCAGCCCCGGGAATCGCAGGTAAACTGCTCGATCCTGGCGGCGGCCGCCAGGATGTTGGCGGGCTGGCTTTTATCGATCTTGTCCACGTCATAATAAAGCCCTACGCTTCCCACCGCCAGCACCGGATTTTTGATTACCGGCAGCCGGTGGTCGTACAGGTTGATATAGGTGCCCTTTAACGCCACCGGCTCTGTCTGGACAGATTCATCCATAACGGCGGTGTCCACATACGGCCCCCGGCGGAGAATCAGGCTGGCGGATTTGTGCCAGATGATCCCCAGCTTTAAAAGGGCCTCTTCCACGGCGGCCCGGTAAGCGTCTGCCCCTTCCTTTGTCACCGCGAAGGTGTTAGGATGCTTGTCAATCAGGCAGACAAAGCCTTTTTCCACCGGATGAATGCCCGCTTCCGGCTGTTTGGGAAGGCCGCAGCAGGTAAACAGGTGCTGGGCGGGGTTGTCATAGCCGTTATCCTTCCACCAGCTGCGGATGTTGTGGAAGGAATCACTGCCGTCCCCGGCGTAGATTAAAAGCCCGCCGTTTTTCACCCACTGGGCGATGGCGTTGTGGATATCCGGATACTCCGGCTTCATAAACTCATAGCTGAGCACCAACACCCGGTAATCGTCCAAGTAGTTGGCAAACCGCCGGATGTTGTCCAGCTGCACCGGCCGCACGGCAAGGCCCTGCTTTAATAAAGGAAGAGCTAACCCGAAAAAGGGCGTCCAGTGGTCGGGATGGACCAAAGGATCGGGATTCTGCGCTTCGGGGGTATCTTTCGGATACATCCGCTGGAACATGCCCGAGTCGGCCAGCAGCACGCCCACCTCCTGGTTGTCCCGGTCAAAATGGCAGCCTTCTTGCTTCATGTTGCGCAGGGTGTGCATCACCGTGAGGAGGTTGGTGGCGTACTCCGGCGGGATGGGCTGGCCGTTTTCCCCCCGGGGATATTTCCCGTTCATCACCCGGTCCGGCCAGGGACTTACCTCATAGTGATGGATGTGGTAATGGAACAAGGAAGCCGATACGGTGCGATAATAATCCCGGCGGTAGTCCTCCCAGGTATAACCGGGGTTGTCCTCAATGGGGTCATGCAAAAACCACATCCGGCGGCCAGTGCCCCGGGTGAGCTCCTGCATCACGCCGTACTCTAAAAAGGCGGTTTCAAAGGTCCGCTCTTTGAGCTTCCCCTCATAGACGTTTTCGGTGCGGGAGGTCCCCGTCCAGATCTGGGCGATATAGCCGTCCACCGTGGGAATATCAATTAGAGAGGACTCGGGGGAGACGATCTTCCACTGGGTGTAGTTGACCAGGGAATGGGTGGGGACATAAAACCGTACGCTGCGGCCGTGAACGGCAAGGGCATATTCCTTGAGCTCACAGCATAATCTGTCAAGGGCCCTTTTGTACAGATAGGATTTTAATTTGGACGCCCTAAACTGGGCGTCGGGGGAGGACATGGGGTCGATCCAGGGCTCTTTATAATAAATCTGCCATTCCCGCTTAAAGGCAGGGGAATAACCGCAGTCGCCCCAAAATTCCGGTTCCTCCAGGTGAATAGCCTCCACCCCTGCGTCGATGGCCTGTTTTAGATGCTCGGTGAGATAGGAGGAAAAGGCCACCGTGGGCACCATGTAGGGCACATACTTCCCGTGGACGCGGTCATTGCCCCGGTAGTCCACCTGGCCCTCGTCCCAGTGCTTGCGCCCGTCAAAGTCGCCATCTAAAAATTCCCGGTATTCCCCCCAGGCAACGCCGGTCATTAAATGAACAACATACCCTTTTTCTTTGAACGATTTAATACGCTCGGCCATATGGTTGCCGATGCCGTAGCACATGACGAAATCGCACTGCATATCCACGGTGGGAGACCAGGGCGCGGCGGTTTGTACGCCGGTTCGTTCTTCATGCCGGTCATAAAATTCCATAGAGAAAACCTCCTCTTTTTACCCCTTTTTGTTGCCGCTTGGGCTTTTAGTACCTGTATTATAGTCTTCCGGTTTCCGGAACGCAAGCGGTTTTTAAAAATTTGTCCAAAAATTTTTGCAGGATTTTTCACGCCCATTTCATTCATGTTTCATCCCTCCTTCAGACGCCCGTCACGTTAGGGGGGTATCTTAATAACCGTAGAGAGAAAATAACCGGATAAACTCTCCGGAGATAAAAAGGACGGATAAAACATGTATGAGAATAAAAATTACTGGGATCACTCTTTTGACAACGCCGGTACCGGAAACGGCCAGAGAAACTTTGGAACAAACGCTTCCAACACGGCCTCTCAGGGCTGGCAGGCTCCCGATTATGACCGGGATTTTGGCAATTCGGAGCAGGTGAACACGGCGCCGAACTTCACAGCGGAACAGGCAAATACCGGCAATGGCGCCGGCGCTTATCCGCCGGAAAGGAGGATGATGGAGGTGTATCATGCTAAGCCTGTGGGATTCCCGCAGCAGCCGGCTTCTCATAAAAAAGAACGGATAAAATCCGGAATGACCAAAAAAGCCGCGGCGATGATTCTGACCTTGGCGGTGGTGCTTTCCGGCGCCGCCGGCGCCGGGAGCGTGCTGCTTACAAACCAGCTTTTGTCAGCCGAGAGCACTCAGTCCGGCGGCAGCACCGTGAGCACCACGCCGGTTAACACCTCCTCCAGCGCAAATAGCGCCTACTCGGTAGAGGCTGTGGCGGAGATCGCCGCGGACTCGGTAGTGGAGATCACCACCGAATCGGTGAGCACCGACCGGTGGATGCAGCAGGTGGTCAGCGAAGGCGCCGGCAGCGGCGTTATCCTTTCCCAGGACGGCAAGATCGTCACCAACAACCATGTGATTGAAGGGGCCAGCACCATCACGGTCCGCCTGCGCAGCGGGGAAACCTATCCCGCCACCCTGATCGGCACCGACAGCGAAACCGATGTGGCCCTTTTAAAAATTGACGCTACCGGCCTTACGCCAGCCACGCTGGGCGATTCCGACACCCTGAAGGTGGGCGAGCCGGCTATCGCCATCGGCAATCCCTTGGGCCAGCTTGGCGGCACGGTGACCGACGGGATCATCAGCGCTTTAAATCGGGATATCACCCTGGACGGCGAGACCATGAACCTGCTGCAGACGAATGCGGCCATCAACCCCGGCAACTCAGGCGGCGGGCTGTTTAACGCTCAGGGCCAGCTCATCGGCATCGTGGTGGCAAAATCCTCCGGCACCGGCGTAGAGGGACTTGGCTTTGCCATCCCCATCAACCAGGTGAAATCGGTTGTAGCGGAACTTGAGACAAACGGCTATGTGACCGGACGCGCGGCGATGGGCGTCTCTCTTGTGGACATTCAGGACGCCCAGACGGCCATGGCTTACCGGGTGGATCGCGCCGGCGTGTATGTGCTGGCAGTAAATGATGGTTCTGCCGCCCAGAAGGCGGGGATCCAGGCGGGAGACTGCATTGTGTCGGTTGACGGCACCGAAATCTCGGACGCTGCCTCTCTCACCGAACTGATCGAAAGCCACAGCGTGGGGGACACCATTTCGGTGTCCGTGCTGCGAAACGGCCAGACCTTGACCCTGTCCGTCACGTTGGGCGAGCAGACCGCCTCCAGCAACTAACCGGGACGCCGGTTTTCAATAGATGAAAAATCTGCATGCAGAACGTAATCATTTTTTCATAATTATTCGCTGATTTTTCAGCGGATGTTCAGATGACCGACACATTGTCTTGTTAAGCTTAACTTGTAATCATAAAACATCTCTTTTTCCTTTAACCTTTCTTTTGAACCACTGTGGAGCCGCCGGGTGGACGGAATACCGGCCCGGTCGGCGATACAGACGAACGAACTAACCGCCTGTGATCAGTTGCAGGGGGTTTTTATTTTGCAATTTTAAAATTTTCCCGGTTTGGCCGCCGGAAAAATTTTATGATATAATAGCCGTGAAACGGCTATTATACGTTATTTTCATGGCCGGGACGATATTTATAACGCCGTAGCATTTGCCTCAGATGAGGTAGCTGGTGAAAATCGCCAATTATCCCATTCGCGTTTTGCGCTCATGGGATAATAAAGCAAAGGGATATCTTATTAAAAAGGAGGCGCGCTTATGTACCGGCTTTTGGTAGTGGACGACGAGGAGAAGATTCGGGAGCTGATCAAAAAATACGCCGTGTTCGAGGGCTATG
>CALXBH010000047.1 GCA_944386475.1 uncultured Clostridia bacterium | reverse complement strand
GCGGCCGCCGTCTCGTCGCAGGAGGATTCCAAAGCCAATATGTACAAAAGCGCACGTCCTTTCAGGGGAGGATTTTTTTCATGAGCAAAGCGTCCTCGGTGGGGTTTTTATAAAACCGCGGGCGGGTGGCCACCGGGGTGAAACCGTATTTTTCGTACAGGGATATGGCCGCCCGGTTCCCCTTTCGCACCTCCAAGGTCACTTCCAGCACCCCGGCCGCCTGGGCCTTTTGCAAAAACGCCGACAGCAGGGCCGACCCGATCCCCGTCCGCCGGGCGGCGGGGGCGCAGGCCAGATTGTTGATATGCCCGGATTCCATCACAAGGGAGGCCATTAAATACCCCGCCACGCGGCCGTCTGCCACAGCGGCAAGGTCAAGGGAAAAAGGAGAGGAAAACTCCGCCTGAAAGCTTTGTAAGCTCCAGGGCTCGTCCGGGAAGATTTCCTGCTCCAGCATAAAGACATCGTTTAGATGCTCGGGCGCGAAGGGGAGGATTTCCACGTTACACATCGGGGTATTCCCTTTTAAAGAAATTGACAAAAGCGTCCCGGCAGATCTCGTATTCTTCCAGCTCCAGCCCGTAGGGGTCGATCACGTCCATCACGGTAATCTTGTCCGCGCAGTCCGGAACGGCGGAGAGGATGACCTCCTTTTGGCCGTTGCTCATCACATAGATCTTGTCGGCGGCTTCAATGTCCCCGATCTCCAGCCGTTTGGCCCGGTGCTGGGTCAAATCCAGGCCGATCTCGTTTGTGGCGATGATGGCGTTGTCGCTGGCGGGCTGGCCGTCAAAGGCCGCCACGCCCCGGCTGATAACCTGATAGTCGCCGGCCACTCCCAGCTCGTTCAGCCGCGCCTTTAAGATCACCTCCGCCATAGGGGAGCGGCAGGTGTTGCCGGTGCAGACAATCAAAATGTTTTTCATATAGGTTGCTCCTCACTCTTTTGCTTCGTACCAGGTGGTACCGGTGTTTACGTCAACCTTTAAAGGAACCCGCAGATCGGCTGCGCGCTCCATCTCCTCCTTTAACAGCCGGGCAGCTTTGTCTTTCTCCTCCCGGGCGGCCTCCAAAATGATCTCGTCGTGGACCTGCAAAATGATGCGGGCGTTTATTTTTTCCTGTTCCAGCCGTTTGGCCACCCGGATCATGGCGATCTTGATAATGTCCGCAGCGGTGCCCTGGATGGGGGTGTTCATCGCCGCCCGCTCCCCGAACATTTTTACGTTGCGGTTTTTGCTGGAAAGCTCGGGCAGGTCCCGCCGGCGGCCGTACAGGGTGCGCACATAGCCGTTTTGATGGCCGAAGGCCACGCTGTCGGCCATATACTGCCGCACGCCGCTGTAGGTTTGCAGGTATTCGTCAATATAAGCGGCGGCCTCGGAAACCGGCACGCCGATATCTTTGGACAGGCTGAAGGCGCTGATGCCGTAGACGATGCCGAAGTTGATCGCCTTGGAACGGCTCCGAAGCTCGGGGGGGACCTCCTCTAATGGGACGTGGAACACCTTGGAGGCAGTCATGCTGTGGATGTCCTCCCCTTTTTGGAACGCCTCGATCATGTTTTTGTCGTCGGCGATGTGGGCGAGGATGCGAAGCTCGATTTGGGAGTAGTCCGCGTCCACCAGCACGCAGCCGTCGGCGGCCACAAAAAACTTCCGCATCTCCCGGCCCAGTTCGGTGCGTACCGGGATGTTCTGCATGTTGGGCTCGGTGGAGCTGATGCGCCCGGTGCGGGCCTCGGTCTGCTTAAACACCGAGTGGATGCGCCCGTCCGGCCCCACCGCCTTTTTAAGCCCCACCACATAGGTGGAATTGAGCTTTGTCAGCTTGCGGTACTCTAAAATCAAAGGGATGATGGGATGCTTGTCCGCTAAAGACTCCAGCACCTCCACGTTGGTGGAATAGCCGCTTTTGGTCTTTTTCCGGGGGGGGAGGCCTAATTTGTCAAACAAAATGCCCCCCAGCTGCTGGGTGGAGTTGATATTAAACGTCTCCCCCGCCAGCGTATAAATTTCGTCGGTCAGCGACTGGATGTGGGCCTCTAATTCCTCCCCAAACGCCGACACGCCCTTGATGTTGACAGCCACCCCGGCCAGCTCCATCTGGGCCAGTACCCGGCAGAAGGGAATCTCGATGTCAGTGAGCAGTTTTGTTAAGTCCTTCGCGTCAAGCTCCCGCTGCATCTGGCCGCACAAAAGGGGGAAAAGGCGTTCCTCCCCGTATTCCTCCGGCGCCTTCTGCTGGGGAAGATACTGCTTTTGCAGGGTGGCCAGGGAGTATTCCTTGCCGCCGGAATCCAGCAGGTAACCGGCAAGCTCGCTGTCAAAGACGATGCTGTCTAAGAAAAGATCATTTTCCAGCGCCAGCCGGTAGGCGGCCTTGGCGTCGGCTGTGCGTTTTGGGGCAGGGCTTTGGCAGACAAGCTTATCAAAAGCCCGCAAAACGTCGTAGTTATAGACAATAAGCTCCTCCCCGGCGCATAGAATAAGGGAACAAATCTCCCCTTTTTCAAACCGCAGCAGAAAATCCAGGGTGGGCTGTTTTGCCAAAAGCTCCCCCGCTTTGTCGAGGGAGGGGTTAAGGGTTATTTCCCCGGAAAATGCCGGGGGTTCTTCCGGAGAGTCCCCATCACCCGGGAGGGGGTCCTCTGTTTTGGAAAGCCCCAGCTTTTCCACGAGCTTATTCATCTCAAGCTCGGTCAGCTTTTTTTTAAGCTCAGGCTTTTGGGGCTGCCCGGAGCGGTAATGCTCGGGCACAAGGTCGATGGGCACGTCAAAGACGATCCGGGCCAGGTTTTGGCTCATATAAGCGCTGTCCTTCCCGTTTTCCAGCAAGGTCTTCACCCGGGGCTTTACAGCGGGATCGTCCAGATGGGCGTACACCCCGTCTAAGGAGTCAAACTGCTGGATCAGCGACAGGGCCGTTTTTTCACCGATCCCCTTGACCCCGGGGATGTTGTCCGAGCTGTCCCCCATCAGCGCCTTGACGTCGATAAGCTGGCGGGGGGAAACGCCGTACACCTCTTTAATCTTTTCCGGGGTGTAGACAATGGTTTCCTTGGTGGTGGCAAGGCGCACCGTCACCTGATCGCTTACCAGCTGCAAGCTGTCCCGGTCGCCGGTGGCGATGACGCACTCGTCCCCTCCTTGCGAGCAGGTGTGGGAAAAAGCGCCCAGGATATCGTCGGCCTCATAGCCTTCCTTTTCTACCACATGATACCCCATTAAGGTCAGCAGCTCCTTGACGATGGGGAACTGCTCCAAAAGGTCCTCCGGCGTGGCGTGGCGGCCCGCTTTGTATTCGCCGTACTGCAAATGCCGGAAGGTGGGGGCGTGAACGTCAAAAGCGGCCACAATGCCGTCAGGGTTTACGTCTGCGATTAAGCGCAGCAGGATGTTCATAAAGCCGAACACGGCGTTGGTGGGAATGCCGCTTTTGGTGGAAAGCTCCCGAATGCCGTAATAGGCGCGGTTTAAGATGCTGTTGCCGTCAATACATAACAGGCGCATAAAGAGGTCTCCCATCCGCCGCCCGGCAAGCTCCCTTGACGGACGGCCAAAATCCAGATATAATGGCTATAATTTGAAAAAGTGCCCGGGGCAAGCGGCGCAAAGGTGCTGCTATTAGTTTCCCTGTATTCCGCCCGGAATATGTATGAGGCATCAAACGGGCGGCTCCCTTTAAAAGGACAGATATACTTTATTATAGTACACAAGCGCGTCAGAATCAAGTGAGGAAGGAGGCGCTCTGGTTGAAAACGATTCAAATCGGGCCGGTGGCTATTGAAAAGACGGCGGCCCTGGCGCCTATGGCCTCGGTGGCCGACCGGGCCTACCGGCAGATCTGCAAGCGCTTCGGCGCAGCCTATGTGGTGGGGGAGATGGCGTCCTCCAAAGGGCTTTGCTATTCCGACCGCAAAACCGAGGAGCTTTTGCAGATCACTCCGGAGGAAGAGCCTATGGCGGTGCAGCTGTTTGGGGACGACCCGGATTATATGGCCAGGGCTGCCCAAAAGTGCATGGCCTATTCCCCCCAGATCATCGATATCAACATGGGATGTCCGGTGCCCAAGGTGGCGGGAAACGGCAGCGGTTGTGCTTTGATGAAAAATCCCGAGCGGGCGGCGGCGATTGTGGAGTCGGTCAGCCAGGCGGTGCCGGTGCCGGTGACCGTCAAGATCCGCAAGGGCTGGGATGAACAGCATGTCAACGCCGTGGAGTTTGCCGTTTTGATGGAACAAAGCGGCGCGGCGGCCATCACCGTCCACGGCCGCACCCGGCAGCAGATGTACCAGCCGTATGCTGATATTGATATTATACGAAGAGTAAAAGAGGCCGTGTCGGTTCCCGTGATCGGCAACGGGGACGTTACGGACATTCGCTCCTGCGTGGAGATGTATCAAAAAACCGGGTGCGATTTAGTGATGATCGGCCGGGGCTCCTACGGGCGGCCCTGGGTGTTCAGCCAGATTAAGCACTATCTGGAGACGGGGGAGGTTTTGCCCGATCCGCCGTTGGAGGAGCGCATGGAGATCATGCGGGAGCATGTCAAGCTTATCTGCAAGTACAAAGGGGAGTCCGCCGGCATGCGGGAGGCCCGCCGCCACGCCGGATGGTATATCAAGGGATTAAGGGGGGCGGCCTCCCTGCGGCGGGACTGCGGGAGCTTAACCACCTACGACGATCTTTTGCGACTGGCCGAAAGGGTGCTGTCCTTAAACCGGGAAGAGTGGGAGTAAAGCCGCCGGTTGTCTATAAAAGAGCGCTTTACGCCGCAGGGACACATAAAAGAAGCGTATCAAAAACGGCGCTGCAATCCATAAGATTGCAGCGCCGTTTTGCGCGTTAAGCGGGACTTTAGGGGCCCCGCCGGAAATGGACAGCCCCGATGCAGGGAAAATGCGCTTTTATTCAAACTGGCTGTAGTAAAGGGCGGCATAAGCGCCTTTTTTTGCCAGCAGTTCCTTGTGGCTGCCCTGCTCGATGATGTTTCCGTGCTCCATAAACAGGATGGTGTCCGCGTCCCGGATGGTGGAGAGCCGGTGGGCGATGACGAAACTGGTCCGGCCGCTCATCAGCTGTTTCATGGCCTTGCCGATTTCCACCTCGGTGCGGGTGTCCACGCTGGAGGTGGCCTCGTCCAGGATAATAATGGGCGGGTTGCAGAGGAACACCCGGGCGATGGTGAGAAGCTGGCGCTGGCCGGCGGACAGGTTGGCGGCCTCGTTGTCCAGCATGGTGTCGTAGCCCTTAGGCATGGTGCGGATAAAGTAGTCCACCTTGGCCGCTTTTGCCGCCTCGATGATCTCCTCACGGGTGGCGTCCGGCTTGCTGTAAGCGATGTTTTCGGCTACCGTGCCGGAAAACAGCCAGGTATCCTGCAGCACCATACCGAAGTTTTTCCGCAGGCCGCTGCGGGTCATTTCGGCGGCGTTCACACCGTCCACGGTGATTTTGCCGCCGCTTACCTCGTAAAAGCGCATCAGCAGGTTGACCAACGTGGTCTTGCCGGCGCCGGTGCTGCCCACCACAGCGATTTTTTGGCCGGGTTTTGCCTTAAAGCTGATGTCCTTCATCAGCAGATGCTTAGGATTATAGCCAAAGCTGACATGCTCAAAAGCGATGTTGCCGTTGGCGCGTTCCAAAACGGCGGGTTTTACAGGGTCGGGGATTTCCTCCTCGTCGTCCAGCAGTTCAAAGGTCCGCTTGGCGGAGGCCAGCGCCGACTGTAAGGAGTTAATCATAAAGGAGGCCTCGGTTAAAGGCTCCGCCGTTTGGTTGACGTACTGGAAAAACGCCTGGACAACGCCTACTGTCATGGCGCCGTCCAGCATGGCCTTGCCGGCGATGATGGCGATCACCACGTTGGCCAGACGGGTCAGCAGACGGATAAGGGGGTTCACACAGTTGGTCAAAAAGTCCGCCTTTTGGTTGGCAACCCGGTTTTTCTCCACCGCGGCGGCAACCTGTTCCATGCTGTCGTCTTCGTGGTTATACGCCTTGATGACGTTCCGGCCGTTATAGTATTCTTCCACAATGCCGGTGAGTTCGCCGATAGTCTCCTGCCGCTCGGCGGCGCAGCGCCGGTTCTTTTTGGCGACGATCTGCGTGATTACCATGCTGATCACCATGAAGACCAAAAAGATACAGGTTAACGGCACGCTGTAATAGAACATGACAATTAGCGAGCCCACAATGGTGCCGATGGCCACGATCAGCTTGAGCAAACCGGTCTGGAGCACCTCCGCGATTTTATCCAGGTCGCTGGTGACACGGCTGAGGATTTCACCGGCTTTGTTCTGGTCGAAAAAGCGCAGGGGAAGCCGGTTTAATTTCCGGGCGATCTGGTTTCGCAGCTCCAGATTCAGGCTTTCCGCCACGTTTGCCATCAGGTAGGACTGCAAATAGTAGAAAATCCAGGTGAAGAAATACTGGATGGTTAACTGGGTCAATTCCTGTCCCATGTTGGTCCAGGTAATGGAGAAAGGGATTCCGTGATTCCATGCGGCCTGGATGCTCTGCCACAGATGGTCGATCACCACGGCGCTGAACATGGGGGTATAAATACTCAGGCCCACATAAATAACGATGGAAACGGCGACAACACAAAGCCGGATGCGCTGGCCTTTCAGTTGGCGAAACAGCCGCGCCACGGTGCTTTTGCCGCTCTGATTTGTCATCATCTGGCTCATGCTTCCTGTGCCTCCTTGGTTTGCGATTCATAAATTTCCCGGTAAACGGGACAGGTTTTTAACAGTTCATCGTGTGTGCCGATGCCCGCCATCTGCCCTTCGTGCAGCACAACGATTTGATTGGCATGTTGGATGGTACTGACCCGCTGGGCGATAATCAGCACGGCGGCATCCTTAGTTTCCTTGGCCAGTGCCTTACGCAGCGCCGCGTCGGTTTTAAAGTCCAAAGCGGAAAAGCTGTCGTCAAAGATATAGAGCTCCGGCTTTTTCACCGGCGCCCTGGCGATGGACAGGCGCTGTTTCTGGCCGCCGGAAAAGTTGGTGCCGCCCTGGGCCACATAGGAGTTTAAGCCCTCCGGCAGCGAGCGGATGAAATCCCCCGCCTGAGCCACATCGGCGGCGTGCATCATATCCTTTTCGCTGGCGTTTTTGTTGCTGTACCGCAGGTTATCGGCTACCGTGCCGGAAAACAGCCAGGCCTTTTGCTGCACATAGGCCAGATGGTCCCGCAGATGGCGCTGGGTCATCTGCCGGATGTCGGTGCCGTTTAAGCAGACGGAGCCGCCGGTTACATCGTGGAACCGTAAAATCAGGGAGGCGACAGTGGATTTGCCGCTGCCGGTGCCGCCGATGATGGCGGTGGTCTCCCCTCGTTTGCAGATAAAATTAAGATGGCTTAACGTATCCTCCTCCGCATCGGCGAAGCGGAAGGAAACATCCCGGAAAGCCAAAACCTCATCGCCTTTTTCATCGGAGGCTTTGGGGTTTTCGGAAACCAAGTCCTGAATTTCCGGCGTGTGGTCCAAAACAGCCTGCACACGGCTGCAGCACTCTAAAGCACGGGGCATGGTCAGGATAACCATCTGGGCCATCATCAGGAAAAACAATACCATCAGCGCATAGCCGATGACTGCGGTGATATCGCCGATCTGCAGGTGGCCGGAGCTGATCCGCCCGCCGCTGAGCCAGTAAACGATCACGACAAAGAAATTGATAAACAAAAAGGAAAGGCCGTCTAAATTGGCAAACCAGCGGTTGGCTTTAATGGAGGTTTGCGCGTAATTGGAAAATGCCGTCCCCATGCGGTTTTCTTCCCTGGTTTCGTTATTAAAAGCGCGGACAACCCGAACGCCGGTGATATTTTCCAGCAGGATGGTGGTCATCCGGTCCAACAGCTTTTGCAGCCTTTTAAACAGCGGGGAGGCGCTTTTCATAATAAACAGCGCTAAAACAAAAACCACCGCTACCACGGCCAGCAGGATAAAGCCCATCTCGATATCCAGGCTGAAAGCCAGCGCCAAAGCGACGATAAAAATCACCGGCACCGGCAGCACCATCTGGATAAAGCTGGTTAAGGCGAACTGGATGGTGGTGATGTCGGACACCGTCCGGGTGGTGATGGAAGCGGTTCCGAACTGGCGAAAATCGTAAATAGAAAGCTTCAGGGATTTGTTGTAGAGCGCTACCCGCATGTCCTTGCCTACCCGGGCGGACAAAGCGGCGCAGGCATAACCGCCTAAAATTGCGCAGACGCTGGACAATACGGATACAACCGCCATGGTGATACCGGTGCGAAGCAGCGCTTCCAAAGAAGCGCCGGAGGTTCCCTGGTTTAACATTTCGGCGGCCAGGGTGGAGATAAACAGGGTGCCTGTTACATCCACGATCAAAAGCAGCACAGTGACCGCACATAACTTCCAGTGCGGCTTGATAAACTTAAAAATAAGCTTCATGAGGCTTATCAGTCCTTTCCCAATGAATCATAAAAAATGCGCCCGGTTCCTTTGCATAACCGGGCGCACCCGACATCTTTCTCGACTGTGGCCGGGGGTTACCCGGCCGGCCATTGCGATGGCCAGTCCTCCGATGACGACGGTATAAAATTGTCCTGCCGGTGCGGGGGCGGGGGGCGCTCCCACACCGGCAGCAAAGGATAAACGGCAAACAGCATAAGGCCCCCCTTTACCTCATCCGGGCCACAGCCGTGCTGTGAATTGGCTGCGGTATTTTTTCCAGCGGGGGATGTCATCCGCCGGTACCGGCAGCAAAGCGGTATCGTTTCCGTTGATCCGCCGGACAATAAAACACGCCCCGTCCGGCATCTGGTAGGCGGATTCTTCCACGGGAACTCCATGCAGGGAAAAATAATAGGTGGAAAGCACCCGCGCCGCAGCAGTGTCATAACAAATTCCGTTTACAATCGTTTTCATATTGCCTCCAAACAGAAAAACGCCCGGTTATCTTTACAAATAACCGAGCGCACTCGACATCTTATCGACTATGGCCAAACACAGGGTTCAGCCGGCCATTGCGATGGCCAGTCCTCCGATGACAATTTTCTATTGTTTTTCGCCCTGAAGCCGGGCCAGCGTGTTGGCATTGCAGACCAAGGCTCCAAAATAGGTAACGGTATTGGCGCCGTTAATATAATGAATGCCCGCCTGCTCCGCCAGTTCGCTTACAAAGATACCGTACCCTTCCAAGGAACCGTGGGTCTGATCAGGAAAGCGGCACGGCGCATCCGGATAGGTGCATTCCTTACAGGTATCGCAGCCTTCGTTGGCTAGGATCAGATAATCATCCATGTACTGGCTGACCGCCTTGTGGACAGCGCGGCAGGTTTCCTTGAATTTTTTCCCTCCCGCAGTCATTCCTTCAAAATCAAAGGAGTCCTCCAGGTCATATTTGCCGCTGAATACCAGCATGGTATCGTATTTCTGCACCCGCTCCCGGCATTCCTCCACCGTGCCGATGGCAGGCGGACAGGCCCAGGTGCTTCCGTATTTCCGGCAGGTGTTGACCTCGCACATCCCGCGCACCTCTTTTGTAAAGCGGATTTTTGCGGTATCCACCAAGCCGTATTCAAATACGCCTGCCTGGCGTAATAGCTCATCCAATGCCGTCAATGTTAATCATCCTCTTTTCATCTTTAAGCGAATCGCAGCCTTTTTATCACCGGTGGGACTGCAGTTCCTGCCGGATCAGGCCGCTGAATTTCCGGGTTAGCTTTGTCAGCGCAGCCCGCTCCTGTTCATCCAGCTGTCTCCATGCTTTTTCTTCCACTTGGTGCATCTGGATCACGTGCTTTTCCACAAACTGTTTTCCTTCCTCAGTTAAAAACGCCTGTTTGGAACGTTGGTTTTCCTTATACGGCTCTAACTGGACCAACCCCTTTTTCCGCAGCTGCTTGAAGGCGGAGTTTAAGGTCTGGCGGCTGAGAAACAGCTGGTCGCTGATCTGGCTTTGGGTGGCAACCCCTTCGTAGAGCAGAAGCAAAGACCAGTACTCGGCGTCCGACAAGCCGCAGGCTTTGGGAAAAAAGGAGTAGACATTATCAAGCTCCATAGTCGCTTCCCGAAAGGCCGTCAAGGTTTTGGGGGGAGAGGTTTCTTTTTTCATGCACACGCCTCCATATAATCCGAAATCATATAATATGAAATCGGATATTTGTGAGTATATACCATTCGCTGTAGGTTGTCAAGGGCTTTTTTAATTTTCCTTTTGCAATTCGCGCAGCAATTGACAGCCGAATGGAAAATACATTTTATCCCGTTAACAAAGGCGGGGAACATGAAATCTTTCGGAAAGAAAATAGGATGGGTATAAGCAAAAAGCGGCGGCGCAGGTTTACCCTGCGCCGCCGCTTTTATAATGGGATGTTTTTTGTATCCGGTGGCAATACGGTTTGCTTTGCGGCCTTTCGCTGCTTTATAGCATTTTACCGTTTTGCTTTGCTGCGGGCGATGCACAAGCCGCCTAACAGCAGTCCGCTGACGATGAGCACCGCCAGGACGACGGGATATCCCGCCCACATACCGGTCTGGGCGTTGTTATCGCCGGAGGGCTGCTGGGGCTGGGAAGCCTGCTGCCCGCCGTTAACATCACCGCCGCCGGAGGTGTTGCCATCTTCGGATGTATTATCGCCGCCGGGAGTGTCATCGCCCGCCTGCTCGGAGGATGTGGCAGCATCCTCCGAACTGGTATCCTGCTCCTGTTCGCTGGAAGCCGGGGTTTCGTCCTCTGAGCTCACAGGCTCGCCGCTTTCAATACGGAAGGCTACGCTGCCGCCGTCGGCGTCGGATGCGGCCAAATCGCCACCCTCTTGGGCGATGTAAAGGGCCTTTATATCCACGCTGCCTTCGCCGCTGGCATTATCCTTTGCCGCAAAGGTCACGGTGAAGAGGGAAGCGTCCTGAGGCGCCGGCGCTGAGGTGTCGTCGGTGTTGTCAAAAGCCAGCAGCCGCAGGGTGCCCTCGGTGACCGCCTCTCCCTGAACGTCCCAGGTGTCGGGGAGGGCGTCTTCAAGCTCTTTGTATTCCAAAAGATCGGGATTATAAATCAGATCCATCTGGTAGCCGTGGGCCGTTTGGGAAGCGTCGGAGGAGACCGTGACCGTCACAGACTCTCTCGGGGCGTAAACCTCCTTGTCGGCGGTGATCCCTACGGAGGGAGCCGCCAGGGCCAGCTGCGCACACAGCAAAATCACAGCCGTGCATACGACCACACATAAAACGGCGATACCGGCTTTTTTTCCGGCCTTTTTCATGGTGGATAAACCTCCTTTTTCAAAAACTGAAAAACAATTTGAACTGCAAGTCCCTCGCTACTGCTTTTCCACTTTCAGATAATCCATGCCGTAGAAATAGCCGCTGGAAAGGGTGTTTTTACCCGAAACCTGCACCTTTAATTCGTGCAGCCCGGGGGAGAGGGTCATGGTGCCAAGCTCGATTTCATCGGTGCGGCAGACGGTGGGGTCATAAAGGTCGATGGTTTCGCCTAAGGCCGTATCGTCCATATAGTGCTGGAATGCGCCGTAATCCCCCGCCTTGGTGAGTCGGACGGTGAACTTGTAGTCCCCCTGCTCCGGGATGTTGATCCAGAATTTCACATAGTCCCCGATGTTTGCGCTTTTAAAGATAAACTGGCTGCCGCCGCTCCAGGTGTCCGCGGGAAAGGGGCTCATCTCCTGGGTTTCCGCCTTGAGCATCCCGGTGGATTCGATGATGCTTAAATCCTCGCCCTCGATAAAGGAGGCGGCCTCCGGATAGGGATCGCTGTAATAAGAGGTGCGTTCTTCTAAAGATACAGGGCCGTAAGGATCGGTGCCCTCCGGCTCCAGATACCAGAAGTTTGTAAACACCCAGTTGGAATAGCCGTCCCGGTGATATTTTTCAAAGTACCCCTCAAAGGACTCTTCAAACGGGACGCTGTCCAGAATGTGGAACCGGTTGTTTAAGCGGTTGCCCACGCCGAACATGCCGCCGTTGGTGAAGGGCTGGCTGTGATAGGCGGCGGTAAAGGGCATCCAGCTGCCCCAGGCGTAGCCGAAGTAGTCCTCCGACCCTGTGCCGAACCAGGAGGGGAATTTCTCCCCGTCGATAAAGAATTTTTCGTCGCCTTCGCCCCACCACCAGTCGGAGCCGTAGTCCGGGTCGCTCATACCGATTTCCTTATAGATGTGCAAAGAGGTTCCCACAAACCGGCCGGTGCCGGAGGTGGACAAAAACTGGGCGTCCGGCCAGCGGTCGGTTTTTTCCGGGTCGGTGAGCCGGTTCCATTTGGCGTGGAACCGCAGCGACCCGGCGGCTTCCTCCTGAGACAGCGGCGCGGTGGTCACGCTGTATTCGATTTCGTAATCCCTGCTGCCGTCGTTGCCGATGGTAAGCACGGCGCCATTCTCATAGGGCATGTACCAGTAGCAGTACATCGTCCCGTCCTCTTTAACCCCCAGGGGCAAAGAGGCGTATTCATTGGTACCGGTGATGCTGCCGAAAAAGCCGCCCAGGGTGCTCCACACAGCGGGGGATTCCTCCCCATCCCAGTGGGCGGACAGGGTCATCGCCGCCAAAGCGTCCCAATCGTCGCCGGGGTCTTCCATCCCGTTTAGCTTCACCGTGATGCCGGTGACCGCGCCGGAGCCTTGTACATCTAACAGGTTCACCGACCCGCCGGCGGGCACCGTCACAGTTTTCTGGGTGGTGGTTTCCCCTTCATAGTGGGTAGGAGCTTCCCCCAGACCATCGGTGAAATAATCGTTTACCCGCTGCAAAGCGGCCAGCTGTCCTTCGCTCACCGGCATGGAGAAGGGCTCCACCTGGGTGTTTTCGGCGAATTTAATGTGGCCGATGTGGTAATACATGCCCCAGTCGCCGTAAAACACCACCCGGCAGGATTCGTTGAAGGTGATGGGCACATAGCAGTTTTTGCCCCGGCTGGCGTCATAGCAAAGTGCAGACAGGTTAAAGGGCGCTTCACCAGTGCCGAACAGGTCGGCAAAGGGCATATCCACGGTGGGCTCGGTTTCCCCGTCGATATAGATTTTAATGTGGCCCTGGCGGGGCTCCGCCGACCAGATGCGCACCAGCGCACCAGGCCCGGTGAGGTCTGCCGCCAGATACCCGCCGTCCTCGGTGCGGGGGGTGTCGTGACCGTTGTCCGCATTGGCGTCCCAGTTTTCATAGACGCCGGTTTCCTCATTATAGCGGGATAACTTTTCATAGGAGGTGCTTTCGCCGCAGGCCTCCCCCGTGGGAGCCGCTTGGGACAGGGATTTTAAATCCACCATCCGGTTCACCACGTCTTCATAGGAGACCTGCTGCTTAAAATTTCCCATTTCAATAATCCTCCGTACTTTCAGAATATCCCCGACAGTAATCTTTCCGTCCCCGTCCGGATCGCCGGCTTTCAGCTGGCGTTCAGAGGGAGAGGCTTTCTCAAAGATAAAGTCTTTCATTTTAGCGATATCGGCCTCGTCTACCGTTCCGTCCAGGGTGACGTCGCCCTGGGGAATCTCATGAAGATCTTCTGCCGCCTGGGTCAGCGCCGCAGCGGCGTCGTCCACCTGCTGCTGGGTGGCGGAATCATTGTCCAGCACTTCCTTGGCCGCAGTTAAAGCGCTTTCAAAAGCGGACCAGGTTTCTTCGGTGTACTGCCAGGATTCCTTGCCGGCATGCTGGTCATAAAGCTTTTGCAGATCGGTTTTGTCCGCCGCTTCAGGGGTTTCTGGGGTTTGTAAATAGACGTTGTTAAAGGTCGCCCGTCCGTTGTAGGACAAAAGTCCCACATATCCGGACCGGTAAGCGTCGGCGGTATGCTGGCCGATCAGGGTGTCGTTGACGTAATAGGTGATGATGTTGTCCTCGGAGACGGTGACTTTCAGATGATAGCTGTCCGCCCGGGGAATGTTCAGCCGCGCATTCCAAACCTCGCCGCCGTTTGTGTTCTGGAACAGCTTGGCGACAACTTCGGTGCCGGAGGTGTCCACGTTGGCGCCGAACCAGGTGCCGTTTCCGGGAGAAGTCGGATTAGTGACGGCGAACAGTAAGGATGCGCAGTTGCCGGTCACGTCCGCCTCATAGGACTGGATGACGCCGGCTGTCTGGCCGGAGACAGCGAACACATCCCGGCCGCTTTCTCCGTCGGTAATCAGGCCGCCTTCGCCTTCATACCAGTTGCCGCTTAAAAAGTTAAAGCCAGAAAGATTGGTTTTAAAGAACTCGTCCACCACGGTGACGGTGGTCTCCCGGGTGATATTCGTCCCGTCCAAAGTGGCCGTCACCTTGGCGGAGCCGGATTTTAAGGCCGTCACGTTTAAGGAGTAGTCGTCGGCCGCTTCAGATTCCAGCACGCCGTTGTCCTCCACCGTAAAGGTGACCTTCTGGCCCTCGGGGGCGGGAAGGATGGCCGCGCCGATGGTGGTTTTGCCGCCTACCTCCAGGGTCATTTCATCCGAAGCCAGCAGCTGCATATCCTGCTCTTGAGCCTCATCTTCATGCCAGATGGATTTCATTCCATAGATGTTTAAGGAATCCACCGTCAAAGAGCCGTTGGTAAACAGCTCCATGCCGATGCTGGTGGATTCGGGGAAGTACATCACGGTGTTGGACGCTTCACCGTCGTTGCCAAAGGCCTCCAGCACGGTGGTGTCCACTAAAATCCGCATTTTGATCTTGCCGTCCTCGGTGGGGACCATGTCCATGCTGTAGATACCGGTGTTGATCTCGCCGGACTTGTTCTGGTCTAAAATAAACTTGTGGGAGGCAGCGTCGTATTTCACCACGATTTCCTGGCCGGCGCCTTTGCGGAGCCTAAAGCCGAACTCGGTGGCGTCGCCGGGGGTAAAGACGGCTTCCAGATCAAACATCCGGGCGCCGTAGCCGCTTAACAGGTTGGGGCTGTTTTCATCGATCTCCCGGTTCGTGATGGAAACAAGGGTATCGGTGCGGTTGTTTTCCACCTCTTCCACCGGATAGGTGAACAGCCGGGGCTGGCCGTTTACAGTCTTTAAGGAGGCCACATAAGGAACCGTCTGCACGCCGTTCCAGTTTTTTCCCTCAAGCTGGGGAGCGGAGTAGTCCTGGATCCAGCTTACCAGCATCCGGCGGTTCTGGCCGCTGCCGTCGTTATAAAAGCTCTGGGTGGCGTATACTCTGGGGCCGCCGTTATAGGGGATCTCCCCGGTTTCGGCCACAAATTTGTACTGCTGCACGCCGTTTACAACGTCGCCTCTTTGCAGCTCGCCTACCTTGTACCATCTGCCCGACGCCAGATAGACCCATTTTACATTGTTTTCATCTCCGTCTACCGGCAGGGGGAACAAATCGGGGCACTCGGAGTTAAAGCCAAGATCCCCTGCGTGCTCCCAGTGGATCAGGTCGGGGGAGGTAAACAGCCGGGCTGCGCCGCCGGCGATGACCATCATCCACTGGCCGTCATACCAAAATACCTTGGGATCCCGGAAATCCCGTCCGTATTGGTCGCCCGGATTGGGGATGATCGGGTTTTCAAAGCCTTCCACTTCCACAGAGGGCTTGATCCAGGTATGTCCGTGGTCTTTGGAGTAGGCAAGGCTTTGTTTTTCCACGCCCTGGCTTGTGTCCCCGCCGTCGTGGGTAAAGATCGCCACCAGCTTGGACTCACCGGGCTTGTTGTCCGTAAACAAACCGGAGGTATTGTTTTCATCCACCACGGCGGAACCGGAGAAGATCGCGCCCAGGCCGTCGTCCTGAATAATGGCGGGCTCCTGCTCCACCCAGTTGATCATGTCGGTGCTCTCCGCATGGCCCCACACCTGGTTGGCGATGTTAAGGCCGGAAGGGTTCCACTGATAGTACATGTGGTACGTCCCGTTGGAGGGGTCGTACACCAGGCCGTTGGGGTCGTTCATCCAGTTTTCATAGGGGCTGAAGTGGAACTGGGGCCGGTATTCGTCCCGGTAGTCCGCGTCGTATTTCCCCTGGATGACATAGGTGAGGGACTTTCCGTCCCGGGTTGCCCGGATCATGAAGTTTACATTGCTGGTGGACACCGGGAAGGTAAAGGCGCCGTTTTGTTCTTCCCCGGTGATCCGGTTGCCGGCTGTATCCACCGCAAAGACCTCCACCGTGGTTCCCGCAGCCGCCTGGGGTGTCAAAGACACCTGGCTGCTGCCGTAGGCGATGGTGGATTCATAGGTGTAACGGCCGCTTTCAAAAGCGCTTTCCATGGTAAGGCCGTTTACGGTCAGCCCGGTCAGAGCGGGAAGCTCCTGGCCGGTGAGGTCCGCGTGCTCTACGTTTTGATAGGTTACCTGGGTGTCAAAGGTTAAAAGGCCCAGCCGGTCGCCGCCGCCCTGTTCGGTGAGATCCTGGGCGGTGATTAACAGGTCGTCCACAAAGTAGCGGAGCTGGCCGCCGGCTACCTCCAGCCGCATGGTGTAGCTGGTTTTGCCCGCCATATCCCCCGGCAGGCTGACGGCGGAGCAAAGGTCGCCGCCTCCGTTTCCAAACCGGAAGATCCGGGCGTTGTTGTTGTTTTTGTCGATGTTGGCGCACAAAGAGCCTTGGGAGGGCTGAGCCCTTGAATAAAAGATCAGGGAGGCGGCGCCTCTTGTCTGGCCGAAGGTGGCTTCCGCCTCCAGCACAAAGTCGGAAGCTTCGGTGCTGCTGATGTTAAAGCAGTCACCGCTCCCTTCCGAATAAAGCCCCCCGTCGGTTTCCCGCCACTGGCCGCCCAAGGGGGTAAGCCCTTCCAGTGTGGTGTGGAATTCTCCCGCCGCGAACGCCATGGGGGTGACTACCGTCGAAAACAGCATGGCGGCGCAGAGCAGTTTTGCCACAAGGCGCTTGCCGGATTTCGACAGCCGCGATGGATTTCCCATAATGATTGACCTCCTTCTTTAAAAGATGGATTTTATTTTGATGGCCAAACGCTGTTAAGCGCGGCCAAACGGCAACAAAGGGTTTTGATGCTGCCTTTTTTCACCGTCAGGTTCAAACGGTTTAAGCAGTCATCTGCGCAAAATCCCATGCACAGAAAAGCCTGGCCTCTTCCGCCGTAGATTTCAAAGCCCATGGCGTCCGCCAGAATCAGCAGGTGGATTTTTCCATCCTCCATGCACAGGGGCATGGTTTTATCCATGCAGCGCACGGCGTTTTCCTCCACGTTTACCTCCACCGTCATGCCGAACAGGGAAAGCTCAAACACGCTGTCCTGGGAAGGGGTGACGGTAAATTCCAGCCATTGGGGGCCAAAGGGACGCCGGCTGAGCTCGGTGGTTCCCGCAGCCAGGTTTTCCAGTGTTTTGTCCTCTTCCTCTGCAAACAGGGAGGAGACCTCTTCCACCGGCCAGGCGGTGAGGGTTTCCTCGCCGTCGATAGTTTCAAGCTTCATCTCGCAGGGGATGCACATGGAGCCGCAGAAATACGAATCGGGGATTCCCGTGGTGTTCCAGGCGATGCGGATGCGCCGTCCGTCCTCGGCGGGGATGTCGGAGAAGGTCTGGGCCGCGTAGCTGTTGCTCCCGTAGTGGAGCCGTTTGGCGGGCCCCAGGCACCGGAACTTGCCGGATTTAAACTCCCCTACCAGATACCGGTCGGACGCACCGGACAGCACCCAGCGCCGTTTTTGGGGATCTCCGTCCAGGTCGAGGGGATACAAATCGGGGCACTCGGCGTCCCCGGGGAGGGAGAGTTCCTGCAAGGGCTTCCAGTGGAGCAGGTCGTCTGAGGTGAGCAGGGTGTACCGGTTGTCGTTTAAGTACAACGCCATCACATAGGCGGACAGCTCGGGCACAAAGATCACCTTGGGATCCCGGTTTTCCGCCTCGATGTGGTCCACAACGGGGTTCCCCTCATATTTATGGAAGGTTTTGCCGTTGTCGGTGGTGTAGGCAAGGCACTGGGTGAACCGTTTCCCCCGGGAGAGGACGGGACCGCCGCCCGCCGCGGTGTAGTAAAACAAAATCACGTCGTTTTCCCCGGATTTTAAGCCGGTGCGGTTTTCCCGGTCGATGATGGCGGAGCCGGAGAACATCGTCCCCAGCTCATCGGGGTATAAAGCGGGGGTGCGCTCCTCCCAATGGAGCAGGTCGGGGCTCACCGCATGGCCCCAGTGCATGTTTCCCCACTGATGGGAGTAGGGGTTGTGCTGGTAGAACAGGTGGTACTGCTCCCCGTCGAACACCAAGCCGTTGGGGTCGTTAATCCAGCCCGTTTTGGCGCTGAAATGAACCTGGGGGCGGTGTTTTTCCCGGTAAAATTCCCGGGGAGGGATCTCATCCGCCTGTTTCCAGGTGATCTCGATGTCAGGGTCCACGACCACCGTGAGCTCCTGCCCCAAAAAGGCGGACAGGTCCACATAATGCTCATAATCCGGGTATACGGGGTCGATGGGAGCGTCAAACTCCAGCACAAGCGCTTTGTCCTTATATAAGCAGACTTTTTTGGCTCTGGCCGTGTTCCCGATGGGGACACAAAGATAGGGGTGGGTGATTTTCATAGGGTTCCTCCTTGTGAAAAGATGATAATTAGCGGGTTTTTTATGGATGATACAAAAATTTTATTTGGCAAAAGAAAATTCATACAATCCAAAATGTTTTTGGTGATTACTGCTATTTTTATTGACTTTACCGCCAGATTTTCTTATTATAAGGATATAATCAACCCCCAAAAATAGCAAGTGAAAAATCCAGAGAAAAGTGAGATTTTGCGATATGTTATATCATAAAATTGAAAATCCCCACCGGTATAACAAAAAGCAGGATGTTTCTTCCATCGCTTATATGGACTGCGGCTATCTGGAAACCCCTAAAGGCTTTTGCTACAAAAAGCGGTTTTTGGACCAGTTTGAGCTGATTTACGTCATGAAGGGGAGCGTTTACCTTCGCCTTTCGAACCGCTTTGTCACGCTAAATAAAAACAGTCTGATCATACTTCCTCCCTACAAGACGGTGGAGGGCTTTCAGGAGAGCGCGCAGCCCACCGCTTTTTATTATGTCAATTTTGTCACCGACAGCCCCCAGGATTTTGCCATCCTCCCCGGGAAGGAGCAGGTGGACACCTCCTCCCGGATAGCGGAGCTGTTCGGCCAGCTCCACAAGCTTAAAAGCGAGGCTGCCAGCCCGGAATACGTCATGGACGCGGTGGTGCTGCTTTTGCTCCATGAGATCGCCGCCGGCCGGGAAAACCTCTCTCACTCTGCTGAAATCGCCGCCCAGTTTCGCAGCTATGTGGAGCAGAACCTCTCCAAGCCCCTGACGGCGGAGATG
>CALXBH010000046.1 GCA_944386475.1 uncultured Clostridia bacterium | reverse complement strand
CCTCAGGGAGATCATCCTGTTCCTCAGCTTCGGTATCCTCGGGGAGATCGTCCTGTTCCCCGGTCTCGGCGTCTTCAGGGAGATCCTCCTGTTCTTCGGCCTCAGCGTCCTCGGGGAGATCCTCCTGTTCTTCGGCCTCAGCGTCCTCAGGAATATCATCTTCCGGGACATCCTCAGGGATGTCGTCTTTCGGGACGTCCTCAGGGATATCGTCCTCCGGGATATCCTCGGGAATGTCGTCTTCCGGGATATCTTCGGGAATATCATCTTCCGGGATGTCTTCGGGGATATCCTCGGGGACATCGTCCGGAATATCATCGGGGATATCATCTGGAATGTCGTCCGGCACATCGACGGAAACATCCGAGGTATCCACGCTTAAATCTTCATCCATTTTATCTCACCTACGCTTTTTCCAGAGAGGATTTTATCAGTTTTTCGGTGACGGGAATTTTGGTGCCGTACTTGATCCGGCGCCAAAGCTGCGCTTTTACACAGGCCAGCAGCTGTTTTGTAAACGGCTCGTCGTTGAGCTCCGCCATCACCAGCTTGGAAATCTGGCCGAATACCGTTTTGACGGCGGTGAAGTCCTTCATATCCGGCTTAAAATACCGCACAAAAATCCGCCGGGCAATTTCTTTGGCCAAAATCCGCTGGTTGTAGTCGCAGGTGTGGGAGCAGTAGGAGATCATGCCGCATTCCGGATAGGGGCGCAGCAGCTCCTGCCGGTCCTTCCAATAGGTGGACAGCGACCGGATCCCCTCGTCGGACAGGGTGATGCTGATGTTGTTTTCCAAACGGTAGTTGGGGGTGCCGATTTCCTCGGGAGCATCCAGCTTGTTAAAGAAGAAAAACGCTTCGCCGGGTTTTAGCTTGGTCAGGCGGGAGACTTGGGCGTCGTCCATGTCGATACTCTCCGCCAAAATCTGCTTGTCGCTGGCTTCCACCAGGCGGAACGCCACCTTGATGTCGGTTAACGCCACCACGTCGGTGGTGACCTTTCTGGGGGACTGGTCGGCGATAATCAGCCCCACGCCGTAGGAGCGGATCTCGGCGAGCATTCGTTTTACCAGTCCCTGGGCGATGGCGCTGGGATTGGCGTCGCCCTGTCCGGCGTTGGTGTCCGCGTCCAACAGCACATGGGCTTCCTCCAGCAAAATCACGTTTTTCAGCCCGCCTTCGCCCACATAATTGCTGTTGACATAGGACAGGATGGACAGGAGCAGCAGCGCGATGATCAGCGCCTTTTGATCGCTGTTTTCGATCGCCGCCAGCTCAATAATGGTGGGTTTTGACAGAATATCCTCAATGGGGATGGAGTGGTAATTGTCAAAGAGGTTGACAAGGCTGTTTAACCGCACAACGCCCGCCCGTCCGATGTTCTTGGCGTCGCCGGTATAGCCGATGTTGTCAAAGGTTTCCTGAAAGCACTTGATAAAATCGGTGATGTTAAAGATTTTGCCCTTGTCCGCCACCGTATAGGTATCCAGCCACCGGAAGTCCGAATAACAGTTGTTGATGCTCTCCTCAAAAATCTTGTCCAGCGGCGTGGACATGGACACCGCTGCGGCAAAGGCGGTTTTCAGCGTGGATTTATAGGTTTCCAGCTTGACGTTTTTCGGGGGGACAAAGGGGTTAAACACAAAGGGGGAGATAAAGTTTTTGCCCGGGGTAAACACCTGCAGGTCCGGGATGCTCTGCACCAGCGCCCGGTACTCGTTTTTTGCCGGCTCGATGACCAGAAAGGGGATGTGATGCTCCTTCCACAGGCGGTCCAAAAGCCCTACCGAGAAGGTGGTTTTACCGGAACCGGGGGTGCCCACCACCAGCATGTGTTTGGCCAGGTCTTTTAAGGAAATGCCGATGGTATCCCCATTTGGGGAGGATTTTAACCGGCCGATGGTGATGTCGCCGCTGTTAATCAGGTTGTCGGTATAGGTTTTGCTGCTTTTGGCGGATTCGTTGATGTTGAGCCCCGCGTGGATGGTTTCCCCGCCGATGGGGAGCCGGAAAAATTCCACCGCTTCGTCTGCGGTGATGATGTACGGCATCCGGTACAGCGGCGCATAGGGCGTATTGGGAACGCCCCAGATGAGCTGGTTGCGCTCAGCCCCTTCCAGGGTTTCGTGGATCGCCCAGGGGAGGGGATAGAAATTTGTATGGAAATCCGCTTCCTCTTTATAAAGCGGAAGAAATTTCATATTGATCTGGTTTTCGGGATTGGTGTTGAGCTGTCCGTACAGGCTGGAGGCTACATTATCCACCGCCTGGGCGGTCCCGTAAACCACCAGGTTAAACTGGAAAAGGGCGTTGTTTTTGTTGTCCTCATAATATTTATAGTTTTCGGCGTGCTTTTCCGCCAGGGAAAAACTGATGTTCCCGATACTCTGATCCATCACGCCCCGGCTTAAGGTGTCCAGCATCTGGCGTATTTGCCCTAAGGCGCCCGATTCGCTTTGGTTAAGCTGCGCCGGTATCAACTGCATGGATACCGCGCTGTAGGGGTAGTCAATCAGCGTGTTCACAAGCTTGCTTAAATCGCTTTCGCTGGAGGGGATCCGGTCAAAACTCAGGCACTGAGGCAAAAGCTGGTTTTGCAGGTTTTCCAGCTTTTCCTCCTTCACCAGCGCTTTAATGGAATCGGTGCTCACATTCGCCATCAGGGAGGCGAGGGACGCATAAGGGCAGTCGGCAAATTCGTACTTTTGCAGGGTGAGGGTGGACTGGCATATTTTGATGAGCGTTTCAAGGGATTGGGACAGGGAATCCTGTTCGTTGCCAATGGCCCGCACAATCAGAAAAAGGCGGATTTTCGCTTTGTAGGGCTGGTTTGCTACCGGCTCTGTCACCCACAACAGCTCGATGGACAGGTCGGGGAGATACCCGGTGTACAGGCTGGCGGTGCGGTAGTTCTGATGGATTTCGGTGAGCAGGCTTACCATGCCCGCTTTATAATCGGCATTCGCTTGAGCCGGGGTTTGATAGCCTGATCCCAGAATCGAAATATCCGGGACAGCGGTTATTTCCAGAATTCCAAGCCCCACAAGCTCGCCGTCGTTCAGGCTTTCTATTGAAATCAAATTCATACGGCCTCCTGTTACAAATCAGTGCAGATGAAACTTCCCAAAAGATCAAAAGGGCGCTTGATTCCCGATAAAAAAGGAAAAGCGGTGAAATCCCTGTTAAGGCTCGTCGATCATATAGATGTTGCCGCGGCATTTTTTAAACAGCCGTATGTATGCTTTGAAAAGGCCGCGGATAACGCCGTATTTTTGAACCGCGAGGATAGCGTATTCCGAACAGGTCGGCTTAAACAAGCACCTGCGCCGGATATCTTCCGGCGCATAGCGCTGGTAAAGGCGGATGGCGCCGATGATTGCCCGCTTGCACATGATAATCCCGCCGATGCAGAATATAAGCAGCCCAAACAACAGGGGAAACAGGATCTGATGGTGGGCCTTAAAGGAAATAAGCGGATCGGGCATATAAGAAAAAACGCCAAACCGTTCAAACAAGAAAAACAGCGTCACTGCCAGCAGGATGTTCACAGCGACAAACAGCGCTATGCACAGGGCAGCTTTTTTATAGCTTGTATCCGGGCGGCTTAACGGCCGCTGTAATACATACCATTCCGCTATATCTTGTTCTACTTGGCTTGGCATTCTCTCGTGCATGGTTGCAGTCCTCCTTTGCAGGAACCTCCAACCTGCCTTATGTTCGGTTAGACTTACAAAATAATCGGATTACAGTTTCTTTTCCCGCAGTTTCGCTTTCATGCCCTGAATGCTGGCCTCAGTATATTCGGTCTGCTGCATCGAGCAATAAAATTTCTCGCCGGGAACAACCAGCGCAAAGCGGCTGTAATCAACGTTGGAGCGGGTGTAAGTAGCCTTACCGGTGCAGCTGATCTTATCCACCGTCTCTTTTTCCACAGAGTCGGAAGAAGAGGAGAAGTTGGTGACATCTTTGTAGAAGTACT
Organism: uncultured Clostridia bacterium; assembly: GCA_944386475.1. Taxonomy (GTDB): domain Bacteria; phylum Bacillota; class Clostridia; order Oscillospirales; family Ruminococcaceae; genus Metaruminococcus. The sequence goes on along the minus strand of CALXBH010000046.1, from coordinate 7,191 downwards.
CCTCGGTGCGCTCTTTCTTAGCGTCGGTAGCCATATCAAGGGTGTACTGGTAGACATAAATCTGATCGGCGCTGAAGAACAGCCAGGAAACCTGGTATTTGGAAGAGCGCCAGAAATTATCCCGTCCCCGCAAAACCATCGCGTCTTTATCGTCGTAATCATAGCCCTCGAAATGGACAGGCTCAATCTCGGCAACCTGGGATTCATCCAGGCCGATCTTATCCAGAGCGCGCTGTTTAAAATTCATAGAAGAAAGCTTTCGCTGCAGCATCGCCTCATACTCGGCGTCGGTGAGCTTTTTAGACAAGCATCCGCCCGCCTGATAAAAATATTTGATGACGCTTTGCTGCTCAGGCGTTCTTCCCCTCATCATCCGTTTCATTTCCTGCTGTTTTGCCACAGCATCGATTGCAGCATTCGCTGCCATGTTACCCAGTCCCATAAGATTTCCTCCCTGGTTTAAAATAGGATTTCTTAACAGAATAGCTTTGAAAAGCCATTCCTGTTATAGACAGCTTGGACGTTCCACGCCGAGAATGGCGTAGAGCTGATCCACATCATAGTTGGAAAGCCCCGCTTGCTGGGCCATTTCCAGCGCCTCTTGATAGGTAGGCGAGGTTTTAAAGTATTTGCGGCTGAAATAATCGTATTTGATATACGCCCAGAAATAATAATAAATCCCCTTGGGCTCGATCATCAGCGCCGCGTTGATATACTCTTCGATCTTGTCAATATCCGGCCGCTGGGCTAAAAACGCTTTTTTTCCCTTCAGCCGGCAGACAGCCGCGTAAAAAAACGTCTCGGAATTGTCAAAGTTGTCTTCCATCGCCTTTTCGAAGGCCTCCGAAGCCTTGTCATAGAGCTTAAGCTTTAAGTAGCACATGGCCACAGAGGTGTTGAGCTCCGTGTTGTCCGGGTTCTCCGAAAGCGCTTTGCGGTAGGCGCCGGCGTATTTATTGACTTCGGGAAGAGGCATGTCATACACGCTGTTAAAGGTAGAGATAATCACCGGCCGGTGGCAGTATTTACAGGTGGTTTCCCCTGTGGACGTTGGCGCGCCGCAGCCGGGGCATGTCATATCAATGACTTGGTGAGCCATCCTTTTCGGCCTCCCTGTTCACTTTATTTATATCTATATGAATTGTCCGTTCTTTGTTATTCGTTTTTTGTTTTAACACACAATTATAAATATACTTTTAAAATTATGTACATACTATGTATCTATTTTACGAAATATAGGTTCTTTTGTCAATAAACATAAGTTAATATCAAAAAAAATTTGTGTAATAAATTGCTGTTAAAATAGAGGGAGTGTGTAAACCCATAAAAAGCGGGCACACCGGCGCCCGGTCGCGTTAAATTTTATGCCGCGGTAAAACGCCGCAAAATATATCGCACGGCAAAAAACAAAAAGTGCGCGGTGAAGATTCACCGCGCACTTTTAATAGCCGCTTGATTTATCTATGGTTGCAGGTCTTGCAGTGTCGGCTGTTTTCTTAAAAACTTTGGAAAACAACCCTTTATTCCCGGTAGGCCACGACCACCGCCGCCGCCATATCCTGCTCGTGAGAGATGCTTACCGAAAAGGAAAGCCCCTGTTCCGCCGCAATTTGTTTGGCCCGGCCGGTAAGTTCCAAAAAGGGGCAGCCAAGGCTGTCCCGCAGCACCTGCACTTCCCGAAGGGAAAAGCCCCGCACGCCGGTGCCCAGCGCCTTGGAAAAGGCCTCTTTGACGGCGAAGTTGGCCGCCGCCGCCGCCGGACGGAATATAGAGCCCCGGCGGTTTAGCATAGCCTGTTCCGCCGGGGAAAACACCTTTTCAAAAAAACGGGGGATATTTAAGCTTGTCCGCATCCGCTCGATGGAGCACAGATCAATCCCAGTCTGAATCCTCATCTTGTTTCCTCCGCCGGGGCAGGGCATGCTTCACGCCCTCCAGAATACGGTCGTCCGGGTTAAAGATCAGCAGGGTATGTCCCAGGGTGGGGTGCTGGAACACAGCGCAGTAGGTTTCCGGATCGTCAGGGGCGATACAGGCCATCACGCAGTTGTCAAAATCATTGGGGTCGTACATGTCCGGGTTGTAGGGGGCAAACCGCTCAAAGGTGCCCACTTTAACCGTTAAAAGGCGTTTGCGCTTTCTTTGGGCAATGATCTTGTCCACGTCGATTTCATCCCCGGTAAGGATGTATTCGTATTCTACATTCATGCTGGTAATCAGCCAATACGCCCCAAACACCACTCCGCAGGCCGCCGCAATGGCAAAAAAGGAAAAGGGACCTAAAAAGGGGGAGGCGAACAGGAGCAGAACAAACAGGATTACCGCAGCGACGACAATCCCCACCTTTTTTAGCGTGTCAGCGGATGAACTCTGCCGCTTGACCAGATGTTCCACAAAGGTATCCATAGTAATAAAACTCCTTTTCAAAGGGCTTTTAAAAAATTTCTGCATAAAAGAAAAAGCCGCGAACGGTTTTTGGTTAGAAATATACACGGATAATAACCGTCTTGCGGTTATTATCCCATGAGCGCAGCGCGCGAATGGGATAATTGGCCATAGGGCGGAAGTGAGCATCGCGAGCGAATCGCCCCGGCCGTAAAAATAACGGATAATAACCGTCTTGCGGTTATTATAAAATGTTGAAAACCATAGCTAAATTTTTAAATTGTCAAAAATCGGCGACATGTGCGTCGATTTTTGATATACAGCAAATCCCGCAATGCCGGGATTTGCCGGGGGGAATGTTAGAAGGGGGCTTGCCCCTCTTCTACAAGCCCTTTGGCTATTATACCATACCAAAATAGCAAATACAATGAAAAAAAGGACTTGAAAGATTGAAAAAGATTTGATATAGTTAAAATAATCATAATAAACGCAGCGACGGAGAGAGTAAGCGCTGCCGCCTTAGCAAAGCAGAGAGGATGCGCGCCGCTATAAGCGGATGCTGAAAGCGCAGCCGGGCGGGGGCAGAAGGCCGAAGTTCACTCCTGAGCGGCGCCGCCTAACGCGGACTGTCAAATGGATGACGGCCGGCCAGTAAGCGGCGACGGATGCCCACCGTTACCAAAGGGCCTGCGGGTGTCGGCCCGCATGAGTGAAGCGTCCGCCGGATGCCGGCGGAAAGCAGGGTGGTACCGCGGAAGCACAAGCTTTCGTCCCTTTTCCTCTTAGGGAGGATAAGGGGACGAGGGCTTTTTTATTTTGTTTATTTGTCCGCAAAAGGATAGAAAGGAAGGATATGTATGAAAACCCAATTGGAACAGATCCGCGCCCAGGCGGCAGAGGAACTGCACGCCGCCGCTGATCTTAAGCAGGTGGACGACCTGCGGGTCCGCTACCTGGGAAAAAAAGGGGAGCTTACGGCGATTTTAAAGCAGATGGGCAAGCTCTCCGCTGAGGAGCGCCCGGTGATGGGCCAGCTCGCCAACGAGGTGCGGGCCGCCATCGAGGAAAAAATCGCCCAGCGCCAGCAGGAATTAAAGGCCGCCGCCTTGGAGCAGCAGCTCATCACCGAAAAAATCGACGTGACCATGCCGGGGGTAAAGCCTGCTTTGGGCAAACAGCATCCCTTATCCCTTGTTTTGGACGAGCTGAAAGAGATCTTTTTGGGCATGGGCTTTGAGGTGGCCTCCGGCCCTGAGGTGGAGTATGACTACTATAACTTTGAGGCGCTAAACATCCCCAAAGACCACCCCGCCCGGGACACCCAGGATACCTTTTACATCAACGACAACATCCTGCTGCGCACCCAGACTTCTCCGGTGCAGATTCGGGTGATGGAAAATAAAAAGCCGCCGGTTAGGATGATCAGCCCCGGACGGGTGTACCGCTCCGACGCGGTGGACGCCACCCATTCCCCCTTGTTCCATCAGATCGAAGGCCTGGTGGTGGACAAAGGCATCACCATGGCGGACTTAAAGGGCACGCTGGAGATGTTCGCCAAAAAGCTGTACGGGGACGACATCAAGGTGCGCTTCAGACCCCATCACTTCCCCTTCACCGAACCCTCTGCCGAAATGGACGCCATGTGCTTTGCCTGCCACGGCGAGGGCTGCCGCCTGTGCAAAGGGGAAGGCTGGATCGAGATTTTAGGCGCGGGGATGGTGCATCCCAAGGTGCTGCAAAACTGCGGCATCGACCCGGAGGAATATTCCGGCTTCGCCTTCGGCATCGGGCTGGAGCGGATTGTCATGCGCCGCTACAACATCGACGACCTGCGTTTGTTCTATGAAAACGACCTGCGGTTTTTAAACCAGTTTTAAAGCGGATTATCCCCTCATCAGCCGCCTACGGTGACAGCAAAGGGTGTTGCAAGCACCACCCTTCTGAAAAACCGCTTACGGGCCGGAAAGCATGGCCCGCATTTCGCGGCTAAACGCCGCGAAACCGCGCTTTTTCCTTACTGGGAGAAGCCTTTAGCAATATCCCCAACCCGCACAAAATCTTAGAAAGGAATGGAAACTGATATGAATTTATCCATGAGATGGCTTGGCGACTACACCAAGGTGACGGTTTCCCCCCGGGAGTTTTCCGAGGCGATGACCATGTCCGGCTCCAAGGTGGAAGGCTATGAAATAGAAGGCAGTGAGATCACCCATGTGGTGGTCGGAAAGATTTTAAAGATCGAAAAGCATCCGGACGCGGACAAGCTGGTGGTCTGCCAGGTGGATGTGGGCAAAGAGGAACCCATCCAGATCGTCACCGGCGCTACCAACGTGTTTGAAGGGGCTCTCGTCCCCTGCGCGCTGGACGGCGCGACCCTTCCCAGCGGAGTAAAGATCAAAAAAGGCAAGTTAAGAGGGGTCGTCAGCAACGGCATGATGTGCTCCCTGGGGGAATTAAACCTCACGGCCCACGACTTCCCCTACGCCATTGAGGACGGCATTTTTATCCTGGAGGAAGAGGGCTGCACCCCCGGCCAGGATATCCACGAGGCCATCGGCTTAAACGACACCTGCGTGGAGTTTGAGATCACCTCCAACCGGCCCGACTGTCTGTCGGTTTTAGGCCTGGCGCGAGAAGCCGCCGCCACCTTCGGCACCGAACTGACCATCAAAGAGCCTGTGGTCAAGGGCGCCGGCGGAGATATTAACGACTACCTGTCAGTAACGGTGGAAAACAGCGAGCTTTGCAAACGGTATGCGGCCAAAGTGGTTAAAAACGTCAAAATCGGCCCTTCGCCCCGGTGGATGCGGGAGCGGCTCAGAGCTTCCGGCGTGCGGCCCATCAACAATCTGGTGGATATCACAAACTTTGTGATGCTGGAATACGGCCAGCCCATGCACGCCTTTGACTTAAAGTATGTGAAAGACCATCAGATCATTGTGCGCAACGCCAAACAGGGGGAGAGCATCGTCACCCTGGACGGGGTGGAGCGGCCTCTTTCCCCCGAGATGCTGGTGATCTGCGACGGGGAAAAGCCCGCCGCTGTGGCAGGCGTCATGGGCGGCGAGTACAGCGGCATCATGGACGACACCGACACCGTGGTGTTTGAGTCCGCCTGCTTTAAGGGCTCTTCGGTGCGCACCACCGCTAAAAAGATCGGCCTTCGCACCGAGTCCTCCGGCCGGTTTGAAAAGGGCTTAGACCCCCACAACTGCATGCCCGCCCTGCTGCGCGCCTGCGAACTGGTGGAGCTTTTGGGCGCCGGCGAGGTGGTAGACGGGGTGATCGACCGGGATTTCTCCGATCCTGCCCCCAAGACCCTGCCGCTGGAAGGGGAGTGGATCAACCGGTTCTTAGGGATCGACATCCCCGAAAGCCGGATGGTCGCTATCCTGGAAAAACTGGGCTTTACGGTGGAAAACGGGATCATCACCGTGCCCACCTTCCGCACCGATATTGAGCACAAAGCGGATATTGCCGAGGAAATCGCCCGGTTTTACGGCTATGACAATATCCCCACCACTCTCATGCGGGGAAGCGCCCATGCCGTGCTCACCCCCCAGCAGAAGTTTGAGCGGAAGATCAATCAAACCATGGTGGCCATGGGCGCTTATGAGGTGATGACCTATTCCTTCATCAGCCCCAAATACTATGACAAGGTGCTCATGCCCTCCGACAGCCCCCTGCGCCGGTCGGTGACCATCATGAACCCCTTAGGCGAGGACACCAGCGTCATGCGCACCACCACCCTTCCTTCCATGCTGGAGGTGTTGGCCCGCAACTACAACAACCGGAATCTGGAGGGCTTCCTCTATGAGATCGGCAACGAGTACATCCCCCACCAAAGCGATCAGGAGCTGCCGGATGAAAACAGCATGCTCACCATGGGCGCTTACGGCCCCAAGACGGATTTTTACGCCTTAAAGGGCGCGGTGGAAATGCTGCTGGAGCGGTTAAATATCAAGGACTGGGATGTGGCCCCTTGCAGCGATCATCCCGCCTTCCATCCCGGCCGGTGCGCGGTGATCACCAAAAACGGGGTGCAGCTGGCGATTTTGGGCGAAGTCCATCCCAAGGTGCTGGAAAACTACAACATCGGCGTGAAGGCCTATGTGGCCAAGCTGCCGGTAAAGGCGCTGTTTGACGCGCAGGACGGGGAAGTCCAGTACAAGCCTCTGCCCAAATTCCCCGCCACCACCCGGGATTTAAGCCTTGTCTGCTCCCAGGAGATGCCCATCATCCAGATCGAAAAGGCTATCAAAGAGGCGGTGGGCTCCATTCTGGAAAAAGTGGAGCTGTTTGACGTCTACCAGGGCGAGCAGGTGGGCGAAGGCAAAAAGAGCGTGGCGTACTCCATCGTTATGCGCTCCGCCGACGGCACCCTCACCGATGAGCAGACCGACGCCGCCATGAAGCGGGTGCTCAAAGCCTTGGATAAGATGGATGTTAAACTCAGAGGATAAATCGGCTTAGTTTATACAATTTGAATTGATTGTCCGGCCATAGAAGGCGGAGAATACTGCATATGCCGCGTTGAGCCGCGGCACCACGGGGAGCCTTTTTGTACCGCCAAAAAGGCTCCACAAAAAGCGGTGGCAAGCTGCCGGTGAGCACGGCCGACACAAGTGACATGGTAGGTACCCCCTTTGCACAGCGGCGGCTGGCTTTCCAAACCTTTATAAGCGGATACGAAAAAACACAGGACGGAAATTTTCCGTCCTGTGTTTTTCTCTTTGGCTTAGCTTAAAAAGGGCCGCAGTCTACCGATCTGCCAGGCCCGCCAGCACGTCCATGGGAACTTCTAAG
>CALXBH010000045.1 GCA_944386475.1 uncultured Clostridia bacterium | reverse complement strand
CCCAACCGGTCCCACCGGCCCCACAGGCCCCAGCGGAACGACCGGTCCCACCGGTCCTGCCGGCCCCAGCGGACCGACTGGCCCGGCCGGTCCTACCGGGCCCAGCGGAGCGACTGGCCCAACCGGTCCTACCGGTCCCAGCGGAGCGACTGGCCCAACCGGTCCTACCGGCCCCAGCGGAGCAACTGGACCCACCGGCCCCAGCGGATCGGATGATCTTATGTCAGCGTATTCTACGCCGGCCCAAGCTGGAACTTCCGGCACCACCTTGCTGTTTGACCGAAACGGCGTTACCAACGGGACGGGGATTTCTCACACGGCGGGATCAGCGAATTTTACCATTCAGAAACCGGGGTACTATTATGTATCCTTCCACGGAGCGATCGCTCCCGGCAGCAATGTGAGCTTTCCTCTGGCCAATCAGCTTTATTTGCAGCAGCAAGGATCGGCTGTACCGGGGGCGGAGATTGCCCATACCTTCCACACATCTTCGGATATTCACAACGTCTCGTTCTCGCAGATTATCAAGGTAACTACTGCTCCGGCTACCCTAAATGTTATTAGCGACGGCGGGAGTTTCCTGTATTCCAGCATTAATTTGACCATTCAGCGTTTAGGCTCATAAAGCCTGAAAACACCAGAAAACGCCGGGAGGAAAATCCTCCCGGCGTTTTAATATTATTGAGCAGGTCATTCTACCGATTTTAAGGAAGAGGTCATATCGATCTTTTTAAGCTTAAAGTGCAGGGCAATATTGACAATTAACGTAAAGCATAAAGTTAAAAGTGCCGCCAGAATAAAGCTTAAAGCGTTAATATCCCGGGCAAACATCACGGCGTCCACCTCGGAAGTAGATATGACAAACTGATTGAGGAAGATACCGCCGATAAGCCCGATGGCAATACCGATCAGGGTGGAGATGATATTCTCCCGGTAGATATAGGCAGATACTTCCCGGTCATAAAAACCTAATACCTTGATGGTGGCAAGCTCCCGGATTCGTTCGTTGACATTGATGTTGGTCAGATTGTAAAGGACGATAAATGCCAATCCTCCCGCCGAGACGATGATGACAAGGACAATGTAGTTTAAGCTTCCCAGCAGGTCGTCAAAGGTGCCCTTTACGTCGCTGGAATAGGAGATTCCCAGGATGTTATCATCTTTAAGCAGCTGTTCAGACAGCTGGGCTTGATAGGAGGTGGTTTCCTCCGCGGAGGCTTGAGAATCCAGGTCGTTGTTGGCGAGAAACAGATTATAGACAGGAGCCTCGTTGTACAATGTTTGATAATATGCAGGGGAGATATAAACATAGTTGAAGGTATAATTTTCGGTGATAGCTGATATCTTGATGTCCACGGAATTCCCAGATGCCTCCTGAACCTGGATGGTATCGCCTTCTTTGGCATCCAGCATATCAGCAAGCTTTTGATTAATGACGGCCCCGTCATCCGGCAGAGAGATCGCCTGGCCGCTTCCGGGTGTTCTCAAAATGATAAAACCGGTCATCTCTTCCGGGGACTGCGGGACAAACAGGTATACGCTTTTGGTGACGGAATCTTTTTTGGCGTCCACTGTCTCCTGATAAGCGGTCATATACTGGGTGATATGGCTGTTGTCCGCCAACGTCTGTTCCACCTGGGGCATGGGGGTATTTCCATCTGAATCGTCCGCCATTCCCAGCATATCGTACACGAAGATATTATTGTACTGCAAGTCGGCGATAGAGGTGATGGCGTGCCGCAGACCGAAGCCGGTGAGCATTAAGGCTGTACAGCCGGCGATTCCCACCACTGTCATCAAAATACGCTTTTTATACCGGAAGATATTGCGCATGGTCACTTTATAGGAGAAGTTCAGATGAGACCAAATGGGGGTGATGCGCTCTAACAGGATCCGTTTGCCGGCCTTGGGGGCCTTGGGCCGCATCAGCTGCGCCGGGGAGGCGATCAGTTCGGTGTAGCAGGAGGCCAGCGCCGACAGCGCTGTGCACAGCACCGCTGCCAGGGTGCACCATGCTGCGTAATCCCATTTAAAGGGGGCGATAAAGCCGGGGATGACATACATGATGCTGTAAGCGTTAAAGATGATAATGGGGAACAGCTTAAAGCCGATGGTAAGGCCGATAATACTTCCCAAGATGCTGGCGCTTATGGCGTAGACCAAAAATTTGCCGATGATGGCGCCTTTGCCATATCCCAATGCTTTTAAGGTGCCGATCTGGGTGCGCTGTTCTTCCACCATGCGGGTCATGGTGGTCAGGCAGACCAAAGCGGCTACCAGTATAAAGAACACCGGGAACACCTTGGCAATTGCGTCAACACGGTCGGCATCTGTGCCGAAATCGCCGTAACCGGGATTAGCGCTTCGGTCGGTGATATACCACTGGGGCTGCTCAATCTGGGCGATTTCCTCCTCGGCATCCGCGATTTCCTGCCGGGCGTCCGCTAATTCCTGATCGGACGAGGCCTTTTGGCTTTCATATTCTGCTTCGCCTTCTTCGATCTGCCGCCGGGCGTCGGCTAATTCCTGATCGGAGGAAGCCTTCTGGCTTTCATACTCCGCTTCGCCGTCGTCAATTTTCTGCTGGGCGTCGGCTAACTGTTTTTCTGCCTCCGCCTGGGAGGTTTTATACTGTTCTTCCCCGGCGGCCAGTTCTGCCGCGCCCTGCTCCAGTTTTTCCAGGGCGGCGGCAAGTTCCGCTTCGCCCTGCTGTTTTTGCTGGTCAAGAAGGGCCTGCTGTTCATCCAAAGCATCCAGTTGTTCCTGTAAAATGGCGGCCAAATCGGGGTTGGCGGCGATCTGCGCCTCTAACTGCTCTCGGGTGTCGTCAATCTGCTGCTGCCCCTCCTGAATCTGGGTATCAAAGGCGGCTTTTTGGCTGTCGTATTCCGCCTGGCCTTGTTCTAACTGCTGGCGTGCTGTGTCAAGCTCTCCCCGGGCGGCGGCAAGTTCCTCCTCCGCCTGTTTGCGGGAGGCTTCCAGCTGCTCTTTAGCGTCGTCGAGCTGTTGTCTCGCTTTCGAAAGCTCCTCCTGCTGGGTGGCTTCGCCGTCGGCCAGCTCCTGTTTGGCGTCATCCAGCTGTCCCCTCGCTTTTGCGAGTTCTTCCTGCTGGGTGGCTTCGCCGTCAGCCAGCTCCTGCTTGGCGTCGTCCAGCTCCGCCGAGGCCTCCGCTTTAATTTCCTCCAGACGCTTTGCGGTGCGGATATCGGCAAGCTCCTCGTATTCATCCGTTTTTTGTTCGATGAAATCGGAGTAGGCGTTCTCAAACACCGAAAGGCCCCGAGCGTCGGTGAAGGTTAGGTAAACGTCGGTGTAAACCTCCAGAGAAAAGTCGGATTCCGGGATATATAAAAACGTGTCCACCGTTCCGTCGCTTAGGGTGGAATTTCCCCGCTCAAAGTTAATATACATAGGGGAGAGGACTGTCCCCACAATGGTGTATTCCGAGCGAGACAGGGTGTCGGTGATCGCGGTATCCTCCACCCCTGAGCTGAGCGTCACGGTATCCCCGATCTGAAGGCTGCCCATATTGGCCGAGTCGATGACGCACTCGCCGGAGCTTTCCGGCAGTCGGCCTTCCTGTAACACCAGGCGGTTTAAGCCGTTTTCGTTTTGATCGGCGGAAAAGGAGTACACCTTTGTCACCATTTCAGCCTGCCCGTCGCCGGTGAGCAGCGCATCGGTGGAATAAGCGGGCTGCAGCTGTTCAATTCCGTCTTGTTCCTGCAAAAACGCAAGGTCGTTGTCGTTGAAGCCCATGGTGGAGATCAGCCGCAGGTCCATCAGATGCTGGTTGTCATAATAATTTTGTGCCGTCTGCTTCATATCCGGGCAGGTGGCTTTGACGCCGGCGAAAAAGCCGGTTCCTAAGGCGATAATCGCCAGGATGGAGAGAAAACGGTTCCGAGATTTCCACACTTCCCGGAAGGTATCTTTGATTAATGATTTTTTCATGCTGCCACGCACCCCTTTCCGTGTTGTGTATATAAGACAATGTTTGAAAGGGGGTTACCACTCGATCTCATCTACCGGCGTAGGAGAGGGATTAAGGACGATCTGATCCACCCGGCTGTTTTTTACGGTAATTACCCGGTTGGCAATGGGGGTGATCGCCCGGTTGTGAGTTACGACGATCACCGTCATGCCGTTTTGCTTACAGGTGTCCTGCAAAAGCTTTAGGATGGTTTTACCGGTGTTGTCGTCCAAAGCGCCGGTGGGCTCGTCGCACAAAAGAAGCTTGGGCCGCTTGGCCAACGCCCGGGCGATGGATACCCGCTGCTGCTCGCCGCCGGAAAGCTGGGCGGGGAAGTTGTTAAGCCGTTCGCCTAAGCCTACCTGCTCCAGCATCAGCTTGGCGTCAATGGGGTTTTTGCCCACCTGGGTAGCAAGCTCCACATTCTCTTTGGCGGTCAGGTTGGGCACCAGGTTGTAAAACTGAAAAACAAAACCGATGTCGAACCGCCGGTAGGAGGTAAGCTGCCGGGGGGAGTATTTGGCAATGTCGCTGCCGTCTACCTGAATGATTCCTTCGTCGCAGGTGTCCATCCCTCCCAGCATGTTGAGGATGGTTGTCTTGCCCGCGCCGGAAGAACCGACGATCACGGCAAACTCCCCTTTTTCAATGGAAAAGTTCACATGATCGGACGCGGTAATGACTACTTCCCCCATTTTATAACGTTTGCAAACATCTTTCATTTCAACAAAACTCATGTATATTCACTCCGTTTCTGAGGGCTTGGCGGGCGGCTGGGAAAACAAATTGGAAAACAAAAAGGCGAGAAACCGGTTGAGGGTTTCTTTTAGTTTCGCAATATCGCCGCCGTCCTGCCTTAAAATATAGACGACACCCTCCATCAAAGAGGCGCCCAAAGCCTGAAAGAGGACGGTGTTGCCGCGAAAATAGGGAGGAAACATTTCCTGTTCATATCGGATCCGGCCGCAGACGGCCAAAGAAATTCGTCCTTTAGCGTCTTCATAGGGAGAACCGGCGCTGCCGTCCATTAGGGTGATAAACTGCAAACGGTTTTCCATATACAGCTCGGCTAAAGCGTCCGCGATCTCTTTTAGCAGTTCTGCTGGAGACTGGCCGGGCGTGGGCATCTGGGTAATCAGGTGCTCCACCCCCTCCAAAACCGGCTGAACAACGGCGGTGAACAACTCTTGTTTGTTGAGAAAATACAGATAAATGTTTCCCACCGTCATGCCGGATTTCTGAGCGATCTCCCGCATAGAGGCGTGCCGGTATCCTTTTTGATGGAATTCCTCCACCGCAGCGGTTAAAATACGCTGTTTAATCTCCTGCTTTTGTCGTTGCATATCTAAACACCCGTTCATTTTTGGTATCTTTATTATATGCCATTTTTTCAAAAAAGCCATCAAAGAACCGTTGCCGATTTGCGAATATTTTATGAACAAAAGACAAGGCGGAAAAAACCTCTTATTTTTGCGAAAAACCTGCCGGAAAGCAGGCGGGCCATACAGATTTATTGACGGGAACAGTTTAACACGGTTGACTTTTCGGGGAAAAAGTCGTATGGTGGAACAATAGTAAATTAAAATGGATGGTGATGGAGATGGTGTTTGTTGAGGTTTTCTGGTGGTTTATTATCTACAGCTTTATCGGCTGGGTGTATGAATCCATCCTGTGTTCCATCACCGAGAAAAAGCTTGTTAACCGGGGATTTTTGACCGGTCCGGTCTGTCCTGTTTATGGCTGCGGGGCGCTGATTATCATCTTTTGTCTGAGCGGGGTCAAAGATAACTTGTTAGCGCTGTTTTTGTCCAGCGTGGTGCTGACAACGGTGCTGGAATATATCACCTCATACCTGTTGGAAAAGTTTTTTCACGCCAAATGGTGGGATTATTCTCAGTACCGCTTTAACGTCAACGGCCGGGTATGCCTGTGGGGCTCTTTAATATTCGGTCTGCTTTCGGTGGCCGTGATCGAATGGGCGCATCCCTTTATTACCGGATTACTGGGAAAAATAAGCCCTATTGCGCTGCTGTGGGCAGGAGGGGTTGTATTCGGCGTATTCCTCTGTGATGTGGTCTTAACCGTCCGGAGTATTTTGACCCTCAACGGGCGGTTGCAGGAGATCCAACAGGCGATCAATACCTTTAAAGGGCAGCTGGCCGAAGCCTCCAGCCAGAAAAAGCAGGAGATTATGGAGCGGTTTGAGACCAGCGAATTTAACACCAAGCATATTAAGGCTTTGGTAAACCGCCGGAAGTTTCAGGAGCGCCGGCTGCTAAAGGCGTTCCCAAAGCTTACCTCCCTGCGGTACGAAGAGGCGCTGGAAAAATTAAAATCCCTGATCTATAAAAAGAAATAAAAGCATTAAAAAGCACGGCGCCGGAGGGAAACCCTTCGGCGCCGTGCTTTTTAAAAAGTTATTTCAGCATGTCCAAAATGGCCTGCTTGGATTTAACACCCACCGACTGGGCGGTTACCTTTCCGTCCCGGAAGACCAGCAGGGTGGGGATGCTCATCACCTGGTATTCGGCGGCCAGCTGTGGGTTTTCGTCCACGTTGACCTTACATACTTCCGCCGTGCCGTCCACCGCGTCGGCGACTTCCTCTAAAATAGGGGCCAGCATCCGGCAGGGGCCGCACCAGTCCGCCCAAAAATCCACCAAAACAGGTTGTTCCGCCTGCAAGACGGTTTGCGCAAAATCTGCTTGGGTTACATGTGTAATTCCCATAGGATAACCTCCTTTTTACACCATTATATACCAAAAAAGTAGATTTTTCAACCCCTATTGTAAACAAAAGAGGCTTTGTATTTATGATGCGCATTTAAAAGCGGTCTATCAAAGGAGGGAAAAGATTCCGGTACACGGGGAGATTTCGGTTACACCAAAATCCGCTGGTCGCAGTATTCGCACACCAACAGGTCGCCGTTTCCGGCAAAGTGGCGGGGGAGATATTTTTCCTGGTTGGTGATGCACTTGGAGTTGGTGCAGGTGTGGATTTTGTTTTCCCGGCTGTTAAACAGCGGCTGGCCGCAGAGCTCGGGCCGGGTCAGCATGGTGAGGATCAGGGCCATGCGGGCGTAAACGCCGCACTGGGCCTGTTTAAAATAACAGGCCCGGGGATCGTCGTCCACGGCGATCTGGATTTCATCCACCCGAGGCAGGGGATGCAGCACGCACAGATCTGGTTTTGCCTGCCGGAGCTTGTCCGTATCCAGAATGTAAACGTCTTTGAGAGCTAAATATTCCTCCTGAGAGGCAAATCGCTCCTGCTGGACGCGGGTCATATACAGCACGTCCAGGGAGGGGAGAGCTTCGGTTAAAGAATCGATCTTGCGGTAGCGGCAGCCGTGGGCGTCCAGCAGATCGGTGATGTAGGAGGGGACCGACAGCTCGGGTGTGGAGATCAGCACAAACTCATTTTGAAAATGGCACAGCGCCTTTAAAAGCGAATGAACCGTCCGCCCGTATTTTAAATCGCCGCACAAACCGATGGTCAGGCCGGAAAGCCCCCCTTTATATTTGGAGAGGGTGACAAGGTCGGTCAATGTCTGGGTGGGGTGCAGATGCCCTCCGTCCCCCGCGTTGATAATGGGACAGTTGGAGCTTAATGCGGCGGCCTTGGCGGCGCCCTCCAAAGGATGGCGCATGGCGATAATGTCCGCGTAGGAGCTGACCACCTTGATGGTGTCTTTTAGGTTTTCCCCTTTGGCTACCGAGGAATTCTGAGGGTTGTCAAACCCGATGATCTGCCCGCCCAGGCGCAGCATAGCCGTTTGAAAGGACATCTGGGTGCGGGTGGAGGGTTCGTAAAACAGGGTAGCCAGGATCTTTCCGGTGAGCGCGCCGTAAAAATCCTGGGGGCGCTCCTCGATTTTCAGCGCCAAATCGACGATTTCTTTCCAGCTGTTCATGGACAGGTCGCTAAGGTCGATTAGATTGGTCGTTTGTTTCATGTTGATATCCCGCCTTTTTAGCCGAAGTGTGTATTGATTAGTTTTATTGTATCAGTTTATGGCGTTTTTTACAACATCCACGGCAAAAAATGGAGAGCTGCAAACGTTCGTTTACAGCTCTCCATTGACTCATGTCAGTCGTCGCCTCGGGTGAGGTTTTCCCCGTAGTGGCGAAGGCTCTCATAGGAATTGACCCCCTGGGGGCGCTCGCTGATCTGCTCCTGCACATAGTCGGGCAGGCTGTCAAAATATTGGCGGGCTTTTTCCTCCTGCTCCAGCAGTTTTTGAAGGCCGCTGTATTTTTTCGGTTCCATAAAAAACGCTCCTTTTTTCGTTTCTAGACGGTCTTGCCGTCCACATATCTAGTTTTTCCCGTTTTTTATTGTATTAGCCGCCTGATGCCGGGGCTTCCATACTTGCGCGGGGAGGAAAAATCCGGTATAATAACCGCAGGACGGTTATTATACGTATATTTTAATGGCATTCGCCTCGCCCCTAACAGGGCAACCGGCGAAATTGCCAATTATCCCACTTGCGCTTTGCGTTCATGGGATAATAACCAACAGAGTGGCTCTTTCCCCTTTTTCAAAGAAAATTTTTCAGTCGAAAACCGGCTCTACAAGCGGTTTTTTTACTGATAGAAAAAGGGATACTGCAACACGTATAGCAATATGTAAGATCTGATAAAATCGCGGTTTCACATCTTACAGATGCGAAATGCGGGCTACGCTTTATAGCCCGCAAGCGATTTTTTAAGATTCATTGCAAAATTTATCATTTTGCAATGAATCTTTGCGCATCCGTCCGCCTGCGTGACGGCTTTTATGGCTATTCATCAGCGGATTTTCATGGTAAAGACTTACCTATAGAAAAGCCGTTTGTGCCTGGGGGATTACAAGATGACGATTGACAATTTGCTTTTTATAGACGACCGCAAGGCGGTTGGAAAATGGGAGACCTGTGCGATTGTGTCAAACGAAGAGGATTTTGACGAATCGAAAATAACCGCTTATGACGGAAGGGGCTTTCAGGAAATCTATTTTTTGCCGGAAGGACAAAAATATTGGATATTCGAGGGATGGACGAAAGGAATCCTTTTTACCCACTATGGCGGTGACGAGCCGGTAGTAGGTCATACCTACAGGATAAAAGCAGTTCATCATACCCTATATATGTTTTTACATGTAAATGAAGATCAACCATATATCAATGTTTTGAAAAAAGTTTCCAGCAAAGCCTATCAAAAAGCGGAAATAGGCCGCCATGACGTCATCGATCTGCCGTTTGCTGCCGATAAATCGGTGGTAGGAACTTGGAAAACGGTGGACTTTATCTCTCAGCGCAGCGACTTTATTAAAGACAAACCACAGACAGAAAAATTATGGCTAAAATCGGTCTGTTTTTCCGATGACGGAACGGCAACAAGGGATTATGACGGTGAAATATGGAAGGATTGTTGGACAAAAGGGTATTTGCTGGATAAGAAAAAGAGCGTTCGTTCAGCCTATACAATAGAGTGCATCGAAGGAAAAGAATATCTTTTTTTAGAATGGAAGACGGGGAATTATGTATACGGAGGGGAGCCCCCAAAACTTTATGTGCTGGTAAGGCAGTAAAGATTGCGACTTAGCATGGTAAATACCGCCATTTTGGCGTATACTAAAATTGACAATTTTTCGGCAGCGGAGGTTTTTTTATGGAAAGCAAGGCAGAGCGTTTTTTTGAGGATATGAAAAGCAAAAAGGTAGCTTTTATCGGTGTGGGCGTCAGCCACACCGATTTAATTAAGCTGTTTTGTCAAAAAGGGATCCCGGTGACGGTGTGCGACAAGCGCAGCGCCCAGCAGATGGGGCCGGTGTATGAGGAGCTAAAAGCCATCGGGGTGCGCTTTTTGCTGGGGGAAACCTACTTGGACACCCTGTGCGATTTTGACGTGATCTTCCGCACGCCGGGGATGAACTTTTTTTCTCCCGCGCTGTCCAAAGCCCGGCAGATGGGGCGGGTGGTCACGTCCGAGATGGAGGTCTTTTTTGACCTGTGCCCCTGCAAGATCATCGGGGTGACCGGCTCGGACGGGAAAACCACGACCACGACGCTTATCAGCGAGCTTTTAAAGGCCCAGGGTAAAAACGTGTTTTTAGGGGGCAACATCGGCAAGGCCCTTCTGCCCCAGATTGAGCAGATCACGCCGGAGGATGTGGCGGTGGTGGAGCTTTCCAGCTTCCAGCTCATTTCCATGCGCCGTTCCCCCGATGTGGCGGTAATCACCAACATCGCCCCCAACCATCTGGATGTGCACAAGGACATGCAGGAATATATCGACGCAAA
>CALXBH010000044.1 GCA_944386475.1 uncultured Clostridia bacterium | reverse complement strand
GATGTAAACGCCTATTTAAAGCGTTTGTGCGTTAATGATGAAAACCTGCATGGGATTTTTGTCAAGGGGGAAATCTCCAACTTTTTGGATCATCCCAAGCTCGGACACCTGTATTTTACCTTGAAGGATGAAAAGTGCGCCATCAAGGCGGTGATGTTTAAGGGAAGCCGCTGGCGGCTGAAATTTAAGCCCCAAAACGGGATGAAGGTGGTTTTGTTCGGCAGCATCAACGTCTTTGAGCGGGACGGCATTTTCCAAATTATCGCCGACGACATGCAGCCGGACGGAATCGGCGCTTTGCACATCGCCTATGAGCAATTAAAGGAAAAGCTCGCTCGGGAAGGGTATTTTGCCGAGGAGCATAAAAAGCCGATTTCCTCCCTCCCCAGACGGATCGGCGTTATCACCGCCAAGTCCGGCGCGGCGGTGCGGGATATCCTCAATATCATCGGCAGGCGATATCCTCTGGCTACGGTGGTAGTAATCGACAGCCTGGTGCAGGGCGCTGGCGCGGCCCCCAACCTGTGCAAAGCGGTATCTATGGCGGAACATCTTTCGCTGGATACCCTGATTATCGGCCGGGGAGGAGGCTCCCTGGAAGATCTGTGGGCCTTTAACGACGAAGGCCTGGCCCGGGCGATTTATAACTGCAACGTGCCGGTGATCTCCGCGGTGGGCCACGAAACGGATTTTACCATCTGCGATTTTGTGGCGGACCTGCGGGCGCCTACGCCCTCGGCGGCGGCGGAACTGGCGGTGCCGGATATCCGCCAAATCGCTGCGTATATCGACAACCGTCGAAATTTGTTGTATACTGTTTGTTCAGGGCAGCTTGCTGCCGGGCAAAAAGATCTGCAAAATCTGGCGGTGCGGTTGAATACCCGTTCTCCCCAGGAATATGTAAAAAACAGGGGAGAGGTGCTTTTAAATCTGCAAAAACGGCTCATGCAGGCCAAAAAGGGCAAAATGGAGCTGATCTCCCAGCGGTTTGCCCATGCAGTTTCCTCTTTACAGGCAGTGAGTCCTCTTCACACCATTGCCAGAGGGTATTCGATTACCTACAATGACCAGGGGAATATTTTAAAGAGCACCCGCGGCCTGCATCCGGGCGGCCAGATCACCACCCGTCTGAAAGACGGAACGGTGAAAAGCCGGATTCAGGCAGTGGAAAAGGACAGCCTTCATACAGAGAGGGAACAATGATGGAAGAAATGACCTTTGAAAAAGCGCTTATGCAGCTTGAAAAAATCGTCACCAAAATGGAAAAAGGCCAGCTTAAGCTGGAGGAATCTTTGGCGCTTTACGAACAGGGTGTTAAGCTGACTGCTTTTTGCCAAAAGGAACTGGAAAGCGCCAAGCTCAAGATTGAAACACTGTCGGCCCAGTCCGGCCAGGAACAAAAGGATGGAGAAGGTAGCCATGACGGAGAACCATCAGAATAGATTAACGGAAGATATCGCGCTGATTGACGAGGCGCTGAACGCCTTTTTATCAGGGGACGACCCGCTTACCCAGGTGGTGTTTGACGCAATGCGCTACAGCATGACGGCAGGCGGAAAACGGCTGCGTCCGGTTTTGACGCTGGAATTTTGCCGTGCGCTGGGCGGGGATCTGAAAAAAGCGCTGCCCTTTGCCTGCGCGGTGGAGATGATCCACTGCTATTCCCTGATCCACGACGATCTTCCCTGTATGGATGATGACGATCTGCGCCGGGGAAAGCCTTCCTGCCATATCCAGTTTGGGGAAGCAAACGCCCTTTTGGCAGGCGACGGGCTGTTAACCCTTGCGTTTCAGACGCTGGGGGAGAGCCCCCTTACCCATGGAAGTGATCCGAAAGCGGCGCTTGCGGCAGTGGGAATTTTATCCCGCCGCGCCGGAGTAGAGGGGATGATCGGCGGCCAGGTAATCGACCTTGAAAGTGAAGGCAAACCGGTGAAAGAACCGGTCCTTCATCGGCTCCACAGCTTAAAGACCAGCGCCTTGATTCAGGCGGCCTGTGAAATGGGGGCCGCCGCTGCCGGAGCGGAGGATTCCTATCAAAAACTGGCGGCGGATTTCGGCTTGTATTTAGGCCTTGCTTTTCAGATCATCGACGACATTTTGGATGTTATAGGTGACGAAAGATCCCTAGGAAAGCCAGTGGGGAGCGATCAGGAAAACCAAAAAACCACCTACGCGTCTCTGATGGGAATTGAGGAGTCAAAACAGTTGGCCCGGGAGTATACGGGCCGGGCGGAAGAATGCCTGCGGACCATACCGGACAGTGATTTTTTGCGCGGGCTTACCGAACAGCTTTTGTCCCGCCGGTATTGACCAAAAGGCGGCAGCAATATAAATTGGAGGGTACCATGGTCAGGCTTAGCGATCTTTTTCATAATTACGTGTTGACGGTTGCGTTGATTTCTTGGCTTTCCGCACAGATTTTAAAAACCCTGATAAACTTTATCAAAAGCAAAAAACTGAATCTGGAGCGGATGGTGGGCGCCGGCGGTATGCCCAGTGCCCACACAGCCACAGTGGTGAGCATTGTTATTGCGGTGGCAAGGCTGCCTGAATGCGGTTTATCTTCGCCGGAGTTTGCGATTGTCTTTGTGCTGGCGGCTGTAGTGATGTACGACGCTATGGGTGTGCGCCGGGCGGCGGGAGAGCAGGCCAAGGTGCTCAATCAGATTGTGGAGATACAAAACGCCGACGACAATGATGAGAATAACATCGAAGGGAAACCGCTAAAAGAATTTTTGGGACATACGCCTTTGGAAGTGCTGGGAGGCGCTTTGCTGGGAATTTTAATTTCTATGATTATTCCCATCCGATAAATAAATGACAAGGCTGTAAGGGATTGTCTGATTGAAAGGATCTTCCGTGTGGATATTAAACAATACACACTGTTAAACAGGGTTAATTCTCCCGAGGACTTAAAACAATTGAAGACCGATGAACTGGCAGAATACTGCAGTGAAGTGCGCTCTTTTTTGGTCCATTCGGTCTCCGAAACCGGCGGCCATCTGGCTTCCAGCCTGGGAGTGGTAGAGCTTACCGTCGCCCTGCATCGGATTTTTAACTCTCCTACCGATAAAATTGTCTGGGACGTAGGCCATCAAAGCTATGTGCATAAGCTAATCACCGGTCGGAAAGACCAGTTTTCCACCCTTCGTCAGGAGGGTGGAATCTCCGGCTTTTGCCGTCCCAGTGAAAATCCTCACGATGCGTTTATTTCCGGCCACAGCTCTACCTCTTTGTCGGCAGCGCTGGGGCTTTCTGTCGCCTCCAAACTAAAGGGGGAGGACAATTATACCATCGCTGTGGTGGGAGACGGCGCGTTTACCGGCGGCATGGTATACGAAGCGCTTAACAATGCGGAGGCTTCCAAAAATTTTATTGTGATTTTAAATCATAACGAGATGTCAATTTCCAAAAATGTGGGTGGCTTTGCCCGGTATCTGGCCTCTTTGCGGAGTAAGCCGCGTTATTTAAGGTTAAAATCCGTTGTGGAAAAAATACTTGATAAAACCCCGCTGGTCGGCAAAAAATTAAAGGAGACCCTTTTGCACAGCAAGGCCGCCGTTAAGCATTTGCTATACCACAGCACTTTTTTTGAGGATTTTGGTTTTATGTATTTGGGCCCTGTGGATGGCCATAACATGGAAGACCTGACGAACGTTCTCAACCGAGCGAAAAAGGCCGATCAGCCGGTGTTTATTCAGGTAGATACCATCAAAGGCAAGGGATATTCCTTTGCAGAAGAAAACCCAGGCGCTTATCACGGCGTTTCCAAATTTGACGCGGAAAGAGGAACTCCCGAACAGGAACTGACTGGGAGTTTTTCCAACGTTTTCGGACTGGCTCTTAAAAAAATGGGAGACGACGACCAGCGTGTCTGCGCGGTAACGGCGGCCATGAAATATGGCACTGGCCTTCAATTTTTCTCCGCTTCCCACCGAGACCGATTTTTCGATGTGGGAATCGCCGAGGAGCACGCGCTGACCTTTTGCTGCGGGCTGGCGCAAAACGGGATGATCCCGGTGTTTGCTGTATACTCCACCTTTTTGCAACGCGCTTATGACCAGATCATTCACGACGCCGCTATCGAAAACCAGCATATCGTGCTGGCAGTAGACCGGGCAGGCATTGTGGGGAATGACGGCGAAACCCATCAGGGTATTTTCGATGTATCGTTTTTATCATCGGTTCCCAATACAACCGTGTATTCCCCTTCGGACTATACCGAGCTGCGGCAATGTCTGACAAAAGCGGTGTATCACACCCCCGGCGTGGCGGTGGTGCGTTACCCAAAAGGGAAGGAGAGTGGTCATTACAAGCCCCTTTCCTCCGAGTTTGAACCTTTCCATCTGTTAAAGGGAAATGGAAACTGCCTAATTGTGGTGTACGGCCGGCTGTTTGACGAAGCCTTGCATGCTAAGCAGCTTTTGCGCCAGCAGGGGGCTGATCCGGCCATTTTAAAGCTATGTCAGATTTCCCCCCTTCCTAAGGAAGCCCTTCGCATGGCTATGTCCTATTCCCATATCTTCTTTTTTGAAGAAGGGATTAAGACCGGCGGAGCGGCAGAGCAGTTTGCCGCTGGTTTAATGGAAATGGGATACGAGGGAAATGTCCATATTCAGGCGATTCCCGACCGCTTTGTTCCTCAGTCGTCGATTCCCCGGGCGCTTTGCCGCTTAGGGCTGGACGGGAAATCCATGGCGCAAAAAATCGTACAGGAGATAAAACAAGGTGAAAGAAAAAAACAGGCTTGACATAGCTTTAGTGGAACAGGGGCTGTGTGAAAGCAGGGAAAAAGCCAAGGCCCTTATCATGGCCGGCAAGGTTTTTGTAGGCGGCGAACGCGCCGATAAAGCGGGCTATCTTCTTCGGGGCGACGAAGCGATTGAGGTTCGGGGAGAACAGCTTGCCTATGTCAGCCGAGGCGGCTTAAAGCTGGAGAAGATGATCCATAAGCACCACCTTGATCTTGGCGGCTTTATCTGTATGGATATCGGAGCCTCTACCGGTGGGTTTACCGACTGTATGCTGCAAAACGGCGCAAGAAAGGTCTATGCTATCGATGTGGGATATGGTCAATTGGCCTGGAAGCTGCGCAGCGATGACCGGGTGGTCAACCTGGAGCGGACCAATTTCCGCTATGTGACAAACGAGCAGGTGCCTGATCTTTGCGATTTTGCTTCGGTAGATGTGTCCTTTATCTCCCTGACACTGATCCTGCCGGTGCTGCGGGAGCTTTTAAAGCTCGGCGGAAGGGCGCTTTTGCTGGTTAAGCCCCAGTTTGAGGCGGGAAAAGGCAAGGTGGGGAAAAAAGGCGTTGTCCGGGATCCCGCCGTGCATCGGGAGGTGCTGGATAAGATTTTATCCTTCTGTTCGGAACACGGTTTTTGTGTGCTGGATATGGACTATTCCCCTATCAAGGGACCGGAGGGGAATATCGAATACCTGTACTACATAGAAAAAAGTGAGAGCATCACCAATTTTTCCCAACAGGATACCAAACGCCTGGTGGAGGATTCCCACCTGGCGCTGGACCGGGCGGCGGCCGGGGACTCCGGCTTGGAGGATACTAAATGAACGTTTTGTTAATGCCCAACACAGATAAAAAAGATGCGGTCGCCTGTGTGCGAGATGTGGCAAAAACCCTGAAACGCCTGGGGGCAGAAGTGACGCTGGACGTCCGCTATCAGAAGCTGATCCCCAAGGAGGCTCCCATCACCTACGGCGCTTTTTATGATCTGATCCGCCGGTGCGACTGCGTGATTGCCATCGGCGGGGACGGGACGATCTTACATTCGGCTAAACATGCCGCCATGCTGGGAAAGCCTGTGCTGGGCATCAATCTGGGAAGGCTCGGCTTTATGGCGGGGCTGGAGTCCAACGAGCTGGATAAGCTCTCCCGGCTGTTTACCAAAGAAGTGCGCCTGGACCGGCGGATGATGCTGGAGGCTATCCACCGCACAGCGGATAAGACGACCTGTTATCCGGCGCTTAACGACGTGGTAGTCTCCAAAGGGAGCCTGTCGCGGATCATCGACCTGGACGTGCTGTGCTGCGGTAAAAAGGTAGGTTCCTACCGGGCGGATGGGATCATCGTCTCCACCCCGACAGGGAGCACGGCTTATGCCCTTTCGGCAGGGGGGCCGATGGTGGAGCCTTCGTTGGACAGCATTGCCATGACGCCGATCTGCCCCCATTCTTTGGTGGCAAGGACGGTTTTGTTTACAGCCGACAAAACTTTATCCATCAAGCCGCACTTTGACAATCGGGACACCGGGCAGGAGATTTTTATCACCATCGACGGAGAACAGGCCATTCCGCTGCGCCCCGGGGATGATTTGACAATCCGCAAAAACGAGATCTGGGCTACGCTGATGAATTTGACCGACCGGGAGTTTTACGAAATCATCAATCGTAAATTTTTAGGGAGAAGCCTTCCCGTCTCCGGTTCCCAGGAGGTGTAAATATCCATGAAAGAAAGACGCCATGCCAAAATTTTAGAGCTGATTGCAGAAAAAGAGATCAATACCCAGGACGAACTGTTAAAATGCCTGCGGGACTGCCATTTTAACGTCACCCAGGCGACGGTCTCCCGGGATATTAAAGAGCTTCGCCTGGTCAAACAACTGACGCCGGAGGGCGGCTACCGCTACGCTTCGGCCAAAAAGCCGGAGGTGCAGACCCAGCATGACAAATATGTGTCTTTGCTGTCAAATTCGGTGCAAAATGTGGATTACGCGGGGAATACAGTGGTGGTAAAATGCAGCGTAGGAACCGCCCAGGCGGCCTGCATGGCCATTGATAACATGAACTGGGACGCCGTCGTCGGCACGTTGGCGGGAGACGATACCATCTTTATTTTGATGCGGACCGAACAGGACGCCGGGAAGATGATGGAACAGCTTTATAGCTTTGTCAGGCGGTGACTTTTAGCGGGGAAAGGCAGGGATGTTAACGGATGCTGACAGGACTTTTTATCCGTCACCTGGCGGTCATTGAGGAAGCTTATATCGAATTTACCAAAGGGCTCAATGTCTTTACCGGCGAAACCGGCGCGGGGAAATCCATTGTGATCGATGCGATCAATTCGGTTTTGGGACAGCGCACCTCCAAGGAGATCGTCCGCGCAGGCGAAAAAAAGGCGGTGGTCAGCGCGGTGTTTTCCCCGCTGTCTTCCCGGGTGACAGACAAGCTGGAGGAACTGGGACTGGAAGCGGAAAACGGGGAGCTTATCATCCAGCGGGAGATCAGTGCCGACGGGAAAAGCACCGCCCGGGTGTGCTCCCGGCCGGTTACCGTCAGCGCTCTAAAAGAACTGGGGGCGCTGCTTATTAATATCCACGGCCAGCATGACAATCAGGTGCTGCTGACGCCGGAACGGCATATCGATCTGCTGGACAGCTATGCGGAGCTTTCGGATGCGATCGCCGCTTATCGGGAGCAGTACGAGAGCATGCTCTCCCTGCGGCGGGAGCTTAACAGGCTGCAGATGAACGAGGCCCAAAAAGCCCAGAAAATCGACCTTTTAAGCTATCAGGTGCAGGAGATCGAAAACGCAAAGCTCATCCCCGGCGAGGAAGAAGAGCTGGAAGCCAGGAAAAAAGCCGTGAGCAACGCCTCCAAAATCATGGAGTGCCTGGGTCAGGCCTACGAGGGCCTTTATGGTGATGACCAGCAGCAGGGTGCGGTGGACTTGGTGGAGGACGCCAGCTCCTCGCTGACGGAGGCGGGGGAGTGCTACGACGAGTTAAAAGAGGCGGCGGACCGGCTGAAGGAGCTTTCCTATGAGCTTCAGGAGATCGCCTCCCAGGTGGGGGACAGCTTTCATTCTTTGGAATTCGATCCCCGGGAGCTGGATGATTTGGAGGCTCGGTTGGACGAGCTGTACCGTTTAAAGCGCAAATACGGCGCCACCGTGGAGGAAGTCATCGCCTTCGGCGAAAAGGCCCGGCAGGAGCTGGAAACCTTAGAGAGTTTTGAAGAGGCAAGAGAGGAGCTGGAACAGCGCCTCCAACAGAAGACCCAGGCGGCGGAACAGGCGGCGGAGGCGCTGTCAAAGCTCCGGCAGGAGGCTGCCCGCCGGTTTGTCAACTCGGTGCGGGAAGAGCTTCGCTTTTTGGACATGCCCCACGTCAAACTGGGGGTACATTTTGAACGCGGGGAGCTTTATGACAAGGGGAATGATTACCTGGAATTTCTCATCTCCACCAATCCCGGCGAGCCTCCCAAACCGTTGGCCAAAATCGCCTCGGGGGGAGAGCTTTCCCGCATTATGCTGGCGATCAAAAACACCATGGCGGACAAGGACGATATTCCCACGCTGATTTTTGACGAGATCGACACCGGCGTCAGCGGCCGCGCCGCCCAGAAGATCGGCTTAAAGCTGCGGCAGGTGTCCCAAAACCGGCAGGTTTTGTGCGTCACCCATTCCGCACAGGTGGCGGCCTTGGCAGACACCCATTTCCTGATCGCCAAAACTGTAGAGGGTGACCGTACCTTTACCAAAGTAACACCTTTGGATTTTGAGGGCCGCAAGCAGGAGCTTGCCCGGATTATGGGCACCGATCACATCACGGATTTGATGCTGCAAAATGCGGAGCAGATGCTAAAAGCCGGGCAAAATCCGCAGGGCAGTTGACAAAGTTATTCGAATCGGTTACAATGAGCCTGATGTTACTTCATAGCAATAAATGCAAAGAAAAGAATCAGTAGGGCTGTGCCGGCATTGCAGAGAGCGCTTGGCTGGTGGAAAAGCGCAGGCGGCACAGTTTCGAATTACCTCTTGGAGCAGGCTCCCTGAACGCTGTAAACAGTAGGGGAGAACGGGAACAGCCCGTTACAGCTGGCGGGAAGGATTTTTCTTCCCCTCAAGGCCGGCGGCAGTGATGCCCCGGTAAACCAGAGGTGGTACCGCGATTTTACTCGCCCTCTGCAACGGATTCCCGTTGCAGAGGGCGTTTTATTTTATCACAAAAAGGAGAAGTATGATGACAGTATTCGAAGAACTCAAACGCCGGGGCTTAATCGCCCAGATGACTCATCCGGAGCAGCTGGAAAAGCTGTTTAATGAGGAAAAGGTGACGTTTTATATCGGTTTTGACGCCACGGCGGACAGCCTGCATGTAGGCCATTTCCTCCAGCTGGTTGTTATGAAGCACCTGCAGCGGGCGGGGCACCGTCCGGTGGCCCTTTTGGGAACCGGCACCACCATGATCGGCGACCCCACCGGTAAAACCGACATGCGCAAAATGCTTACCCCGGAGGAAATCAATCACAACGCCGAGTGCTTCCGCCGCCAGATGTCCCGGTTTATTGATTTTTCCGATGGCAACGCTTTGATCGTCCGAAACGGTGACTGGCTGTTAAAGATGAACTACATGGAATTTTTGCGGGATGTGGGCGTTCATTTCTCCGTCAACAAAATGCTCACCGCGGAGTGCTTTAAAACCCGTCTGGAGCGCGGTTTAAGCTTTTTGGAGTTTAACTATATGCTGCTGCAAAGCTACGACTTTCTTCACCTGTATCGGGAGCTTGGCTGCAAGGTGGAACTGGGCGGTGACGACCAGTGGTCGAATATTTTAGGCGGCGTTGATCTTGTCCGCCGGTGTGAAGGTCAAGAGGTTTACGGCATGACCTTTACCCTGTTGACCACCAAGGAAGGCAAAAAGATGGGCAAGACCGAAAAGGGCGCTTTATGGCTCGATCCGGAGAAAACCACCCCTTACGAATTTTTCCAGTACTGGCGGAATGTCAGCGACGACGATGTAATCAACTGCTTAAAGCTCATCACCTTTGTCCCCATTGAGCAGATCGAGGAGATGGAGCGCACCCTGTCCGGCAGCGAGCTTAATCAAGCGAAGGAGCTGCTGGCATACGAGGTGACAAAGCTTGTCCACGGTGAGGAGGAGGCCGACAAGGCGCTGGCCACCTCGAAAAACCTGTTTGTGGCGGGGACGGTGGACAAGGATATGCCCACTACCACCCTTTCGGAGGATGATTTTGCCGATGGCGTCATCGGGGTGCTCAATTTGATGGTGAAAACCGGGCTCTGCCCCTCCAATGGAGAGGCGCGCCGGCTGGTGCAGCAGGGAGGCGTTGTCATTGACGATGAAAAGGTGACCGATCCCAAAATGCAGCTTTCCAAAGAGCGCTTTGAAAACGGCGTTATCATTAAAAAGGGTAAAAAGACCTACCACAAAGCGCAGCTGTAATCGATTGTTAAAGAGAGGCTCCATCGGTGCAATCCGGTGGAGCCTCTCTTTACAATAAAAGCTGAAAACAACTGCGGATGACAAGCTATCTGCCTTGTCATTTTTAAAGGCGTTTCCTTTTTATATCTTTTGTAAACATCGTCGAAACCTTAGGAAGTTTGGTTGACAAAGACTGAAAAAAAGGGCATAATAATAAGTGAATTTGTTCAAAAAGAGCAGTCTGCGTTAGGCGCTGATAATAGATGAAACGAGGTAGAGAAGCCATGAGCAAGAAAGTCAAAAATTCGTTATTTGTTATTTATACTGTCATAGTGGTTTTGATTCTGGGGCTTCTCAGCCTTACCTTTTTTATGTCCTCCCAGATGAAGCGGGAAGGGGCGGCGTCCCTGTTTGGCTATCATTTTTCGGTCATGGATACAAGTGCTTTTAGTTCCACCCTCCCAAGGGGAACCCTTGTGACGACAAAAGCGGTTACGTCCGAGGATGAAATCGAAATCCTTGATACTGTTACCTACCGCTATACCGACGCCGATCAGGTAACACACGTAACCTGCGGACGGGTTACCGCCATCGACGCGGTAGCTTCTCCTGCCTCCTATATGATTACGCAGGATGATGTCAGTTCTTCGGAGATTGTGGAGCAATCCTCCATTTTGGGCATTGCCCTGTACCAAAACCGGTTTTTAGGTGGGTGCTTCACCTTTTTTATGTCGGATATTGGATTCTACACCGGCATTCTGCTGCCGGTAGGGATTCTGCTGATTAGCGAGATCGTTTTGTTAGTTCTTATTTTGGTAAAGAGAAGACAACAAGCGCCTGCGGAGGAATATGTGTCTCCCCATCGAGTGGAAAACTTTAACGTGCGGATTAAACCCAAGGAGGATTCGTTAAAGGAAGAGGAAAATTCTTCCTTTGATTTTACAGCGGTACCTGCTGACAAAGTGCTGCCAAAGATCCGTCCGGCAGTGCCGCAGCCCAAGACGCCGGAAAAACCCAAAGCGGCAGAACCTGTTAAAGAACCGGTAAAGCCTGCTCCTGCTCCCGCACCGAAGCCAGAGAACCCGCCGGCAGAAAAGCCTCGCACGCAGGAGGAGGAACTTTCTTCAGCCCTGGCTTCCTTGATGCGCCAGACCGAGCAGCCTTCTGAACCAAAGGCGAATGAAAAAGAGCCGGCCGTTTCCGACGAGCCGCAGCAAGAGCCGCAAAAGGATCTGATGGAGGAATCCAGCGAGGATATTATTAACGACATCCTGAAAAAATTATATTCGGAGGACAACAAATAGTCCTGTACGGAAAGCCTTTGCTTTATAAAAGTGTTTTTACAGCTTTTGCAGTCTGACAGCATGAAGATTCTGTGATATCCGGTATATCTTTTTCATAAGATGTACCATGGCCTCAACCCCTGGCGGAAAGGATGTACTTCGGTGAAAAACATCATAGCTTTACTGTTATCATGCTGTCTTCTTGTTATGGCGACTTCCTGCGGTTTTGAGCCGGTGGATTCCGGTAGCGCTTCTGCTGCGCAAAGCAGCGCATCTGTCCAGGCCGCCGATTCTTCGGACATGCCTGACGTTTCTTCTATACCTGCATCGGATATATCTTCGCCGGATTCCTTTGTGGAATATCCGTCTTCGGAACAGGAAGCTGATTTTGGTGAGTCTTCCAGCCTGTCTCAGATTATCGGCGAAGTAAAAGGTGCTTCCGCGCAAAAAGATACACCGTCCAGCGATGGGCAAAACGGAGGTACTTCTTCCGCTGCAACGGTCAGCGAGGTCACCGGTACCAACGATTATCAGCCGGTTTCGACCGATGAAACCAAAGCCATCTGGATTTCTTATCAGGAGCTTGCCGTTTTGCTGCGGGGAAAGAGCCAGTCGGCTTTCGAGGCCAATTTAAAACAGGTTTATCAAAATATCAGGGATTTGGGGCTTAACACCGTCATTGTCCAGGTGCGCCCTTATTCCGATGCCCTTTACCCGTCGGAATACTATCCCTGGTCTTCTTATGCGTCGGGGGCCGTGGGACAGGCTCCGTCTTTTGATCCTCTTGCGGTTATGGTGACCCTTGCTCACAAGGCAGGGCTTAGCTTTCACGCTTGGCTGAATCCTCTCCGGGGAATGACCCAGGAGGAAACAAGTAAAGTGCCCTCGACGTATCTGATCCGCCAGTGGCATGACAGCCGCTCGGACAGCGACCGGCTGGTCTACAGCGGAAGCCGCTGGTATTTAAATCCCGCTTATCCGGAGGTGCGGTCATTAATCGCCAACGGCGCGGCGGAGATCGCCAGCCGCTATGATGTGGACGGGATCCATATCGACGATTATTTTTATCCCACTACCGACGCCAGTTTCGACAAGCTTTCTTATGAAACTTACGGCGGCGGAAAGACCCTTTCCCAGTTCCGGCTGGATAATTGCAGCCAGATGGTCAAGGAAATCTATCAGACTGTTAAAAAGGCTAACAGCAAGGTGCTGTTCGGCGTCAGCCCTCAGGGAAATATTCAGAACAACTACACCAGCCAGTTTGCGGATGTGAAACGGTGGTGCAGTGAAAAGGGGTATCTGGATTACATTATGCCCCAGGTGTATTTTGGCTTTGAAAACGAGGGACAGCCTTATTCCCAAACCGTCCGTCAATGGAACGAACTGATTAAGGCGGATGGGATTCAGCTGATGATCGGTCTTGCCTGCCATAAAATCGGCATGGAAGACGATACATATGCCGGCTCCGGCAGCCGGGAATGGAGCGAGCACTCCGATATTTTGAGCCGTCAGGTGTCCGACGCCCGAGCGATTGCCCGCTACAGCGGAGTTGCTTTGTTCGACTACAAATCACTGTTTGATTTAAGCACGGGGGATATATTGACAGACGACAGTGTGCAGAAGGAAGTTTCCAAGCTAAAAGAAGTATTATCCCAATAGAAAAATAAAAAAGAGAGAGCATGGGGAGGCAATTTGTTTTGCAGACGTCAAAAAAGATATGGCTTATTATTCTTTCGGCGCTGATTTTATTGACGCTGGTAGCAGGCGGCGGAGGCTTTCTGCTTTTGCAGTGGGGAAACACCCAGGTGGAAGCGGCGGCGCCTGCCGAAACGCAGGAAAAGCCGGTTACCGTCACTGGATTAGCGGCCGAACCGCCTCAAAATATACGGGCTTTTTATATCACAGCTAATGATTTTTACGGGGATCGGGCCGCTACCAAAGAGCAGGTTACTGAAAAATTGACCGGCATTTTCCAAAAAGCCAAGGAGCTGGGCTTTAACACCCTGGTTATGGACACGAAGCTTGAGGACAGCTTTGTCTATCAGGGGACAGAGAGTTCCACCACAGTGGACGCGTTGTCTTTGGCGCTCAATATGGGTAAAGAGCAGGAGATTAACGTTTACCCGGTTTATTACCTAAACGCCGCATCGGGGGAAGAGTTAAGCCTTGTTACGGAGAATAATCCGGCCAGCATTGCCTTTGACGCTTTTGTGACCCGTTATCAGCCTAAGGGAGTCTTTCTGACCGATTACTACGCATCTCCCTCCGCCAAGACTTACCGGGAATATTCTCTCGCCTCAGCGGGGGCAAGCTATACCGACTGGCTGCGCAGCCGGAATACCTACCGGGTGGGACAGGTCATCCAGCAGGCGAAGTCCCTTTCTATGGAACAAACGCCTGCCGTCGGTTTGATTGTGGATCCCGCCTGGGCGTCCAAGGAGCAGGGCGGCCCGGAAATCACG
The DNA here is from genome assembly GCA_944386475.1 of uncultured Clostridia bacterium. Classification (GTDB taxonomy): domain Bacteria; phylum Bacillota; class Clostridia; order Oscillospirales; family Ruminococcaceae; genus Metaruminococcus. The sequence goes on along the minus strand of CALXBH010000044.1, from coordinate 5,498 downwards.
GCGGATTTTACCGCTTATGCAAACGGCTATACCGACACCCAAAAACTCATGGATCGGGGAGAGCCGGACTTTGTCGCAGTCAAAGCGCTTACCTCTCTGGATGATTCCAGCGCCCCTTTTGAAACGATTGTCAACTGGTGGGGCGAACGGGCCGAAAAAGCCAATATGCCCATGTATGTGATTCACAGCGGCGAAAAGGCCTGTACCGACAATCCCGGCTGGAACGGGTTTGACCAGCTGGCCCGGCAGTTGTCCACTGCCTCCAAGGCCAAAGGCTACAGCGGCAGCATTTTTAACGGCTATCAGCGGATGATCGAAGATCCAAACGGCAGCACAACCTCTCTTGTCAAGTTTTATAAAGATGAGTACAAGGAAACCGATCTGTTCACCGACGTCACTATTACCTCGCCCACCAAGACGACCTTTACCACCGAAGAATCAAAGGTGCGTTTTCACGGCAGCTATGATCCCAACTTTGATGTGACCATCAACGACGTTAAGATTATCCCCACCAAAAGCGGCGAGTTTTTGGAGGACTATGATTTAAATATCGGCGTCAATAAATTTGTAGTTAAGCACAAAGGCAAAACCATCACCTACACCATTACGCGCACAGTCAAGGTGCTGCAATCGGTTTCCCCCAGCGGGAACATGACGGTGGAGGGCGGAAGCCGTCTGCTGTTTGAGGTTGTAGCGTATAAAGGCTCCACAGTGACAGCGTCTTTAGGTGGCAAAACGGTCACGCTGGAGCTGCTCACCGGTACCGATAATGTGGACCGGGATTCCAGCTATGGCCTGTACGGCGGCAATATGACCGTTCCCGCCTCCACAGACTCGGAGCAAAATTTGGGCCAGCTGACTGTCACTGGGAAGTATCAGGGCTTTACAGAGACCATGAAGGGCGGTTCGATCACCGTTAAAAAGCAGGAAATCCCCACCGTTCCTTCAGTGCCGGAAGAAACCTTCGATCCCGACGCCCCCGAACCGGAGATCACCTATGACACAGGCGCCCAGGTGGAATTTGTTTCCGATTATACCGTTGTTTACGACGGCGACGTCACGGGGGCGGAGTATGGCTCTCCCGAAAAGAACACCCTGCCCAAAGGGACGATCGATTACATCCAGAGCCAGACCTCGGAAAACTACTCCTTCTTTGACAAGGGCAGAATTGATTTTTATGTCTTAAAATCCGGGAAAAAGGTAAAAACCAGCGCTGTGAAAAAAACCGGCGGAATCGAGGTGGGGAACAACCACCTGTCCGATTATAAAATTACCTCAGAGGGGCAGTTTACCACCATCCAGTTTGCTTCCAAATGGAAGGCGCCTTTTGACGTTTCGTTCGACGGGCTGGAATACTACGCCTCCGGAAGCCATCTGTATTATGTAGACAGCTTTAATCCCCAAACCATTACCATCACCTTTGACTATGCCACCAAGGCGCCGATCATCCCCGATGAGGCCTTTGAGGACAGTCCGCTGTTTATGGCGGGCCGGTGGACGCGCACTATTGAAAACGGCGTTCCGAAGCTAAAATTAAAGCTTACACTGCGTCAAGCCGGTCAATACTATGGCTGTGCTTCCTCCTATGATGCAGATGGAAACCTGATTTTAAAATTCAATAATCCCCCCAAAACCCTCAGCGGCCTGACGGTCGTACTGGATCCCGGACACGGAAAAGGCGATCCGGGAGCTATTGGCTCCTATACCCAGAACGGGGAAAAGGTGATCGTTTATGAACGGGATCTTAACTGGAAGATTGCTTCCTTGATAAAAGAACAGCTAGAGGCAGAAGGGGCGACGGTATACATGTACAACAGCCAGCAGGATGGGGAATCCGGTACGCCGTCGCTGGCAAACCGGGTGGCATTTGGACGAAGTCACCAGCCGGATATTTATATTGCCGTCCATCACAACTCGGGCAGCTCCAGCGCCAAAGGGGCGGAGGTTTATTACACCAATCCCTTCTCGAAACCTTTGGCAAACTCCATCAACAGCCAGCTGAATGCGTACTATAAAAACTCGATTTACAGCGGCGGAAGCATTTCCAATCTGCAGGACAAGTATTCGGAATTTTATGTCACCCGGGTGCATGAGTACGCTTCGGTGCTGGTGGAATACGGTTTTGTCAGCAATCCCACCGAGCTTTCCAAGCTCACCAACCCCACCTATCAGCAGGGGCTTGCCAATGCTACCGTGCAGGGGATTAAAGAGTATCTGCAATAAAAAAGGAGCCTATTTTGAAACGATATCAGCTTATTCTCATAACCATCGGTATCCTTTGCAGCCTTGTCAGCTTGTGGCCGCTGGCAGCCTACCGGATCGTCACCGCCGGGGCGATTATTCCCTTTTTGGCGGGGATTTTGATGGCGGTCTACGGCGGGATGCGGGAAAAACTGCGGACTACACGGGCAGGGGTTATTGCCGACGGCATTATCCTTGGCGCGGCGGCCGCGGTGGTATGTGTGTTTCTGGTGCTGTCCGCCCTCATGCTGTTTGGGCCAAAACGCCCGAAAGAGCTTAACGATCAAACAGTCATCGTGCTGGGCTGTAAAGTCAATGGGACAACGCCCAGCCTGATGCTCTCCCGCCGGCTGGATACAGCGTATGAGCTTTTGGAAAAAGCGCCGGAGCTTCGCTGTGTGGTGTCCGGCGGCCAGGGCCCGGACGAGGAGGTCAGCGAAGCCTCCGTCATGAAGGACTATCTGGTGGAAAGAGGGATAGACTCTGACCGTATTTATATCGAGGATCAGTCCTTTGACACTCAGCAGAACCTGGAAAATGCAAAACAAGTGATTCAGCAAAACGGCCTTAGTGAAGAGGTTATCATCGTCACCGACTTTTTCCACGAATACCGGGGACAGCTTTATGCCAAAAAAGCAGGGCTATCTCCTTCCGGCGTAGCCTGCAAAACAAAATTGGATCTGCTTCCCTTTTATTGGATTAGAGAGACGGCAGGCGTCGGACTTGCTTTGCTGGGAAAGTAAGATGCTAAAAAACGCCTGAATTCACAATTATTTCATATTAATGACTTGCCAAGGCTTAAAATACACGGTATAATATTTCGGTAAGTGTTCTGATGATAACAGGATCGATGACTTAAGAAAGGATTTGTGTTTATGCTAAATTTTCTTCCCCTTGATACGGCGTCTGCCACGGCGGCAGCGGGAACTTCCTCGGGAGTAGCTGGATCGACTGCTTCTACTTGGCTGGCTATTTTGCCGCAGTTTCTCATCATTGCGGTGATGATTGTCGTCTTTTACTTTCTGCTGATCCGGCCTCAGAAGAAAAAGGATAAAGAGATTCAAAAAATGCGTGACTCCCTTCAGGTTGGGGATGAAGTGGTTACAGCTGGCGGCATTATCGGCCGGGTGGTTACCGTTAAAGAAGACACCGTTTTAATCGAGACCGGCAGCGATCGCAGCAAGGTCCGCGTAAAACGCTGGGCAATCTCCAGCAACCTGACGGTTCACGACGATACAGCGGAAGCCTAAATTTTCGGCGTTATCCGGTACGGCGGCTTACGGAGTACTATTTTCCCCAGAAGCCGAATATGGTTAAGTAACGAGTTTTTAGGGGGATTTGAGTATGCGTGACACGTCTGCGGAAAACGGCGGCAGCTTAGGGTTCCACCATTATCTGAAACCTATCCTGTTTGGCCTTGTGATAGGGATTTTAGTGAGCGTGTTGTCCTTTGTGGGCTGTGCCTTTTTAATGGTGTCCCGGGATATCCCGCAGTCTTTAGTGTCGATGCTGGCGGTAGCGTCAGCCAGCATGGGCGGATTTTTTGCAGGGTTTATCGCTGCTAGAATGGCTCATTCCAAAGGGCTGCTGCTTGGGCTGATCTGTGGGCTGGTTATCTCGGCGGTGATTCTGATCGCCGGGCTTAGCGTTATGCGTCAGTTGTTAGGGATTACACTCCTCATTAAGTTTTTGATGATTATTGCCGCCTCCTGTTTGGGAGGAGTTATTGGCGTAAACTGTAAAAAACGCCGCAGAAAAAGTTGAATTTTCGGTTTACCTATGCTATAATAAAAGTACTTTATGACGTAAGGGGCGTGTTTTTATGAAGCACATTAAAACTTTGAACGAAGCCAATCTGAAAAAATCGGCTGCTAAAGGCGGCTGCGGCGAATGCCAGGCGAGCTGCCAGAGCGCGTGCAAAACTTCCTGCACAGTCGCTAACCAGAAGTGCGAGAAATAACGCCGGTTTATTTAATCAGTACGGCTGATTCTCCGGAATAAGATAAAAAGCCGCCGTTTCCGGCGGCTTTTTATCTGTCTAAAAGGAAAAAAGAACAGGCCGCAAGGCGGCAGAATGGCGGGAAAATAAAATGATACATAAATACAAACTTAACGGTTTTAACATTGTGTTGGACGTTCACAGCGGCGGCGTCCATATTGTGGATGACGTGACCTATGACCTTTTGGATTATGTCGGTGCCCCGGTGGGGGAAGAATGTCCGAAAGAGGCGTTAGAAGGTCTTTCTGGCCGGTACAGCCGGGAGGAGATTCTGGACGCTTTTTCCGAAATAAAACAGCTTTATGAAGACGGCGTGCTGTTTTCGCCGGATGATTACGAGCAGTTTGCGGACAAGATGGTGGCAAGCCCCATCAAGGCCATGTGCCTGCATATCGCCCATGACTGTAATCTGCGCTGTCAGTATTGTTTTGCGGCCACCGGCGACTTTGGAAAGGGCCGCAAGCTCATGGATTTTGAAACCGGCAAAGCGGCCATTGATTTTCTGTTGGAGCATTCCAAGGGCCGGCGCAACCTGGAGCTTGACTTTTTCGGCGGGGAGCCTTTGATGAATTTTGAGGTAGTCAAGCAGGTGGTGGAATACGCCCGGAGCAAGGAAGCGGAGTACAACAAAAATTTCCGCTTTACCATTACCACCAACGGCATCCTGTTAAACGATGACAACATTGATTTTATCAACCGGGAGATGTCCAACGTCGTCTTGTCCATCGACGGCCGGAAAGCGGTGAACGACCGCCTCCGCAAGCGGGTAGACGGCTCCGGTTCCTATGACTCTATCGTTCCCAAATATCAAAAACTGGTGGAACGCCGGGACAAAAACAAGGATTACTATGTCCGGGGGACCTTTACCAAATATAACCTTGATTTCACCCAGGATGTCCTCCATCTCAACGAGCTCGGGTTTGACCAGATATCGGTGGAGCCGGTGGTGGGGGATCCTTCTACCGGATACGCCTTAACGGAGGAAGATCTGCCGGCGGTATTCGCGGAATACGAAAAGCTCGCCAAAGAGATTATCCGCCGCAAAAAAGAGGGGACAGACTTTAATTTCTTCCACTTTATGATTGATTTAAACCAAGGCCCCTGCGCCATCAAGCGTCTGCGCGGCTGCGGCTGCGGCAATGAATATGTGGCCATTACCCCGGATGGAGACATCTATCCATGCCATCAGTTTGTTGGCATGGAGGAGTGGAAGATGGGCTCTCTAAACGACGGCAGCTTTGATTTTAAGATGAAAGAT
>CALXBH010000043.1 GCA_944386475.1 uncultured Clostridia bacterium | reverse complement strand
TTTATTCCGTCTGCAACTATAGTATACCACAAAACTCTCATTTGAAAAGCCCTTTTTAAAAATTTTTTTATGACCGGCAGGCCGACTGTTTTTTCCTTTGTTTAGGGACCGACTGTTTTTTCCTTTGTTTAGGGAATGCGGCTGCCAGAAATTTTGCATTGTTTTTGCAGGGATGCTTTTTATATAATGGATGGCAGATAGAAAGAATGTCCTGTTATTATAAAGGAGGTTTGCCATGAAAAAAATTTTGCAAAAAATGACGGCGGTTTTATTATCGCTTTTAATTGTAAGCTTGTTCGTAGGGATGCTTTGGCCTACGCCGCCTAAAGGTGAAACTGTCTTTGGCGGTGTAACCACGCCCCAGCTGCTGGAGGCAGGAGAGGATTCGTCTCAAAAGCAGCAGGAACCCTCTCCCCAAGAGGAAAGCATGCCGGAGGAGGAAACGGCGTCGGAGGAGGAGGAGGAGGAGGAGCCCGCATCCTCCCAGGAATCCTCCGACCCCTCCTCCCAGGATGTTAAAGAGGAAGATTTTTCTAATCAGCAGAGCGCTTCGTCCGGTACGGCCTCTTCCTCGCAGCAGGCGGGGAATACCGCGTCTTCCCGGCCGGGCGGCTCATCTCAGGGGAATGTTTCCCAGGGAAATACTTCTCAGGGAGACTCCGCCGGGAACGCTTCGGGCTCTGCGGAAAACGGAAGCAGTTCCTCCAAGCCTTCCGGCATGTCCCCGGGAGAGGGAAACGCCTCTGAGGGGCCGGTTTCCTCCAAACCAGCCGATCAGGGGGGCGGGATCCCTTCCAATCCGGGAGATGATTCTGTTTCCTCTAAGCCCGCAGGAGATGGAGAAGAAAACACCTCTTCCGAACCATCGGACACCCCCGGCGGGAGTACCCCCTCGCCCGGGCCGGAAGAAACCCCTTCGGGGCAGATAGTGGCGGGCTATTATACCGGCTGGTCGGCCTATAAGGGCTTTACCCCGGATAAGGTGGCCGCCAATCTGCTCACCCATTTAAACTACGCCTTTGCCAAAATCGATCCGGACACCCATCGAATCGCATTGGCGGACCCTGAAAACGACAAGCGGAATTTTGCTGCTATCCGCAAGCTAAAGGAGAAAAACCCCCAGCTTAAAGCGCTGATCTCGGTGGGGGGATGGGATTACTCCACCTATTTTTCCGATGCGGCGGCCTCCGCCGCCAGCCGGGAGACCTTTGCCCAAAGCTGTGTGGATTTTATTTTGGAACACGGCTTGGACGGGGTGGACCTTGACTGGGAATATCCCGTTTCGGGCGGCATGGGGAACAACACAAACCGCCCGGAGGACAAGCAGAATTTTACAAAGCTCTTGCGGGCGATCCGCCAAAAGCTGGATGCCCAGGGCAAAAAGGACGGACGGCGCTATTATCTCACCGTGGCGGGGGCGGCGAATACAAGCTATCTGTCTAAAATCGAGCCCCAAAGCGTTGCCTCCTTGGTAGACTACATCTTTGTAATGGCGTATGATATCCATGGCCCCTGGGATTCCTATGCGGATCTAAACGCTCCGTTATATCAGCCGGGAGAAAATTCCCCTCAGTATAAAAACAGCGTGTATGACGGTGTCAAGGCTTATCTGGACAAAGGGGTCTCCGCCCAAAAGCTTGTGCTGGGGATGCCTTTTTATGGGTATATCTATCAAGGGGTGGATAGCTGGAATAATGGGCTTTACAGCGCCTATTCCTCGGCGAAATCCATCAGCTACGATACGGTTATGGCTTCCTATTTAAACCAGGCCGGCTATCAGGCCTTTTGGCATGATACGGCACAGGTTCCTTATTTATATGGGAAGAATACTTTTATCACCTATGAGGACAAAACCTCCATCAGCGCCAAGGCCTCTTTAGCCAGGCGGCTGGGGCTGGCGGGCGTGGGCGCGTGGGAGCTTTCCTTTGACTCTACGGGGACGCTGCTAAAAAGCGCCTGCGCCGAATTTGCGCGCACAGGATCGGACAGTGCCGGGGCTCTGCCTGTTTCAAAGGCTCTGCCAAGGAATATAGAGTCGCTGTCCTGCCTGCCCCAGCGGCGGGTTTACTGGACAGCGGCATAAGAAAGGAGCGGTTTTTTTGGAACAAAAACGCTATGAATTTGATGCGGTCATTCAAAAGGTGCCGGATATTGACGGCGCCTATATCGAGTTCCCTTTGGATATCCGGGAGGAGTTCGGCAAGGGCCGGGTAAAAGTGCATGTGCTGTTTGACGGCGTTCCCTACGACGGGATTTTAGTGCGCATGGGCACGCCAAAGCCGGTTGTGGGGCTGCGAAAAGATATCCGGGCGCGCATTCATAAGCAGCCCGGCGACACTGTGCAGGTTGTTTTGTGGGAGCGGGAATAAAAAGGCGTTGCACAAGCTTTGCAAAGCGTGGTATAATAACCGCAAGACGGTTATTATACGTTATCTTTATGGCCGGGCGATTCGCTCACATTGTTCGCTTCCGCCCTATGGCCAATTATCCCATTCGCACGTTGTGCTCATGGGATCACAACTGCAAAGCAAAGCATCGTACTGACGTCCGATGCTTGAGAGTTTTCCTTGTCGGCAAAAAAGGCCGACATTTGGCCGAATAGCCAAACCGGAAAACATCCCGGTTGTTATACCACGCTTTTAAGTGAAACAAGCAAAAACGGCAGGCGCTGTTTAGGAGGGATCAGGGTGCGAATGACCCGGCAGGAGGCAGACGGAACATGGCGGATTGCCAAAGAATATCTGGCTTTTGAAGGAACGGACGCAGCCGGACCGGCCGCCGACAAGCTCGCCGCCTTGGAAGACCTGTGCGAAACCCTTGCGCTGGAGCAGGAGGAACTGTCCCGGCAGCTTTCACAGCTGCGGGCGGCGGGGAAGACAAAAACTGCCCATTTCCGGGAACTGATGGCCAAAAAGCTTACGAATTCCCAGGTAGTAAGTTTGCTTTACGCCCGGGGCCTAACAGAACAGAAGGATTTTTGACAGATAAAAGAGCCGGGCTTTCCCGGCCGGAAAGGAACCAAACATATGGCATGGTTTAAAAAGAAGGAGAGCGGCTCTCCGGCAAAAGAGCCGGAGCTTTCGGTATACACACCGGAGCAGCTGGACGCTGTACAGGCCCACATCCAGAAAAACTTCGGCGCCTGCGACCGGATTTTGCAGGAGAAAACTCCCTCCGGCATCCGGGTGGACATCGCGGTGGTCCCCCCCACCAACGAGCGGGATTTTTACACCCTGGTGACGGTGGGAATGGGCGCCCGGAAAATGGACGTCCCCCAGCAGCTGAAAGGCCGGGCCGACCGGGCGGAGCTTGTGTTCTGCCTGCCCTCCCATTGGAATATGGAAAGCACGGAGGAAACCTGGTACTGGCCGATGCGCTGGATGAAGATATTAGCGCGGCTCCCCCTGCGGGAGGTTTCCTGGCTGGGATGGGGGCATGTGCTCCCGGGGGCAAAGCCCCTGGCGGAAAACACCAAGCTTTCCGGGATGATCCTGTTAGCTCCCGGCTATTTCGGCAAAGAAGCGGAGGTCTGCTCTTTGCCCGGCGGGGAGATGGTGCGGTTTTATCAGATGATCCCTCTGTACCCCGAGGAAATGCAGTTTAAACAGGAGCACGACGTCCAGGCGCTTTTGCAGCAGCTGTGGAGCAGCGGGGAGTTTTCTCCGGTGCTGGATCTTAATCGTCCCAACAGCTGCCGGGGCCTTGCGTCGGAAAAAAAGATGGCGATTCCTGCGGACAAACTGCGCCCGCTTTTAAAATGGGACGGTCCTGCCGGGTGCATCGCCACCGACCGGATTATGATCGACGGCCGGCCGGTAGGCTATATGTTCCGGGAGCAGCCGGTTCCCGGCCTGCCGGACAGCGGCTGGCGCTTTTTCGCCGGAGACGAGACCGAGGAATACATGTTAAATCCGGAAAATATCGGCGTTTATGATTTAAACACCCTGTGCAACTATGACCGGGAGATCATGCCTTACCTCACCGAGCCGGCGGGGAGCACCTTTTACCGGGACAAAGAAGGCGCTTTTCAAAAAGGAGAACCGCCTGCCCCGGAAAAACAGTAGTTTCTTTATAAAACCGCCTGCTTTTGGCAGGCGGTTTTTGCGTGTAAGCTTGTTTTTGAAACAGATGCGGCTTTTGCTCCTTACCATCTCCGGGGAGGATAGGGGCGCTTTTGATCGGTGCGCTCCATGAGATAATCTACGCTGGTGTGATAAAGGTCGGCCAGGGCGGACAGCACATAAGGCGGAATCATCCGCTGCCCGGATTCATAGTACGCGTAGGTGCGCTGGGGGACGTTGATCTGTCTTCCGACGTATTCCTGTGTAAAATCGCAGTCTTCTCTTAAATTCCGAATTCGTTTATACATAATAAATTCACCCAAAATAATTATGCTCTAGAACAAAATGTTCTATTGACAATTTGAACAATTTGTTCTAAAATGGGGATATGGGCTAGAAATAAAAGAAAAAATAGGAAAAAATCCAGAAAATTGACGGCTTTTTCCATAGACAAAAAGGAGAATCAAGCGGAAATGATAAAAGGCAGCAGCGGCTTTTAGACCGTTGCTGCCAATAGTTTCAATAAGGGAATAAGGATACGATAATCGCTGTAGATGGGCTGTCAGCTTGATTTTTCAAGGCCTTTCTGAAATTCCCTCAGCATATCCTGAATGTCCACCCCTAGGACCACACAAAAGCAGGCCAGCTCATAATCGGTGACAATGCGGGCGTTGCGTTCGATCTTGCTGACCATCTGCTGATCCAGATTGACTCCCATGGTTTGCATTTTGGCAGCCAGCTGGCTTTGGGACAGGTTGTTTTTGATGCGGTTGAGTTTCAAGGATTTTGAAATAATGTTTTTATTGTTTTCGAATAGGATTTTTCGCATACCCAATCCACTTCTATAGTATGTATTTTACGTTTTATTAACTTATTTTATTGACTGTATCATAAATTTAATGCTAAAATATGTCACATAAACGTAATTATGAGTGAATAAACAAAATTTTTACACAAATTAAAAATTAAGCACGAAAGGAAAAGAATTGATTGTATTTCTTCTAGAAAATAAAAAAATTTCCTCATTTTATATGGCGATGGTGTAATTTTAAGAATTTTTGGGAAAAATCACCATAAGCACACCACAGCACCGCCGGTTACGGAATTCTTAAGCGCTGGTTAAAAGTTGGTTGGCAAATATTAAGCGTTGCGTTTTATAGGGAATTCTGTATAATGAGACAGGACAACCAAAAACAAGACAAAAAAATAAAGAGAAGGACATTTCAGCAGAACCGCTAGGAAAATATGGGATCAAAAGTAGCATTTTGGGAAAAAAGGCCATTATCATGGGTGGGTTTTTATAGTATAATGGAAAACACATGCTGCTTTCCATGGATCGTAAACAGCGGGATATGCGACAGCTGGTGTGAAGGATATTATTTTGGAGGAAAAATTAGTGGAAAGAACAGTGGAATTGGATATCCGAAGCCTGCTTATGCTGCTTTGGAAGAATCTGCGATGGATTATTATAAGCGTTTTAGTTGGGGCAATTGTGTTCTTTGCCGTTGCGCAGTTTATTCTGCCCCCCAAATATACTTCCAGCGTTTCCCTGTATGTAAACAATAACACTGAGCAGGGGACAACCCAGAACGGGCTGAACATTAACGACATCAACGCCTCTCAAAAGCTGGTCAACACCTATGTGGTCATCCTGCAGGATGACAAGGTGCTGGAAGAGGTGGCGGACAAGCTGATGGATCAATATACCGAAGCTGAGTTGGAATCGTATATCGGCCTTTCTACTATAAACGGAAGAAAGACCGTGTCTCCCGGGGCCTTGCGGAGCGTTCTAACGATGGGCGCTGTGAACGACACGGAGGTTTTGAGGATTCAGGCTACTACCAAGGACGCCATGTTCTCCGCCGAGATTTGCAACCTGCTGGCAGAGACGGCGCCCGATGTGCTGCAGCGGGTGATCAAAGCCGGTTCGGTAGAAATCATCGGTGAAGCGGAACCTGTGTTTAGTCCGTCTTCCCCCAATGTGCGCAATTATGTCTTAATCGGAATTGCGTTGGGCCTGGTGGTGTCGATCGGGGCCATTTTGATCCGTTTCCTGCTTGACAACACCATTAAAGGAGAAGAAGATATCAAAGCTGTTTTGGATATCCCTGTGCTGGGCGAAATCCCCGATTTAAACCAGCCTGCAGGACGCAGCGGTTATGGTAAGGGAGGATATGGATATGGCGAATAGAAATGCTTCTAGATTTTCCGGGTCTAAAAAAAGCAAAAAAAATATCAGCCGGAATGATGCGCTGCTCAGCAATAAAACCCCGTTTCAGGTAACCGAGGCCTATAAAACGATCCGGACGAACCTTCTGTATTCCTTGGGGGCTACCGGCAATCAAGTAGTGGTAGTTTCCAGCTCTGCTCCCGGCGAGGGGAAATCCACCACCTGCGCCAATCTGGCGGTTACGTTGGCGCAGACCGGCGTGAAAGTGATTTTAATCGACGCCGACCTGCGAAAACCCGTGCAGTATAAATTATTCCACTGCAACAACTCTCAAGGGCTTTCGAAAGTCTTGGTTGGTTTTTCCTCTTTGGAGGAATGCGTAAAAACCGAAATCGCCCCCAATTTAGATCTGCTTCCCTCCGGTCCCACCCCGCCCAACCCGGCTGAGCTGTTAGGCTCCAAAAATATGCGGGAGCTGCTTGACCTGCTGCGGGAGAATTACGATTATATCCTGATTGACACCCCTCCGATCAATGTGGTTACCGATGCTTTGGTACTATTAAACGATAAAGTGGACGCCTTGCTGGTTGGCCGTCACCGGCAGACCAGCTATGAAAGCTTGGGCAAGGCGGTAGAGAGCATTCAGGTCACCAACACCAATCTGCTGGGCGTCGTAGTGACCGCCGTGCGGGAAGAGTCCCACGGATTTGGGTCTTATCAGTATAAATCCTACAGCTATGAGTATGGGAAGACCAGCCGATGAGGTACTTTGATTTTCACAGCCATATTCTCCCGGGGATGGACGATGGAGCAAAAGACGCGGTGATGTCGGCGCATATGTTGGCGGCATTAAAGCGCCAGGGCGTGACGCGGGTCGCGGCCACGTCCCATTACATTCCTCATCGGGAATCTCCGGAGGAATATCTGGCCCGGCGCTCCAAGGCGTATGAATTCCTTCAAAGAATTCCCGGGTTTGAGGAGCTTCCAAAAGTTTACCTGGGCGCGGAGATCTACTTGGAAAAAGGGATCTCTGACCGGAACTTAACTTCCCTTTGTTTGGAGGGAACAAACCTGTTGATGGTGGAGTTTCCCCGGGAGCCTTTTAAGGACTGGATGACTTACGAATTAGAGAATTTGGCGTATACTTTGCCGGTAAAACTGATGATTGCCCATATAGACCGGTATTATCATTGGTATAAGCCGGAAGAGATGGACGCTATTTTACAACTGCCTGCGGTATTCCAGATCAATGCCGAGGCGTTTGAAGAAAAACACACCCAGAAGATTGTACTTAGTTTAGCGGAACAGGGATATCCCCTTGTATTAGGGAGCGACGCCCATAATGAAACCGGCCGGGCGCCGAATTTTGACCTGATCGAAAAGAAAGTCAAAAAATCGAAGCTGCAGGATTTCTATCAGGTAGTAGCGCAAACCATCCATGATTTGGGCCTTGATTAAGGGGATCGCCAAAATAGAAAACTGGGCAAGACATGGCCTTGTCTGGCTCTGAAAATACTTTTAATTAAAATTATGTTGTTTTTAGCCGAAATATGACAGCAAATAACGCGCTTAGCGGAAAGCTAATGCATAGGATTTTGCCGTTGTTTTATTAAGATTTTATCGTATCTGATTTTAAGGCCGGTCAACATGGATAACAGGAAAAAATATGGCCTTGCCTGGTTGTTTGGCAGCTTGGCAGGCCTGTGGATGATTTTCATTTTTTTATTTTCTAATCAGGACACAACAGCAAGCAACGCGCTTAGCGGGAAGCTGGTGCGGGGAATCTTGCAGTTGTTTTGTCAGAATTTATCCGATCAACAGTTTCTCTCTCTTTTCCAAACATGCAATCTCATCTTACGAAAAATAACGCATTTCAGTTTGTATTTGATTTTGGCCGTCTTATTGACCTTAACGTTTTCCCGTTTGCGGTGGAAGCCGTGGATACCCTATGCTGCTGCGGCAGGAGGAGCTCTGCTGTTTGCTGTAAGCGATGAATTCCATCAGCTGTTTGTATCCGGACGCACCGGGAGCATGTGGGACGTTGGAATTGATATGGCGGGCGCCGTATTGGGGATCGGGATTGTTTGGATCGTCAGGAATTGGCGGCGTTGGAGGAGGAAGGAGAGTGTGTCTAGATGAATGAGGTAAAGGAGCGGGTAAAGGAAATGAATTCTGCTATGGATGCTGCTGAGTTTACCAGCACGGAAACAAGACGGGAGATCCCGTTTGCGATAGAGGTCTCCAAAGAACAGGTACAGCACAAAAGCAAACGGGGCTATCTGGCGGTTAAAAGATGCCTGGATGTTGTGCTTTCTTTCATTGCTTTGATTTTATTATCCCCCGTTTTTTTGGTGATAGCCATTTTAATTAAGCTGGAAGATAAAGGTCCGGCAATCTATAAACATAAACGGGTCGGCAAAAACGGAAAGGATCTGTTTTTGTATAAATTCCGGAGTATGCAGGCTAATCCCGCACCGTTGGAGGAACTGTTAACGCCGGAACAGCTGGCGGAATACAAAATTAATTTTAAATTAGACAACGATCCCCGCATTACAAAAATCGGGAAGTTTTTGCGGAAAAGCAGTTTGGATGAACTCCCGCAGCTCGTTAATATTTTAAAAGGGGAACTGAGCATCGTGGGGCCTCGTCCGGTGGTGGAGGAAGAGTGCCAGCGGTATGGGGAAAAACGGGAGAAGTTTTTAAGCGTTGCTCCGGGGCTTACCGGGTATTGGCAGTCGAATGGCCGAAGCGCCGTTACCTATGAAGACCGGATGAATATGGAGCTTTATTATGTAGACCACCAAAGCCTGTGGTTGGACATCAAGATTATTTTCTGGACGGTTAAGGCGGTGCTCACCGGAAAAGGAGCGGTGTAAGCGAAAACTGTGCGGGAGCATTTAATCAAAGAATAAGCTTTTAGCATTTTGGAGCTGGTATTATGAAAAAAACAGCGCTAATTATGGCTGGGGGCCGAGGAGAACGTTTTTGGCCTCGCAGCAGAAAGACATTACCCAAGCAGTTTCTTTCTTTAAGTGAAAATGGAAAAACGATGATTCAGCTTACAGTTGAACGCATCTGCCATTTAGTAGACATCGAAGATGTGTTTATAGCTACCAATGAAGCATATCGCTCATTGATACAACAGCAACTGCCGGATATTCCCTCGGAAAATATTTTGTGTGAACCAGTTGGACGAAATACGGCGCCATGTATTGGATTGGGCGCTATTCATGTGGCAAAAAAATATCCGGATGCAATTATGTTTGTGCTGCCTTCAGATCATTTGATTAAAAATGAAGAACAGTTTATTCAAGTTATGGAATCCGGCTATCAGGTTGCATTACAGGAAGAAAATTTGGTAACAATTGGAATACAGCCCAATTATCCTGAAACTGGTTATGGATATATAAAATTTGATCCTTCACGGACTTTGGGCGCCGCTTATGAAGTAGATCAATTTGTAGAAAAACCAAATAGAGAATTTGCAGAAAAATATTTAGAATCCGGCGACTATTTGTGGAACAGCGGAATGTTTATCTGGAAGGTATCTTCTATTTTAAGAGCTTTTCATACTTATTTGCCGTCGATGTATCAGGGACTGCAAAAGATTAAAAACGCATTGGGAACCTGCCAAGAGCAAGAGGTTTTACATCAAGTCTTTCCGCTTTTGGAGTCTATATCGATTGACTATGGTTTGATGGAAAAGGCCAGCCATATTTATGTGATCCCAGGAGCGTTTGGGTGGGACGATGTTGGTTCCTGGCTGGCAATGGAAAGAATTAAACAGCCGGATAGCGATCAAAATACAATAACGGGAAATGCGATTGCTTTAAATAGCAAGAATTGTATTATTGAGGCGGCGGAAAAGCGCTTAATCGTAGCTTTGGGGTTAGAAAATTTAGTCGTAGTGGACACTTCTGACGCTACATTAATTTGTAAAAGAGATTCGCTGGGAGATATCCGCAAAGTTTTAGAAACGCTTGATGCAAAAAATATGAGAGAATTCCTGTAGTTCCAGTATCCTAGCAAGGAGAGAATGACGTGAAGAAAAAGACGGCGCTGGTGGTTGCCACAAGAAAGTTCTGGCCGACTAACTCCGGCAAAGACATTACATTGTTTTACGACTGCAAAGGTTTGCATGAAAAATATGGATATGATGTCTATTTATACTGTATGGACACGCCCTCTCAGACTGAAGGTGATAAACCGGATTTTATCACCGATGTTCGTTTTTCTGGATCTATTGGATCTAAAGAAAAAATAAAGAATTTGCTTTCGCATACGGTGGTGGGAACCCGCTGGCCGATCCAAACATCTCTTTATCACAGTAAACGAGTGGAAAAAGAACTGCGGGAATATTTTGATCAAATAAAGCCCGATGTTCTATTTATCGATATGATTCGGTTAGCGCCCTATATTAACGGGTTTGAAAAAGATACCTGTAAAAAGATTCTGATTATGGAGGATGATTTAGCAAAGCGGTATCAGGTTCAATTAAAAAGCCTTTCCTCTTCCACTAATGTTATGGGGATGTATCAAAAAAATGCATCAAAGCTTATGACCGCATTAACACAGCCCAAGTGGATGAAAAAGTTTGTTTTAAATTATGAAATCCCTCGGGTGGAAAAAGCGGAAAAAGATTATATTTCTTTCTTTGATTATGTTACTTTTATTTCTCCCATAGAAAAAGAGAAGTTTAACCAAAGAAATTCCACCGATAAGGGGATCACCCTTACCATGGGAACCGATATGGTGGACGCATCCGCCGAATCGCCTGTAATAACTAAAGAAAAAGATACCTTAGTATTTGTAGGAAATTTGGGTTATGCGCCAAATGCGGATTCTATTCTTTTAATTGCAGAGCAGATATTGCCCAAATTGAGGCCGGAAATAAAGTTGCTTGTGGTAGGCAATTGTCCCGATTCATTGAAGGAGAAGCTTCAAAACTATCCTCAAATCAAGGTGTGTGGCCGGGTAGAAGATTTAAGAAGCACAGTGTTATCTGCTTCGGCTTTATTGGCGCCGATTGCCTATGGCACAGGGATCAAAACCAAGATTATTGAAGCGATGGGAATGGGAATGCCGGTTATTACCAATTCTGTTGGGGCAGAAGCAATTGCAGCCCAAAATGGGATAGAGTTTTTTGTTACAGATGATTATCAGGAAATGGCGGATATTGCAGAACGGCTATTAAAAGATCCTGTGGAGTGCGAAAAAGTCGGACAAGCTGCCAAACAATTTATAGAGGCTCATCATACTTGGGACAAGGTCTATGAGGCTTTTGGGGAAATGGGCCTGTAAAGATTTGCTTTTATTGGAGTCTGAAGGTAGAGAAGAGTGGCGATAAGATGCGAGTTTTAATTATTAACGACGATTACTATGGAGGCGGCGCCGAAAATCATGCCCGCTGGGAGAAACAAATATTAGAACAGCATGGCCATGAAGTGGTGTATTTAACAATTGATCCCGGCAGCGGGGAGCAAGACTCTTATGAGCCGGGGCATTTTTCATTGGGAAGAAAATATTCGCCGCTACAGTCTTTCTGGTATCGATATCATAAGGACCGGAAATTGTTTCATTCGTTAAAGCAGCATCTTACTCAGTTTCAACCGGACGTTGTCCATCTTCACAATATCTATCGTTCCTCCAAAGCGGTTTATCAGGCGGTTAAGGGATATTACTGTGTGCAGACGGTGCACGATTATTCCATTGTTTGCGTGAAGTCCACCTGCTGCGATGGGAAATTACAGGCTTGCGAAGGAATTCAAAACGGAAATTGTATGGGCCGCTGTTTTTGGCCGTCTTCTTGGAAAGAAAAAATTATTTTTGCAGCCAGACATTTAGCTTTGAAAGGAAATAATAAACTGCGGCGGGAAACCGTCAAGCTTTTTATCAGCCCAAGTCAATGTTTGGCGAATATTTGTAATCAGCACGGCTTTCAAACGGTCTGTATCCGGAACCCTTTTGAATCAGATCTTGCAAAGCCTCATTGTCTTGTGTGCAACGATCAAGAAAAAGTGTTTTTGTATTTTGGGGCGGTTTCTAAGGTAAAAGGGATTTTTCAATTAATCGAGGCTTTTCGGGACTTTTCGGTAGGAAAACCCGTGAAACTGGAAATTATAGGAAAAATCAAGCCGGATATTGAGCAGGAATTCCGCAGTTCGATTGCAAATTGTGCGCAGATCAGCTATTTAGGAGCGTATTCTCATGAAGATGTTTTAGAGCATCTTCAAACAGTACACACGGTAGTAACCCCATCGCTGTGGATTGAAAACTATCCAACAACTGTGCTAGAAGCGATGGCGGCTGGATGCTTGGTAATTGCGTCAAACCGTGGAGGGATGTCTGAAATGCTGGATATGCCGGAGTGCCTGTTCGATATCACGGATAAACAGGATATTATCGCAAAGCTTGAATATGCGTTTCATATGCCGGAAGAACAATATCTTACAATAACCAACCGGCAGATGAAGCGTGTGCGGGAAATGAATTCAGCAGAAGTTTATTATCAAGAGTTATATCGGGTGCTGAAGCAGTAAGGAGTATAGCCATTGTATACGGAAACTAGTTTGGGGCTGGAGAGAACAGCGCAAAGACGCTTTATTGATCTTCTCTTCCGACTTGGAATTTTTTTGCTGCCCTATGATGCGATTCGGCATATTCTGCCATCCACATACAGACCGATTAGCGTTTATTTTTTCTTTTTGTATTTACTGTTTTTTATTTTGTATGCGTTTCGTTCGCGAACAAAAGTAAAAGTACATGTTGCAACGCTATATTTGGTATTGTTTATAGGATATAATATCGTTTCCTCCCTAATCTTAAATTTGGTATACCAGTATGATATTGCGCTTTATTGGGAATCGCTTACTACATTAGCCATAGGGGTTATTACGTTTTTTTCCTGCTCTATTGCGTTTTCTCAAATCGCAGAAAGAAGAAATGTAACCGAGTATTGCGATGAAATTTTTGGCTTAATAGGCACTGCCTATGTGATCCCCCTTGTTGTCGGCGTCATAGATGCCCTAGTTATTTATGGTCCTTTGCCGATGGCCATTAAAAATGTTATTACCTTAATATTTGGCGGCAATCAGGCCACTCGTATGACGGGGGTGACATTTGAAGCGTCGTGGCTTTCTATGCATATGGCGTTTGCCTTTGGCGTTTATTTATATTTAGCTGTTCGAAATAAAAAGAAATATAAAATTCGATGCATATTATCTGCTTTGTTGTTTTTCTTAAGCGCTTCTTTGCAGGGAATCCTTACGGTGATTTTGGGGGTAATTTTATTTGGTCTTGTATATGGCTATGTCCAGGGCAAGTTCTTAAAAATGCTAAGAATGTTTATACTGATTGTACTTGGTTCAGTCATTCTATTTTTCCTATTCCGTTGGTTTTTGTCTTTGTTGCCTACATCGTATTTTACTACAAGAATTTTGAATTTTACCAGCATTGATCAGCTGCTAAAAACCGATGGTTCTACATTCCTCCGCACCCAGTATCCCATTATCGGGCTGCTGATGTTTAGGGATCATTTCCTATTTGGCATGGGAGGCGGAAGCTTTGCTTATGCAATGGGGGATTATATTCAACAATATTACCCATGGGCTTCATCATTCCCAGAAGTGGCGCTTCATATGTCAACTAGGAATACGGCCTCCGCAGTTTCGCTTTATACCCGGGTTTTAGGGGAAAACGGATTAATTGGGGGAATTTTGTTTTATACTTTTATTGGTAAAGCGCTGGCAGCGGGGAAGCGGATTCTTCAATTCCCTTATGTAAAATATGTACTATTTTGGCTGTGCATTTCATTAGGTCAGGTCTTTCAGTTTTCCAGTTATGCTTTAACGTTGTTTTGGGTGCCTTTAGCGTTTATGCTGAATTTGCCAACAAGTACGTCCAAGGAGGACGCTGTATGATAAAAAAAGCGTTTTATCGTGTGTTTGAGCTTTTCTATAATTCTGTTTTTAATAAGGTCCCCAGCAGAAGGCTTCGCCGGCTTTATCTGAAATGTATGGGAGCTAAGCTTGGCAAAGGAACGGTATTATTTCGCCGCGCCGAGGTGCTTTACCCCAAAGGGCTTGTGATGGGTGACTTCTGTTCAGTCGGCTGGTTTTCCAGTCTGGACGCCCGGGGCGGTTTAGTAGTTTAAAAAGGACGATGATACTATGAAGGATTTGATTCAAAACAGCAAAGCCTTAATTCGAAAAAATAAAGCACTAACTAAAATATTGAAGCCCGTTTATCGAACTGTACATAAGGGAGTTACTTATTCTTATCGAAAAAAATTGGCTCAGCAATATTGGAATCAGATTTCTAATGTGTCAAACACAACACAGCAAAAACGGATTTGGTTTTTCTGTATCCCGGATCATCCTAATTTGGGGGATCAGGCACAACGGTGTTGTATCGAGGAATGGTTACAGGCAAACTATGTCGGCTGTGAAATTTTAACTCTGCCAAGCGTTGCTTTTAATTTTCAGCCAGATCAATTCGTGGGACTGTTAAAGCAAAAAACTTCCCCAGAAGATCTGATCGTTTTTCAGAGCGGGTACACAATGGTGGGGAGGCATGCCCATCCGGACGAGGCCATGCGGTTTCGCATTTTAAAGGAATTCCCGGAGAATAAAGTCATTATCTTCCCGAACACCATTCGGTATACCGTCCCCAAAGAGAAAGAAGAAGCAAAACATTATTTAAACGGGCACCCCCACTTGACAGTTATGACCAGAGACAGGGTTTCTTACGAGGCAGCGAAGGAAATGTTCGACGGCCCGAAAATACTGCTGTATCCTGATATTGTCACCTCTAAAATCGGCGCCTATTCTTTTTCTAATCCGCGGGAGGACATCTTGTTTTGTATGCGCAACGATGCGGAGCAGTTTTATGAAAAAGCCAGTATTGAGCAGCTCCGGAAAAATTTAGAGCCGCTGGAAAAAACTCATTTGACAGATACTACGGTGAACCTGGAGAACCTAGAATTAGTTCCCGAAAAAATTTGGCCCGAAATTTTAAAGGTAGTCGAAGAGTATTCCAAATATAAATTGATCATTACAGACCGTTATCATGGCACCATATTCTCATTAATCGCGGGAACGCCCGTTATCGTTTTGAAAACCACAGACCATAAGGTCGTCACTGGAGTAGATTGGTTTAAGGGCGTGTACGACGCTTATGTTTCGTTAGCAGGATCGTTGGAAGAAGCGGAACAGATGGCGAAAAACAGTTTGCAGAAAGAATATTCCCATCAGTTAGATAACTATTTTGATCGGGAATATTATCAAAAGCTAAAACAGTTACTGGAGGCTGAATGAATTTGGTGATTTGCGAGGAAAACCGCTGCACTGGATGCATGGCATGCTATAATTCCTGCCCAAAACAGGCGATAGAGATCATCCAGAATGAAAGAGGATTTTATCGTCCGCAGATTATAGAGGAAAAATGTATTTCCTGCAATCGGTGCCGGCAGGTCTGTCCTTCTTTAAATCCGGCCGGCCTAGAACAGCAGGAGGAATCCCCAAAGACAATTGCCTGTTGGACCAACGACGCCAGCCTGCGTTCGCAAAGTACTTCGGGCGGGGTGTTCTCCGGCCTGGCGCTTGCAGTTCTTCGGCAGGGCGGGAAAGTATTCGGCGCTGTTTTTGATGAGAATTTTGCAGTAAAACATGCGGTGGCGCATACGGCGGAGGATCTTGAAGCCATGCGGGGCTCCAAGTATGTCCAAAGCAGTATTGGCGATACGTTCCAGCAGTGTAAGAAGTATCTTTTGGATGGCGTTCCGGTTCTTTTTTCTGGGACTCCCTGTCAGATTGCGGGGTTAAAAAATTATTTAGGAAAACCGTATGAAAACCTGTTAGCCGTTGATATTATATGCCATGGGACACCATCCCCCTTGGTATTTCAAAAATACTTAGCTTATATGGAGCAAAAAACAGACAGTTCTGTTGCCTCTGTGCAGTTTCGGTATAAACGTCCCAGCTGGACAAGGTTTAGCATGAGGCTTGTTTTTAACAACGGGGTGGAGTATCAAAAAAAAGCAAATGAAGATCCCTATCTGGTGGCCTTTTTAAACGATTATATTTCGCAAAAGGTTTGCCACCAATGTCCCTATACCACCTGTCAACGTCAGGGGGATCTTACGATTGCAGACTTTTGGGGGTATATGTCTGAGAAAAGAAAGTTCCGCAATACGGAAAAAGGAATCAGTTTAGTTTTGGTTAACAATGAAAAAGGCGAGAACTTTTTAAAAAAACTTGACGGATATACGTTTCTTGAGAAAGGATTAGAAGAGGCAAAAGCGGGAAATCAATGCCTTGTTAAACCAATTCCACAGCATAAAGATACAGATGCGTTTTGGAACGATTTTTTAAGGGATCAGGATTTTTCGCGAGTGGTCAGCCAATATTTTTATCCCAGAAAACCCAACATCAAGCATCAGATTAGTGATAAAATTAATGATTCCATGTGGTTATTGCCTCGCGGGTTGCAAAATCAATATAAGCGCGTCAAAAAGAAATTAAAAGGTTGACAGTATGAACCGTTATAAAAAACTTTTTTCAGATACCATTATTTTTGCTATCGGAAATTTCTTGGTAAAACTATTCCAGTTTTTGCTCATGCCGCTTTATACATCGGCTATGACAACATCGGAGTATGGAGTTGCCGAGCTGCTTAACAATACCACAGAACTTTTATATCCCATCATTACCCTTGGGATTTATGAGGCGGTATTTCGGTTTGTCCTTGATAAAGATTCGGATCATAGGCAGTTGTTGAGCAACGGCCTCGCGATTTCGTTTTTAGGAATTGGTTTTACATTTTTAGTGGCGCTGGCAGTACAGCAGTTTATTCATTATGAGTATTTATATTATCTTTTGCTGGTGTTATTCTCCATGTCACTGCGAATGGTAGTGGCGCAATATGCCCGGGGAGTCGGCCGGGTTGTTAGTTTTAGCATCAGCGGGGTTGTGAATGTTTTAGGACTGTTCCTGTCAAATGTCATTTTATTAACGGTATGCCATGCCGGCGTATATGGCTATCTCATTTCTTTGGCCGTTGGCAATTTCTTAAGCATTCTATATCTATTTTTGAGCTGCCGCATGTGGCGGGATTTAACCAAGCCCAGATTTGGGGATGGGACTATTAAGCAAATGCTGCTTTATAGTCTGCCTCTGATTCCCAATATGTTGTCTTGGTGGATTACCAATTTGTCGGGCCGGTATATTGTACTGTTTTTTTGCGGGGCAGGAATGGCGGGAATGTTTGCCGCTGCCAGTAAGCTCCCGTCCATTGTGAACATGGTGGCGTCTATTTTTCAGCAGGCATGGCAGATATCATCAGCACAAGCGCTGGGGGATAAGACCGGCCCCAAATATTTTTCAAAAGTTTTTCGCGTCTATGCGAGTTTTGTGTTTTTAACCTGCTCCTTTGTTATTGTAGCGATCCCCATTATTGCCAAAATATTGTTGCAGGGAGAATTTTATCAAGCCTGGGTTTATATTCCGCTGCTTATTCTTTCCTCTTGTTTAAATTGTTTTTCCACGTATTTCGGAACACTTTATAATGCGGCGAAACAAAATCGTATGATTTTTGTTTCAACACTGATAGGGGCAATTGTTAATTTGATTTTTGCGGTTATCTTGACAATGACGATGGGGATATTAGGGACCTGTATTGCTAGCGTTCTTAGTTATTTGATTATTGTAGTGATCCGCATTTGGGATACGCAAAAGATTGTGAAAGTTAATTTATACCCTCGCTATATGCTCATAAATTTTGGCATGTTGCTTATTCAAGCGATTTTAATGATGACAGCACAAGTTTGGTGTATTATTATAGCCGTAATTTTGTTTTTGTGCATGGCTGGGATGATGTTTTTTGTATACATCAAAGAGATTAAATTACTTTGTTCTAAACTAAAAAGAAAGATTTGTAGACATTAAGTTATTGTATCTATTGCAAAATATTTCTGTTCAAAAGATAATATAACAGCTGCTATCCGTCTATTTTCCCATACGAAAGCAGCAGCCCCACATCAGCCCCAATAAAAAGCTGAAAAAGGCTGTAAGCAGATAAAACAACTGCTTCACCCCCCTTTTAGGATTAGTATGAAAATAATCGACTAGAATATGCTGATTGGTTCTTAATATTTGGATAAAATATCCAAATTATATGACTTTTTTAGGGATAGTTTCCACTAAAAACACGACGATTTTTTTAAAAATTAACTTGAACTCTCTGGATATTTGGTTTATAATAAGTCGTGACAGAAAGAAGTTTTCATTGGGTTGTTCGGCTCGTTTGGGCCTTACAATAATAATGTATAAGGAGGTAGGAAATCCAATGAAAAAGGTAGTTTCTCTTGTTTGCGCATTGTGCTTAGTGTGCGCGTTGGCAATCCCTGCGTTTGCGGCATCGAATAATGATGTTATCAATGAAATTAAAGCAGGCGTTAATGTGAACGGGACTGTAAAACAGATTCCCGCAGACTATGTTAAAGCCGCTTCTGATTTCTTGGAGGCAAACGACCTGACGGAGGATCAGCTGACCACCATTTTGAATGATGTGAAAGAAGCAAAAGCAGTTTGGGCTGCCACCGGTGAAACCGAGTTTAAAAACATCCCTGCGGATGTTCAGGCTAAACTGATTAATATGGCTTCTGCGAGCGCAAAGAAGGTCGGCGCTACATTGACTTTTGACGGCAAAACCGTAAAAGTTGTCGACAAAAACGGAAAAGTGTATTCTGTTGTCAAAGCTGGCGATCCCATCAAACAGACCGGCGCTGGTGCAAACGTTGCTGGTGTAGCGGTTGCTTCCGTTCTGCTGGTGTCTGCCCTGGGCGCAGCGGTCGTCATCTCGAAAAAACATTCTGAGGTGCGGTAACAATGGAAAATGGGCTTTTTCAAAAGCTCAAAAAAAGCAATGGGGTAAAGTTTATTCTTTATCCCATTGTCTTTTTTATTTTGAGCTGTTTGATTTTAATTCTTGCACTTGCTCCGCTGATGACGCCGGTTTTCAGCATTTGGGATATGATTACTTTGGCGGAACCGCCTGCGTTTAATCAGGAGGATGCGCCAATTACTTTAAATGAAAACGCTACTGTGGTAGAAAAAATCGTCGTTCCTTCGGATGGGGAACAATATGGGGAGATGGAGATCCCTTCCGCCGGCATCAAAGCGCCTGTCTATTATGGGGATGATGCCAAAACCCTTCGAAAAGGCGTAGGCACCTATGCGGGCACCTATATTCCGGGCCAGCGCCGGACGATTTTAATGGCGGCCCATAATAACACCTATTTTCACACTCTGGGAGAGGCTCAGGTAGGGGATCAGATTACGATTACCACCACCTATGGAAAATATGTTTATGAAATTACCGGCAGCCAGGTAGCGCTTGCCACCGATAAAACCGCCTATGATTTAACAAAAGAAGAAGAAAACCTGATTTTATATACCTGTTATCCCTTTAATGCGTTGGGGATTACCAACAGACGGTATTTCGTGTATGCAAAATATGTTTCCGGGCCTCAGGTTCCGCTGGAGACAGAGGGAGGGAACTAAATGAATCAGCAAAGCAAGCATTTTAAAGGGCGCAGTGCGGTATCCATCGTTCTTTCCTTTTTGTTTTCGATATTTATCAGTGTGTTTGCCCTGTTGTTAATCTGTCTCGCCACCTTACTGAATCCGGGATATCTGACATCCCACATTCAGGGAAGCGAATACAGCCAGTACCGGGCGGAGGAACTGAAAGAGATTTTTATCTCCTATGGGATGGCCAGCAATTTTGATGAGAAAATCATGTCCTCCCTGATTGATCCGACGCAGGTGCAGAAGGATATTTTAGCTAACGCTCAAGCGATATATAAAGGTCAGGAGGAAGCGGTTTCCGCTTCCCATGAGCAGGAGTTTTATGACAAGCTGGCGCAGAACGTCAGCGACCGGGATATTTCTATGACCGAGGAAAATAAACAGGCGGTGCGGGAGCTGGCAAAGCTTTGTGCGGAAGCCTATGAGACCGAAGTATCCCTGCCGGCGGCCAGCCAGGTTTCGAATATTTTAGGGAAAATAAAGCTCCCGGTGTGGATTGCTTTAGGGGTGGATGCCGTTTTAATGGTCTTTACCGGCTGGTATCTGTTCCATTTATATCGCCGCCGCTACCGTTCCATCGCTTATCTCATTTATGCGCTGAGCGGATCAGCGCTGCTGATTGGACTCCCGGGACTCGTCGTGCTGCTTTCCGGCCGGATCGCCCGGTTGGGGATTATTAATCAGGCGCTGTATTCTTTGATAACCGATTATATTTACGGTGTTTTGTCCGGGCTGTTGTGGAGCGCCGGGGTTTTGCTGGCAATATCCATTATCCTGTATTTTGTCTGGCGGGCTGTTCGGAAAAAGTTTATTGCAAACTCCCAGGAGTACCGTTTAAAATCAAACGCACCAAAAGAATATTAAAAAGTTCAGGAGGGCAGCCGAACAGGCTGCTCTCCTGTTTTGTAAAAACATACTGTTTTTTGTGCTATATCCTACATTTGGGTGGGGGGATATTAGTTAAAACCGCGCTTAAAAAACGCGGTTTTTTCTTTTGGAAAGCCATTGTGATTTTTGTCGATTTATATTATAATAGATATAATTATGAATTAATCGCTCCGGGATGAGGAACGCCGTCACGGCGCAATAAGGAAGGGATGGTTTTTTATGCCAAAACGCGAGGACATCAACAAGGTGCTGATTATCGGTTCCGGCCCGATTATCATCGGTCAGGCCTGCGAGTTCGACTATTCGGGAACCCAGGCATGTAAGGCGCTGCGGAAGCTGGGGTATCAGATTGTGCTGGTCAACTCCAACCCCGCCACTATTATGACCGACCCGGAAACCGCCGATGCCACCTATATTGAACCCCTCAATGTGGAACGGCTTACCGAGATCATCGAAAAAGAGCGTCCGGACGCTTTGCTCCCCAACCTGGGCGGTCAATCGGGGCTTAACTTGTGCTCCGAGCTGGCTAAAGCGGGTGTGCTGGACAAATACGGCGTCAAAGTCATCGGCGTACAGGTAGACGCCATCGAGCGGGGCGAAGACCGCATCGAGTTTAAAAAGTCCATGAACAAATTAGGCATCGAAATGGCCCGCAGCCAGGTGGCCTACTCGGTGGAAGAGGCGGAAAACATCGCGAACGAGTTAGGGTACCCGGTGGTCATCCGGCCGGCCTATACCATGGGCGGCGCCGGCGGCGGACTGGTGTATAATCCGGAGGAGCTGCGCACTGTGGTCAGCCGGGGCATCCAGGCCAGTATGGTGGGCCAGGTGCTGGTGGAGGAATCCATCTTGGGCTGGGACGAATTGGAGCTGGAGGTCGTCCGGGATGCCAAAGGCCAGATGATTACCGTTTGCTTTATTGAAAATATTGATCCCTTGGGCGTTCACACCGGCGACAGCTTTTGCTCCGCCCCTATGCTCACCATCTCGGAGGAGCTGCAAAAACGCTTGCAGGAGCAGGCTTACAAGATTGTAGATGAGATCCAGGTCATCGGCGGCACCAACGTGCAGTTTGCCCATGATCCTGTTTCCGGACGGGTGGTGGTCATTGAGATTAACCCCCGCACCTCCCGGAGCTCGGCGCTTGCTTCTAAAGCCACTGGTTTCCCCATTGCTTTGGTTTCGGCCATGCTGGCGGCAGGGCTTACTCTGGATGAAATCCCCTGTGGCAAACACGGCACGCTGGCGGACTATGTCCCCGGCGGCGACTATGTAGTGATTAAATTCGCCCGGTGGGCCTTTGAAAAGTTTAAAGGCGCCCAGGATAAGTTAGGCACCCAGATGCGCGCCGTGGGCGAGGTTATGAGCATCGGAAAGACCTATAAGGAAGCGTTCCAGAAAGCCATCCGCAGCCTGGAGATCGGCGCGTACGGCTTGGGCTTTTATAAAGACCTGCACGAAAAATCCCTGGATGAGCTGATCGGGATGCTGGAGTTCCCCACCTCCAAGCGGCAGTTTGTGATGTACGAGGCGCTGCGCAAAGGGGCCACGGTGGATCAGCTCTTTAAGCTCACCTCCATCAAGAAATACTTCATCGAGCAGATGAAAGAGCTGGTGGAGGAAGAGGAAAAGCTTATCGCCTGCAAGGGAGGAGCCATCCCTTCGGAGCTTTTGACCCAGGCGAAAAAGGACGGCTTTTCCGACCGATACATCGCCCAGATCACCGGCAAAAAGGAAGAGGATATCCGCACCCAGCGCACGGCCTTAGACGTTGTGGAAGGCTGGGAGGGCGTACACGTTTCGGGCACAGCCGATTCCGCTTACTACTTCTCCACCTACAACGCGCCGGACAGCTCTCCCGCGCCTTCCGACCGGCAGAAGATCATGATTTTAGGCGGCGGCCCCAACCGCATCGGCCAGGGTATCGAGTTTGACTACTGCTGTGTCCACGCGGCCATGGCCCTGCGCAAGCTGGGGTTTGAGACGATTATTGTCAACTGCAACCCCGAGACGGTGTCCACCGACTACGACACATCGGATAAGCTGTATTTTGAGCCGCTGACGTTGGAAGATGTTTTGAGCATCTATGAAAAGGAAAAACCCCTGGGCGTTATCGCCCAGTTCGGCGGGCAGACGCCTTTAAACCTCGCTGCCCAGCTGGAAAAAGCAGGGGTAAAGGTTTTGGGCACCTCCCCCGACACCATCGACCTGGCGGAGGACCGGGACCGGTTCCGCGCCATGATGGAGAAGCTGGAGATCCCCATGCCCGAGTCGGGTATGGCGGTCACGGTGGAGGATGCGGTGGAGATCGCCGGCCGCATCGGCTACCCCCTGATGGTGCGTCCCTCCTATGTTTTGGGCGGCCGGGGGATGGAGGTCGTCCACGACGAGGAAGACCTGCGCTCCTATATGGCGGCGGCCATCGGCGTCACGCCGGAGCGGCCTATTTTGATCGACCGGTTTTTGGATAACGCCATGGAGACCGAGGCGGACGCTATCAGCGACGGGGAAAATGTGTTTGTCCCCGCGGTGATGGAGCATATTGAGCTGGCGGGCATCCATTCGGGCGACTCCGCCTGCATCCTGCCCAGCAAAAACATCCCTGCGGAGCAGGTGAAGACCATTGAAGAATACACCCAGCGGATTGCCCGGGAAATGCATGTGCGGGGCTTAATGAACATGCAGTACGCCATTGCGGACGGCAAGGTGTATGTGCTGGAAGCCAATCCCCGGGCATCCCGGACGGTGCCGCTGGTGTCCAAGGTGTGCAACATCCAGATGGTGCAGCTTGCCACCGATATCATCACCTCCGAAATCACCGGCCGGCCCTCGCCGGTTAAAGGGCTCACCCACAAGCACATCCCTCATTACGGTGTGAAGGAAGCGGTGTTCCCCTTCAACATGTTCCAGGAGGTGGACCCGGTGCTGGGGCCGGAGATGCGCTCCACCGGCGAGGTGCTGGGGCTGTCCAGCTCCTTTGGCGAGGCATTCTATAAGGCGGAAGAAGCCACCCAGATCGAGCTCCCCACCGAGGGGACGGTGCTGTTCAGCATCAACGAGCACGATAAAGCCGCAGCGGCTGCCATCGCCAAGGAATTTGAGGATCTGGGCTTTACCATCCTGGCCACCGAGGGCACCTGCAAGACCTTGCAAGGGAACGGGATCAACGCCCAGCGCATCAACAAGCTTCAGGAGGGCCATCCCAATATTGTGGACGCCATCGAGCAAAAGAAGATCGATTTGATTATTAACACCCCCGCCGGCAAGCAGTCCAAACAGGACGACAGCTATATCCGCAAAGCGGCGATCAAGCACCGGGTGTGCTATATGACCACTTTGGCGGCGGCGGACGCTTCCGCCAAGGGAATCGCGGCGGAAAAGGGCCACAAGGACACGGTGGTGAAATCCCTGCAGGAATATCACAACGATATCCGATAACAAATATTTGAATCCGCTTACAGGGCGGGAAGCCTAGGCTTCCCGCCCTGTTTTTATCGAGAAAGACTTGGCCTTCCTGCCCATAATTTTATAGCGAAATTTAGTCAGGATGTCGAATTTTAAAAAGGTGAAAAAAGCGTATTGACTTTTTCTTGCATTGTGATAAACTTACGCATGTAAACGATTTCAAAAGCAAACGGGTATCATCACCCGTTTGCTTTTGCAGAGAGATGTAATCGATTACAAACTTGCATAAAGAAGGGTGTGGGACATGGCGACGATCAAGCAGGTCGCGGCGGCGGCAGGCGTATCGGTGGCGACGGTATCCCGGTATTTTAACGCTCCGGGGCAGTTGTCCGAACAAGCCCGGGACAAGGTGCGTCAGGCGGTGGAGCAGCTGGGGTATTATCCCAGCTCTTTGGGGCGCAGCCTACGCACCAGCCAGACCAAAAAGATTCTGGTTATCCTGCCCACCATCTCCAACCCTTTTTACTCCCGTGTCCTCACCGGCATGGAGGAGGAAGCGGAAAAAAACGGTTACTCCATTTTGACCTGCGCCACTGGCGGCGATCTTTTGTCAGAGGAAAACAAGCTCAAGATGCTGTACGACCGGTTTGTGGACGGCGCCGTTTTTTTCAGCACCAGTCTTTCCAGACGGCAGTTTGACCGGCTGGCGGTGGAATATCCGGTGGTGCAGTGCTGTGAATATCTGGAGGGCTCGGTGGCCGGGGCGGTGACCATTGACAACGAACAGGCGGCTTACGAAGCGGTGGAATATCTGCTCCGGCTGGGACATACCCGGGTGGCGTTTGTCAACAGCGACAACCGGTTTGAATCCAGCATCCTGCGGGAAAAAGGCTACCGGCGGGCGCTTACCGAGCACGGCATCCCTGTGCGGGAGGAGTATATCCGCCGGGGAACCTATGGTTTTCGCAATGGTGAGGAGTCTTTTCGTCATTTTGCCTCTCTGCCGGAACCTCCTACGGCGGTGTTTGCCGTGGCGGATTCCATCGCCATCGGCGTGGTACACGCCGCGCTGGAGCGGGGCCTCCCAGTGGGGAAGGGCTTTTCAGTGATTGGGTTTGACGACACCTCTTTGGCCAGGATGTACCGGCCGGGGATCACCTCGGTGGCTCAGCCCCGGAAAGAGCTGGGGGAACAAGCGGTGCGCCTTTTGCTCAAGCGGTTTCAGTCGCCTCAAAAAAGCGGGGAGCTGATTTTTCTGCCCCATCGCCTTGTTATACGGGAATCCACGGAAGGATAGCTTTCGGGAGGAAAACTTTCCGGGAGAAAAGCTTCCGTGCCATTAATAAGTATTTTATATTTTTTTCAGAAAGGAAGTATCACACATGGAAAAATTAAGAGTCGGTATCATTGGCTGCGGAGGGATCGCCAACGGCAAACATATGCCCGCTTTGTCCCGCAACAGCGAAGTGGAAATGGTCGCGTTCTGCGACATCATCGAGGAGCGTGCGGTGAAAGCCAAAGAGCAGTACGGCACCCCGGACAGCAAGGTTTACACCGATTATAAAGAGCTGTTAAAGGACGAGACCATCGACAACGTCCATGTGCTCACTCCCAACCGGGAACACAGCTTTATCACCATCGACGCGCTGCACGCCGGCAAAAACGTCATGTGCGAAAAACCTATGGCTAAAACCTATGCAGAAGCAAAAGCGATGGTAGAAGCGGCTAAAGAAACCGGAAAAGTGCTCACCATCGGTTATCAGAACCGTTACCGCGCCGACAGCCTTTACATGAAAGCGGTTTGTGAAGACGGCGAGCTGGGCGACATTTACTACGCAAAAGCTCACGCTATCCGGCGCCGGGCGGTTCCCACCTGGGGCGTGTTTTTGAATGAAGAAGAGCAGGGCGGCGGCCCCCTCATCGACATCGGCACCCATGCGCTGGACCTGACCTTGTGGATGATGGACAACTACGAGCCCAAAATGGTGGTGGGCAACACCTTTAAAAAGCTGGGCGATCAGCGGAATACCGGCAACGCCTGGGGCGACTGGGATCCCGAGAAATTCACCGTTGAGGATGCGGCCATGGGCTATATCGTCATGAAAAACGGCGCGGTGATCACCCTGGAATCCAGCTGGGCGCTGAACACCTTGGACGTGCGGGAGGCTCAGACCACCCTTTGCGGCACCAAGGCGGGCGCGGATATGGCCGACGGTCTGCGGATCAACGGGGTCAAACACGGCCGGCAGTATGTGGAAAAACCCTCCTTTGAGGCGGGCGGCGTAGCCTTCTTCTCGGGCGGCGGCACCAATCCCGAGGATTTGGAGCTTCAGACCTTTATCAACGCGGTTAAAACCGGCTCTGAGCTGACGGTAAAACCCGAGCAGGCGATGGTGGTCACCCAGATTCTGGAGGCTATTTACGAGTCCGACAAAACCGGCAAACCGGTGTTCTTTGATTAAGCGAGGGGGATTATAACATGAAACTGCCTGTTGCGGTACAGCTTTACTCCCTGCGCCACGAGATGGAACACGACTTTGTAGGGATTTTGGAAAAAGTGGCGGAACTGGGCCTTGACGGCGTGGAGTTCGCGGGCTTTGGCGGCCTTTCCGCCGAAGAGCTCAAGGGCCATCTGGACCGGCTGGGCTTAAAGCCGGTGTCCACCCACACCAACTGGATGGATTTAGCCGAGCGCTATGACGAGACCATCGCCTATCATCGGACGATCGGCTGCAACAACATCGTCATCCCCTGGTACGAGTTTCCCGACGAGAAGGCGTATGACACGGCGGTAAAAACCTTCCGGGAAATCGGCGAAAAATTAAAAGCGGACGGATTTTCCTTCCACTATCACAACCACGATCATGAATTTAAAATCATGGTAAACGGCAAACCGGTGATGCAGAGCCTGTTGGAGGACTGCAAGGATGTCGGCCTTCAGTCGGAGGTTGACACCTACTGGGCTCATGAGGCCGGGGTGGATCCCGCCGCCTTTATTCGCACCCACAAGCCCTCCTTGATCCACCTGAAAGACGGTAACGGCGGGCATGACCTCACCGCCATCGGCGAGGGGAAAAACACCATTGCAGAGATTTTGGACGCAGCGGTGGAAACAGGCGCCCAGTGGATCATCATCGAAAACGACGATCCCAAGCCGGACGGCATCACCGACCTTGCCAAGAGCATGGAGAATTTAAAGAATAAATTTCACTTTTAACGAAAGCTTTCCGCTTTCCCCTTGGAATTTGCGGGGAATTAGTCAAAAGGTAAGGATAGGTACCGCTTATGATATTACAGGATCTTCCCTTTTCACCTGTGAAAATCACCCGGCAGATTTCTGCCGAAAATCCCACCGGGGAACCGGGAGGAAGCTGCCGCTGGGATAAAAACCATCCCGAGCAGACAATCGACCAGGGGAAAGGGTGGAAAGTACATCCCTTTTTGCAGCTGGCCGCCGGTGAAACCAAAACATTGGCGGACATCACCGGCTCCGGCTGTATCAATGAGTTTTTTATCACCACCGACCATGTCTATCTTTCGGAGCTGATTCTGCGCATCTACTGGGACGGCGAAAAAACGCCTTCGGTGGAAGTCCCGCTGGGCATGTTTTTTGCAAACGGCTTTGATGAGGACAAACACCCAGTCAATTCCCTGCCGGTGGTGGCGCTTCCCAGAAACGCCTACAGCTGTTACTGGCAGATGCCCTTTTACCGCAGCGCGAAATTTACCTTGACCAATGAGGGCGACCGGGATATCGGCTGTATTGCCTACCGGGTGCTGTATCAGCTTTATCCCGTCCCGGAAGGCGCGCTGTTTTTTCACGCTCAGTACCGGCGGGCCAAAACCACGCTGGACAATCCCGTTTACACCATTGCGGACGGGATCACCGGGGAAGGGTGTTATGTAGGCACTTATCTCGCCTGGAACGCGCTCAACAGCAGCTGGTGGGGCGAAGGGGAAGTGAAATTTTATATCGACGGGGACGGGGAGTATCCTACGATGGCCGACAACGGAACCGAAGATTACTTTGGCGGCTCATTCGGATTTTCTCCCTTTAACACGGATCTGGCCGGCAACGCCGAGCAGGCTTTTTCCACGCCCTTTTTAGGGATGCCTTTAGCAAAGCTTGCGAATACCTCCGGCGGGCGCCGCTTTAGCCTTTACCGCTGGCATCTTTATGACAGCATCGGCTTTTTCCACGATTTAAAGGTGACGGTGGATACCCTTGGCTGGTGGAGAAAACCGGGGCTTCGGCCGTTGGAGGAGGAAATTTCCTCTGTGGCCTACTGGTATCAGAAAGAGCCTCACAGCGCGTACCCTCCTCTGCCCCCGGTGGAAGCAAGATGGGACAGATAGCATATTCTTTTGGCGCAAACAGTTTTCTGCTTATATCTTCTTTGAATGGAAAGGAGTTTTAACGATGAAATTAGGCGTATTTACCGTCCTGTTAGGGGCAAAGCCCTTGGACGAAGCCCTGGGCTATTTAAAACCCCACGGCGTAAAAATGGTAGAGATCGGCTGCGGCGGAAACCCCGGCAAGGCTCACTGCGACCCTGACGTGCTGTTAAAAGACGACAAGGCGCTGGAGACCTTTAAAGAGACTCTGCAAAAGCATGAGATGGAAATCTCCGCTTTGTCTACCCACAACAATCCGGTGCATCCCAACAAGGAGATCGCCGCCCAGGCAGATCATGACCTGCATCAGGCGGTTCTGCTGGCGGAAAAGCTGGGGGTCCATCAGATCAACACCTTCTCCGGCTGCCCCGGCGACCATCCCGGCGCGAAGTACACCAACTGGGTGACCTGCGCCTGGCCGGATGAGTTTTTGGACATCTTAAAATACCAGTGGGAGGACTGCTTAATCCCCTACTGGAAAGAGTTTGTGAAGTTTGCCAAGGATCATGGCGTCAATAAGATCGCCTTTGAGCCCCATCCCGGCTTCTGCGTTTACAATACCGAGACCGTTTTGCGCATCCGGGATGCAGTAGGCCCCGAGCTGGGCGCGAACCTCGACCCCAGCCACATTATCTGGCAGGGAATGGATCCGGTAGAGGTCATCAAAGCATTGGGCCCGGCCATCTTCCATTTCCATGCCAAAGACACCTACTTGAATCCCCGCAACATCGCCGTCAACGGCGTGCTGGACACCAAGCCCTATTCCGACGAGCTGGGACGTTCCTGGTTCTTCCGCACGGTGGGCTATGGCAACGACTACAAGTTCTGGAAGGATATCATCAGCGCCCTGCGGATGGTTGGCTATGATTACGCCATCAGCATCGAGCATGAGGACAGCCTGATGAGCATCAACGAGGGTCTTTCCAAGGCCTGCCGGTTCTTAAATGATATTTTGATCACCGAGGACCGCGCTGAGATGTGGTGGGCATAGCGTGTTCGGGTCGAACACGCAATACCCAGGCTTAGGTGTTGGAAAATAGCGTGTTCGGGTCAAACACGCATTGGAAAAATACCTGGCGGGCCACCGGCCCGCCTGCCTTACAGGCATCGGTATTTTTCAGTACCGAAGCATAGCGTGTTCGGGTCGAACACGCATTAGGAAAAACACCGCTGCTGCTAGCAGCGAGTGTTTTTCAGTTCCGAAGCATAGCGTGTTTGGGTCAAACACGCATTGGAAAAATACCTGCCGGGCCACTGGCCCGCCTGCCTTACAGGCACCGGTATTTTTAGTACCGAAGCATAGCGTGTTCGGGTCGAACACGCATTAAGAAAAACGCCGTCGGGAACGGCGTTTTTCATCGTCTGCATCTTGAAACGCCCTAAAAAACAGATAGGTGTGAAACCAAGGTTGACGCGGGACACCGCATAGTGGTACAATACCATCTGCAATTTAATTTTGATAGAAAAGGCTGATTTGTTATGGAAAACAAGCAAAAAAAAGGAATCGCCATTGTGGGTTACGGCGGGATGGGTTCCCACCACGGCCGGATGATCGAGCCGCTGGAGGAAGCGTATGTCTGCGGCACCTTTGACATCAAGGAAGACCGCCAGCAGGCCGCCAAAGAGGCCGGCCTTTCCCCTTATCCTTCCTTTGAGGCGGTTTTGGCCGCTCCGGAGGTGGATATCGTTCTGATCGCCACCCCCAACGATGTGCATAAAGAGATCGCCATCGCCGCCATGAACGCCGGCAAGCATGTAATCTGCGAAAAGCCGGTCACCATGCACTGCAAGGACTTGCAGGAGATGTTAGACTGCGCTGAGAAAAATCATGTGGTCTTTTCGGTGCATCAAAACCGCCGGTGGGACGAGGATTTCCGCACCATGCAGGAGGCCATCGACAGCGGCTTATTAGGCCGGGTGTTCCGGCTGGAGTCCCGCGTCCACGGCTGCCGGGGAATCCCCGGGGACTGGCGCCAGAAAAAAGAGCATGGCGGCGGAATGCTGCTGGACTGGGGCGTCCACATCATCGACCAGATGCTTTTAATGGTGCCCGAAAAGATCACCCATGTTTTCTGCCGGTTTGACCACATCACCAACGATGAGGTAGACGACGGCTTTGAGTGCACCCTGTGGTTTGAAAGCGGTGTGACTGCCTACTTACAGGTGGGCACCAGCAACTTTATCAACCTCCCTCGCTGGTATGTCCAGGGGCATAACGGCTCGGCGATCATCGAGGACTGGAACCAGCCCTGCAAAACCGTTTATGCCACCGGCGCTCCTGAGGGAGACGCTACCCCCATTGTCACCGCCGCGGGCCTCACCAAGACCATGGCTCCTCGGAACGACGAAAACATCCAGAAAAAAGAATTCCCCATCGTCCGGTGTGATGTGCGGGACTTTTACCGCAACTTTGTGGCCGCTATTGACGGCAAAGAGCCTCAGGCCGTGCGCAACGACCAGGTGATGCGGGTGCTCCGTTTGCTGGAAGTTCTTCACGAGTCGGATGAAAAGCGCCAGATCCTCCCCTTTGAGAAATAAAGGGTCATTACACAAAACGGTATATCAGCAATAAGAAAGGGGAGGCTGAAGCCTCCCTTTCTTATTGATCAAAAAAACGAACAGGCGTCCGGGAAGATTTCCCGGACGCCTGTTTTGTATAAAAGCTTTTTATTTTGTGTACTTTTCGATTACAGCCTCGGCCTGGTCGTTGTGGTCGGAGGCACAGAAGATCACATATTTGCCCACTGTTTGCAGCACCGTGTCGTTTAAGCGCGGTACCTGATCGGGATCGTAGTCGGAATATCCGTCGATCTGGGACTGAATACGGGCCTCTACCGCCGTTTTGATCTGCTCGGCGCCGGCGGCGTCCGCAGCCTCGAACACGCCAATCTCCTCGGTGCTGGCGCCGCTGCTGGCGTATACCGCCTGATTGACCACCAGATCCGCGTCCAGGTCTTTATAGAGCATCGCGATGCCGGCGTCGTCGATCTTGGTGATGTCGTCGTTAAAGGTGACCGAGCTGCGCAGATCATCCGCCAGGGCGTTTACGTCGATGGTAACGTCAGCGTCCGAAGAGCAGCCGGCGAACAGCAGAGCGGCCATAGCGCCTGCTAAGAGCATAGCGCCAATCTTTTTAAACCATTTTTTCATTGCCTATTACCCTCTCTTTTTTTGTTATTGTACAGTATGATTTTTCAAGTAGTCCAGCCACTGGGTGCAGAACTGCTTGTTTAAATGGATGCCGTCGCTGGTAGCGGATTCAGGCAGGGTGCCGTCTTCGCCCTTCACCGAAGCCGCGGTGTCAAGATAATAAGCTCCTGTTTTCTCGGACAATTCCAACAAAAGCTGATTATATTTGTTGATCCGCTCATTGTTGATGCCGTTTTGGTTTTTCTCCGACTTGGAAGCGCTTACCGGCAGAATCGACTGGACGTAGATCTTTGCATCCGGATGGCTTTCCTTCACGGCATTGATGATGTCTTCATAATGACTGATAAACACATTTTCATTGGGCCATCCAAGCTCATTGATGCCCAGCATGATATAGCATTTGTTGTACTGGGCGGTCCGCAGCGCTTCGTCTACGGTAACCGTCTTGTCCCCCTGTTTAACGAGGGGTTCGGAGAACACTTTGCTCACCGTCAGCCCCTTGTCCGCATAGGCGGTGGTGTAAGCGCTCAATCCGGTGTAGAGCATCAGCCCTTCGGTGCGGGAATCCCCCACAAAAACCGCGTCTTTAAAGTAGTTGGAATCCACCGGCGGGCTTTGAGGCACGGGCTTTCCAGACACATACTCCTGATATTCGGTGACAGGCTCCAGCTGGGTGCTGCTTGTCGTACCGTCCGATGTGCCGGCGGTGTTTTGTTCCTGTCCCGAAGAGGAGGATTGGACAGGCTGGGAATTCTGGGAAGCTGTGTTTTGACTGATTGTCGAAGAAGATTCCGAAACATCCGAAGTGATTCCCGACGAAACGTTGGCGCCGGATGTCTGTCCCCAGGGCTTTAGCGTCATAAGCAAAACGATGGCGGCAATAATAACAAAGACCACTGCCACGGTCACTAAAATAATCAGTTTGTAGTTTCTTTTGGGCTTGCGATAGCGCCGGTAACGGGTTGCTTTATTTTTCATGAGAGATATCAGGCCTTTCCAGATATTTTGATCGTTTTTATATTGTGTGAGAGATATGGTTGGTAAAAAGCGGCTTTAACGGCCGATAATCGATTCGTCTGAGCGCAGGGGGCGTTCGGATTCGATTCGTTTTTTAGAGCGGTAAGCTTTGTTAAAGAACAGCGCGCACAAAAAGGCGAACAGGGGAACAAAAAGGATATGTAAATGACCAATGTATAAATGCGCCGTTAGTTCTCCTATGCAGATTATATAGCCGATTAAAATCCCGGCTGAGCAGGCGAGCCCGGCAAACCCTGCCAGCACAAAGCGCCTGGTAAGGCTCATCCAAAGCACCAGCCCGTAGCCAACTGCCAACGAAATCAGAATCGTCCATGCAAAGCCTTCAAAAAGGCCGCGGAAGAACAGCCCCGCCGCCGTTACAATATTAAAAAAACCGCTGATAATCATGGCAAGGTACAAAAACACCCGCATGGTTTTAAACGCCGTTCTCAAAGTTTTTCACCTGCTTGTCCGTTATTGCCGTCATTGATAGCCGCTTTTAACAATATATAAAATTATACCATAACCTTAGGCGGATTACCATCTCAATTCGGAAACAAAACAAAAAATTTTTATAACAAATTCTGGCGCGGTTTGTAATAAAGATTTTCAGCTGAAAATTACTTATCCCCGGGAGCCGTTATCCTCCACCACAATAATCTGAAACCGTTTGCGCTGTTTTAAACACTCTAAAATCGCGCTTCGCGTCCCCGGCGAACGGTAATCCCAAAACGCCAGCAGATAGTCGGCCCGGCGGACAATCCGTTTATTTCGGATTATGGGCGCTGTGCGCCCATACCGGGCATAGTCCGGCAAAATTTCGATCAGATGCAGCCCGTGCTGCCTGGCGCACTGAGCCGCTGCGGTGTCTACACCTTCAGCGCCGCCTGTGACAATGCAGCTGCATCCCTCCGGCAGCGCCTGAAAAATCCGTTCCGGTGATACCTGGGCTTTTCGAGAGCCCACAACGGCAACGATCATAAAAAATCCCCCTCATAAAAATTTTTATTTTCCAAATTCATGCGCTTGGAATTCCCTTTTATATTTTGATGGTTTTTGTCCGATAGTAATAGCATGAATGAATGTCAGGAGTGATGGAAA
Source organism: uncultured Clostridia bacterium (assembly GCA_944386475.1). Classification (GTDB taxonomy): domain Bacteria; phylum Bacillota; class Clostridia; order Oscillospirales; family Ruminococcaceae; genus Metaruminococcus. The sequence goes on along the minus strand of CALXBH010000043.1, from coordinate 63,917 downwards.
TTGATGCGAAAAATTGTGCGGTTTGCCGCCGGTGTTTTATCTTTTTTGGCTTTGTCGGCCACCGGCGCCGCCGTTTATTTAAACTTCACCCTTCCGGACAACTTTTATGTTTTGGAAGGGGAGCAACTTCATATTAAAACAAATCTAAGCGTTACGTCAAGTAGCCTTCCCGAAAACGGGCGGGTGAAAAGCGCTTCCCAAAACAGCGTTTCCTCGGGGAACGTTTCGCTGAAGCTGTTTGGGATTATCCCCATTAAAACCACCCGGGTGCAGGAGGTGACCCAGACCATGCTGGTGCCCTGCGGGACGCCCTTCGGCGTCAAGCTGTGCACCGAAGGGGTGATGGTGGTGGGCATTAACGATATCCCCACCGCCGCGGGGAACCAAAATCCTGCCAAGGCCTGCGGCATCCAGACTGGGGATGTGATTACCACCATTAACGGCAAGGCGGTCTCTACCAACGAAGAGGTGGCCGCCCTGGTGGAACAAAGCGCCGGGCGAAAAATGGATTTTTCCCTTTTGCGGGACGGTGAGGCCGTACACACGACCCTTACTCCCGTAGTGTGTTCCACCGACGGCAAGTACAAGGCCGGCATCTGGGTGCGGGACAGCTCCGCCGGCATCGGGACGATTACCTTTTATAATCCTACCACCTCTGCCTTTGGAGGCTTGGGCCACGGCATCTGCGATGTGGACACCGGGGAGCTTATGCCCCTGCATTCAGGGGAGATCGTAGATGTCAAATTAAATGGGATTACTAAAGGGCAGTCGGGCACGCCTGGAGAGCTGAAAGGGAGCTTTGCCTCCACCAAAGCCTGCGGAATCGTGACGGCTAACGCCGAAACGGGGATCTTTGGCACCTTGGCGGAAAATCCCAGCGGTCAGGAGGCGCTGCCCGTCGCCCTGAAGCAGGATATTAAAGAGGGCGACGCCACCATCATCACGACGGTGGACGGTGAAGGCCCTAAGGAATACACGGTGACGGTGGATAAGATCAGTTTAAACTCCAACCACGCCACCAAAAATATGGTCATCAAAATCACCGACCCCGAGCTGCTTCAAAAAACCGGAGGGATCGTTCAGGGGATGAGCGGCAGCCCTATCATCCAGGATGGCAGGATTATCGGCGCCATTACCCATGTATTTGTAAACGATCCTACCCGGGGATACGGTATTTTCATTGAAAATATGGTCAATACCAGTTTGTCTCAGCCAGAAATTGAAAAAAAATCCGCTTCCTAGTTGCTATATTCGGACAAAGATGGTAAAATATAACAAAAAGATTGTTTTTTCTTCAGATTTCGACAGAAGGAAACCTGCTATCTTAACTAAAAAACAGGGATATTTTTATTAAACATTCTGATTTTACAAAAACTTCCAGAAAATGTATTGCCATTTATTCCATTTTATGGTAATATTCTGTCATAGAAAAAACAACGGAGGTTAGACAACGATGCAAAAGCTGAAAATAATTATCGGGGATGACACGGCGGAATACGGCCACGCCTGCGGTGCGGCGCTTAAATCCTGCGGCTTTGAGGTGGAAAACTGCCGCAAGGATGGGATGGTGCTGTTAGAGAAAATCCGTCAGGAAAAACCGGATGTGGTGCTTATGGATGCCTACATGCCGGGGATGGACTGTTTGGGACTGATGGACGCGGTGCAAAAGGCCGGGATCAAAAAACCTATTTTTGTGGTGAGCACCGAGTACGACAATGCGTTTATGAATGCCGAGGTGCTGGAAAAGGGCGCGGATTATCTGGTGCTCCAGCCCTTTGACGTGAATGTGCTGGCCCAGCGCATTTTGGATCTGACCGGCTTTGCGGGCAAGGCCGCTTCCAAAAAGCCGGCGGCTATTGCCGCCACACCCGGACAAAGCTTAGAAATGATGGTCACCGAAGTGATCCATCAAATCGGCGTTCCCGCCCATATTAAAGGCTATCACTATCTGCGGGAGTCGATTATCCTGTCGGTGGAAAATCCCGATATGATTAATTCGGTGACCAAGCTTTTATATCCCACGGTGGCCAAACGGTTTGACACCACCCCTTCCCGGGTGGAAAGGGCTATCCGCCACGCCATTGAAGTGGCTTGGGACCGGGGCGATCTGGACACCTTAAACAGCTATTTCGGCTATACCATCCACAACTCCAGAGGAAAGCCAACCAACTCGGAATTTATCGCCATGATTGCGGACAAGCTCCGTTTACAGCTCAAGGGCGTGGGCTGATTTTGCAAGCTGTTTCCTTTCCATTTCTCCATTTCTGTAAAAAAATCCCTCTGGCTTTTTGCCAGAGGGATTTTTTACCTATTTAAACATACATTGTTGAAAAATGCTCTTGACGCTCCGGGGCGAAAAAGGATTTATGCCTCCACTTGGGGGAGCTTATTGAGATTTTCCTGGATTTCTTGGTCGGTAGGGACGTAATCCTCCATCTGGCCGTTGTGGAATTTTTCATAGGCCACCATGTCAAAATAGCCCGTTCCTGTCAGGCCGAAGACGATGGTTTTTTCCTCGCCGGTCTCTTTGCACTTCATCGCCTCGTCGATGGCCACCTTGATGGCGTGGGCGCTTTCAGGGGCGGGGAGGATGCCCTCCACCCGTGCAAACCGCTCCGCCGCCTCGAACACCGCCGTCTGGGGAACCGAGACCGCCTCCATCAGGCCGTCGTGATAAAGCTGGGACAGGGTGGAGCTCATGCCGTGGTACCGCAAGCCGCCGGCGTGGTTGGGGGCGGGGATAAAGCCGCTGCCCAGGGTGTACATTTTGGACAGCGGGCAGACCATGCCGGTGTCACAGAAGTCGTAAGCGTATTTGCCCCGGGTAAAGCTGGGGCAGGAGGCGGGCTCCACCGCGATAAAGCGGTAATCCGCTTCGCCCCGGAGCTTTTCGCCCATAAAGGGAGAGATCAGTCCGCCCAGGTTGGAGCCGCCGCCGGCGCAGCCGATGATGATATCCGGCTTGATGCCGTATTTGTCCAGGGCGGTTTTGGTCTCCAGGCCGATCACCGACTGGTGGAGCAGCACCTGGTTTAACACGCTGCCCAGCACATAGCGGTAGCCTTCGGTGGTAGTGGCTGCTTCCACCGCCTCGGAGATGGCGCACCCTAAGCTTCCGGTGGTGCCGGGATGCTCCGCTAAAATCTTTTTGCCCACCTCGGTCTCCATAGAGGGGGAAGGGGTTACCGATGCGCCGTAGGTGCGCATAACCTCCCGCCGGAAGGGCTTTTGCTCGTAGGACACCTTGACCATATACACCTTGCAGTCAAGATCAAAGTAGGAGCAGGCCATGGACAGGGCAGTACCCCACTGGCCGGCGCCCGTCTCGGTGGTCACGCCCTTGAGTCCCTGTTTTTTGGCGTAATAGGCCTGGGCGATGGCGGAATTCAGCTTGTGGCTGCCACTGGTGTTGTTGCCCTCGAATTTATAGTAGATCTTTGCCGGGGTTTGAAGCTTTTCCTCCAGGCAGTAGGCCCGCACCAAAGGGGAGGGGCGGTACATCTTGTAGAAGTTGCGGATGGGTTCGGGAATTTCAAAGTAAGGGGTGGTGTCGTCTAGCTCCTGTTTAATCAGCTCGTCACAAAAGACGCCGGCCAGTTCCTCCGCCTTCATAGGCTTGTGGGTGCCGGGGTTGAGCAGGGGGGCGGGCTTGTTTTTCATGTCGGCCCGCAGGTTGTACCACGCGGTGGGCATCTCGGATTCCTCAAGATAAATTTTGTAGGGGATGTTTTTGTCTGCCATGGTTTTCAGTCTCCTTTCTGATGTGGGGACAGAATATAAAAATAAAAAATCCTGTCCCAGTTTTTGTGCTGGGACAGGATTTGTAAATCTCCTGCGGTGCCACCCGGCTTGACGCAAAATCTTGCGCCCACTTTACGCATACTAGCATATGCAGACCTTTGTTTACGGAGAGTCATGCTCCGTCTCCCATACTCTAAAACCGGGGGAAACCGGTTTTATTTCTGCTCGCCCTCAGAAGTCCATTCAGCCGGATGTTTTTTGCCGTGCTTCCACTGCCCACAGCTCTCTGGGAAAAAAGGGATTCGGCCTACTTCTCTTCTTCAACAGTTTACCAAATTATAACACTAAAATCTCCGGCTGTCAACAGAAAAAAGAGGGGAATCTCAAAATTCTGATTGCCAAAGCAATTTATCCAAGCAGGCTGTTCACCGCCTGCTCCAACAGGGCGACACCCTGGGAATAAAGCCGGTATTCCGCGGGGATGACGGCGTGAAACCGGTGGAGCTGTTTGACTGCTTCGTTGATTGGCGCCAGGGAAAGGGCGTATTCCTCCCCCATCAGGCGCATGCGCACGTCGCCGCTGTCCTTCTCCAGCCGAAGCCAGACGGAGGGATCATCCCCCTGGATTTGGCTTTGGGTGTTGACGGCGGCGGTATAAAACCCGTACAGGCTGCCGCAGATGAGCAGGGTGACGGCGAATGCCAGCCAGAAACATTGCCGGTTTCTTTTTCGATCCTTCATGATATCCTCTCCTTGCCGGGGCTAATAGCAGTATCGCCCCGGAAAACGCCTTTTATACCTGACAGCGTTTTCCGGGGCGCAAAAGGAGAGGGGGGAGCGCTTATTTTTGCAGACTTTGCAGCACCTTGGCGAGCGATTTTCCCACCAGTTCGCCGGTGTAAACGGCTTCCTCCAAACTGTTGGAGTTGGAGCCCATTTCCAGCAGGATAGAGCCGGTGGTCAGATCCTGGTTGTATTTGCGGTAGTCGAATAACAGCGGCCGGGTGAGCCCCTTGTAGTCCTTTTCCAGCTGATCCTGCAAGGCGCAGGCAAAGCTTAGGTTTTTAAAATAGTTGGGGTAGTTCATGGTGCCGTCGTCGCAGCCCGAGATAATCATCACCTGGGCGGCGTTTTTGCCGTTTATCTTAGCGACCGGAGCGGTGCGGGTGCCGTCGGAGGACTGGATGGCGTCCCGGTGGACGTCCAGCACCACCTTGATGGAGGGGTATTTTTTCAGGTACCCTTTTACCGTCTCAGCCGAGCGTTCATAGGACCCGGTGTAGGAGGGATAGTCGTGCTGGGTGGTGTCGTGGAGCACCCCGATGCCTGCCGCTTTCAGCTGCTTTTCGATCTCATCCCCCACCCGCACCATGTTTTTGCTGTTGTCGGTGGTGCGGGAGTTGTAGGATTTGTCATACCAGTCCCGGGTGACCGGTTCATAGCTTTCGGTGGTGTGGGTGTGCATAATGAGCACCTGGGGGTCGTCGCTTTTGGTAAGGGTAAAGGCCGGTGCGGCCGCCATAGCCTCTTTAACCTTATCGGCGCTTAAACTGGTGACGTTTTTCACAAATGCTCCGCCGGGAAGGGGCAGAAAGATGTTGGAGGCCGAGGCGGTGTAGGTTTTGCGCACAATGGTGCCGGCGTCGGCGGGTTTTTCCTGCTGTACCTGAGAAGAAGCGGCGGAGGACGCTTCCGCTGAAGAGATCTCAGCGCTGGAGGCTTCGGCGGAAGAGGTTTCTTCCGATGATACAGCCTCCGAGGAAGCCGCCTGGGAGGAGGTCTCCTCCAAAGAAGGCTCGGCGTTAACAGCCTCGGCCAGCAGATGTTTTCCGCCCTCCGGCATAGTCAGCGCGGCGGAAAACACCGCCGCTTTTTCCGCTGCCGCGCTTAAATAGGGCAGGGACAGGAACATCAGTTTTACAAGCCCGCCGGCGCACAGCACCGCCGCCAGGCAGAGCGCCAGCTTTTTATACCGGTTTTTCGTCCGCGCACCCGGACGTCCTCTGCGTCGTCTCAAACCTTTGCACCTCCCGAGGGCAATCCTCATCCATCCTGTACCTGACAGCCGGGGAGTAAAAGGGGAAAAGAAAACCGCCTTTCTCCCGGTCTTTACCAATATATGCCCGGGGAAAGGCGGAAAACATGAATTTTTTGTGACTTTGTTAAGACACCAGGGAAGAAAGTTCCTCAAAGGTCAGCTGGGGCTGCAAAGCGCGGTTGATGGAAAAGGCCAGCAGTTTGGAGGCCTGTTCGGCGATGAGGTCGATCTCCCGGGGTGTGACCATCATGGTCTGCCCCCGTTCAGAAATCTTGCCTTCTTCCTTTCCTTCCCACAGGTCGTAGGCAATGGTGGCCATGTCCACCACGGTGGGAACGCCGATGGCCACTACCGGGACGCCCAAGGCCTCTTTATTCAGGGCCTTGCGGGCGTTTTGCACCCCCGAGCCGGGGGTGATCCCTGTGTCGGAAATCTGTACGGTGCAGCCCAAGCGCTCCACACTGCGGGAAGCTAACGCATCCACAGCGATAACCGCGCAGGGCTTTAGCTCCCGGCAGACCCCCTGGATGATCTCAGCGGTTTCGATGCCGGTCTGCCCCAACACACCGGGGGAAAGGGCCGCCACCGGCCGCAGGCCTTCAAGACCCGCCGACTTGGCTACTTCCCCCATGATGTGGCGGGTGGCCAAAATGGAGGCGGCGGTCAAGGGGCCGATGGTGTCCGGGGTGATGTCGGCGTTCCCCAGCCCCACGCAGAGCACCAACCCCTTTTCCGGGAGAAAGGAGCGGATTTCTTCGGCGGCGGCTTCCACCTCTTCCTCCAGCCGGTTGGTAATTGTTTGAAACGGCCGGTAATCCAGGGTGACATAGCTGCCCGGCGGTTTTTGCAGAGCCTTGGCACCGCACGCATCCTCTACAATAATCCGGGTGACGGTTACATCTCCCCGGCGGTGCTGCTGCCGGGTGACCCCCGGGGGGATCTGGCCGCTTAATACTTCTACCCGTTCCAGGGCCAGGTCGGTTCGTATATTCATCACAAGCGCCTCCTTGGGTTTTATGGAAATTTTGTTTAGAAAACCTCTTGCAATTTGCGGGTGAAAATGGTATCATTATAAGCACTGTCATGGTATGCCAGTGTCATATATGCCAGCGTCATAGTATGACAGCCGCTGTGATCGTGTCTCTGGCTGGAAAGATAACCCGCTTTCCCGGCCAATTTTTCACGGTGGATTTTAAACTAATGCTATTTTGTGCAGATACATCCGGCTTTATGTGAAGGAGGTGCCACGAATGCCCAACATTAAATCAGCGAAAAAACGTGTTAAGGTCATCAAAACCAAAACCATGCGCAACAAAGCGATGAGTTCCAACCTGAAGACGATGGTGAAAAAGGCGAACAAAGCCATTGAGGCCGGCGCTGCTGACAAGCAGGCTGCGGTCAACCAGGCGTTCAAGACCATCGATCAGGCGTGTGCTAAGGGTCTGTTCCATAAAAATGCGGCGGCCAGAAAAAAATCGCAGCTGGCGAAAAAGTTGCAGAACGCATAAGCCCAAAAGATGTTTGAAAGCAATTCCCTCCAACCTCTGGGGAATTGCTTTTTTCATTGTATCGCTATTTCCGGGAAAGCTAAGGATGACGAATTTCTTACAATTGCTAGTTTATCGGTTGACTTTGTGGGAAAAATCGTATATGATGAATAATAAACAACAGAATGCTGCGAGTTTTTTCCGGGAGGTGGCAAAGTTGAAAAATTTACAGCCGAAAAACAACGGATATATTTCGATTATTACTGTGTTGCTGGGGGTTGCCGCCGTGGCAACCACGATCGCTTATTTTGTCATACGGGTTTACAACGACCATCAGCACCGGGAAAAATGGAAAGATTATAACGACTGCGGCCTGGCTTAATGCCAGGCTTTCTTTTTTGCCGGCGTTGTTTAACAAATCCAGGAAAGCTGTCCGGCAGTTTCGTCGTTTCTGAATTTTTTGTAAAAAAAGAGATTTTTCCGCAGGAATATGATAAAATAAAAAAGATTACTTCTATCAGAAAGGTGCGAGCAGTATGAATTTTGAGAAGTCCTGCGGCGCGATTGTATACCGCAAATTTCACGGCAATACCGAACTGCTTTTAATTAAGCACGCCAACGGCGGACACTGGTCGTTCCCCAAAGGCCATGTGGAGGCCGGGGAGACCGAGCTGCAAACCGCTGAGCGGGAGATCCGGGAGGAAACGGGCATTGAGGTGATTATCGACCCCACCTTCCGGGAGATTGTGTCCTATTCTCCCAAAAAGGATACCCAAAAGGACGTGGTTTATTTTTTAGCCAAGGCGAAAAATTTTGACTATGTTCCCCAGGAAGAAGAGATTTCCCAGATCCGCTGGGTGGAACTGGGGCGGGTGCACGAAATCCTCAGTTATGATAACGATAAACAGCTAGTCAACAAAGCAAAGCCCTTTCTGGCGGGACGGTAACCGCCGGGTGGGGGAAAAGGAGGAGCGATTTTGCCTACGAATACTTTTAGCCGTTCTTTAAAAGGCCGGATTTTGCTGACCTTGCCTTATTACGGGTTTGTCTTGATCTCCTTTTTGATCGACCGGCTTTTCTTTCACGTTGTAGACCCCTTTAACCTGCTTGTGGTGCTGGGGACGGCGGTAGCGCTCAATGTGGTTATCTGTTGGGTGCCTCTGCCCCAGTATGTGACGGTTTTTATCTTTTTGCTGTTCGCCCAGTACGGCGGCATGATGCTAAACCTTTATGACAATGTCTCCTGGTATGACGTTGTGGTGCATCTGGGCAGTGGGGTGATGCTGGTATACATCGGCCAGTATTTGTATTCCCTGATCCTCCGGCGCCGGCGGGGGGGAAGATCTGCCGCTCATATTGCCGGTGGCGTTCAGTTTCTTTTTCTCCACCGCCTGTGCAGGGCTGTGGGAGATCTATGAGTTTTTTGCCGACCATGTGTTAGGACTTGATTCCCAGCTGGGGAGTTTGGACGACACCATGTGGGATATCATCGCGGGGACCTGCGGCGCTGTGATCGCTGCGGCAACACTGTTTTGGCTGTTAAAACGCCGCCGGCAAAAAGCGGTTCCGGAATCGTGACAGGAAGTCTCTATAGCGGGCCTGCATCTAAAAAAGGACTGCCTCAAAACTTTCGTTTTGAGGCAGTCCTTTTTGCTTTAGTTCGTTTGTTTTGTATTATTTTCCGGTAATCCGGCTTTTTCTTTTGACTAAAAGAAGGATAGCTGTGAGCGCTCCGCAGACTACAACTACAGAGGCAAGGCCGAGGAACAGGCTGGTGCCGGATCCCGTGGTCGGGTTGCTCGGCTCGCTGGAATCGCCGGGGTCGGCAGGCTCGCTGGAATCGCCGGGATCGGTGGGCTCGCTGGAGTCGCCGGGATCAGCAGGCTCGCTGGAGTCGCCGGGATCGGTGGGCTCGCTGGAGTCGCCGGGATCGGTGGGCTCACTGGAGTCGCCGGGATCGGTGGGCTCGCTGGAGTCACCGGGGTCGGTGGGCTCGCTGGAATCACCGGGGTCAGTGGGTTCATCCGTTACATGAACGGTACACTGAGCGGTAAATCCGCCCTCTGCTGTGGTTACCTGAATAATGGCCGTTCCAGCGGAAAGGGCGCTGATATTGCCGGATTGGTCCACGACCGCCACGGTTTGATCGCTGCTGCTCCAGGTGACCGTTTTGTTTGTGGCATCCTCGGGGGTCACGGCAGCTGTCAGCGCCGCATTTTCACCGGCCTTTAAGGTGATCTCCGATTGATTTAAGGTTACCCCTGTCACCGGGATGGGATCCGGCGCGTCGTTATACACTTCAAATTCAGCCAGCTGGACACGTCCGCGGTCCCCTGAATCCGACATGCCCATTTGGGTCACCCGCAGTCTTATGTACCGCTTGGTGACGCTGTCAAATTCCAGGGTTACCGGCTGGTCGATAGTGGTTGTAACATCCGTTTGCGAACAAAGGACGTCGTAGGTGGAAAAACTGATATCATCCGACGCCTGAATCTCAAACGTCCGCGGGAAGTTGGCCGCGCCGTTGGTAGTGCCGGCGGCCACCACATCTGTCCGGGGATATAAAACGACCCTGTTAAATTCGGTGGAGCGTCCTAAGTCCACAATAAATCCGGCGTTGCAGTCGGTTTGGGTGAGAGGATAATCCGCGTTAGAGGAATATCCGTAAATCCCGTTGCCGTCCTGGTTGGATACGGTGAGGCCGTCCACCAGGTTTTCCTCCGCCCATTCGGGAGCGTTGATGGCATCGGACTCAAATACGTTTTTGCCAAGCGCAAGATTGTCCTTGTTGCCGGTAAAGGCTTTTATCTGGCTGTTGATCTGTTCGGCAGTAAGTTCTGTTTCCGGATTAAAATCGTCCGAATTCATGTAGCTAATAATGGCGTTGCGAAGGGCCATGGCTTCCGGATACTCGTATTTCAGGTTTTCAAGATTCATGGAGGAAACCATGATTTTTCCGTTCCCCACTTTGGCCTCATATAAAAATCCCAGGTTGTTTAAGTTTGTAAATCCATCCAGGACTTTTACCACAGGCTCGATTTTTTCACCGTTTTTGCCGGTGAGCGCTTCCAGATTCATGGGGCGTCCGTAGCGGGATACCGCCCACCACTGGTAATCCGAATAATAGTCGGTGGGGAATTTTTGGAACAGCGGGTGGGAGGGGTCAAGCAAAAGCCCCATGGTTCCGGGCTGGCTGGTGTCCCAGGTAGACCAGAAAGCGGTGGTAAACCGGCCTTCCAGGCTGTCGGGGATCGAGGTTTTCACGACGGTGGGGCTGATAAAGACGCTTCCTCCGTTTTGGAGAACAGAAAGCGCCGTATCATCTAAAGATTCCGTCACATAAACCTCGCCGTCGTCGGCTTGGCCTTCGTCCGGATACACCCAGATGTGGTAGCTGTTTTTGGAATCTAGGCAGGAGACTGTTAAGGTAAACTGTGTGGGTTCGGTTACATCGTCTAAGGGGATCGACAGCTGGCCGGCGTTTGTCAGTTCGCCCTGTTTAAAGTTGACGGCGCCGGTGGCGCCTTCAAAGAACACACTGCCGTCCTGGGAGGACAGTTGATATTTAATTTCGCCGCTGATATCATCCTGGGAATAGTTTGAAAGCAGCAGGTTCCCGGTGAGCGTCTCGGAGTTTTTGTAGGTGAACTTGGAGGATTCGAACAACACAACCGTGGGGTTAAAGAAGGAAGAGAATTCCTCCGGATCGGCAAAATCATAGGGCTTGGGGTCGCCGAGAGCATTCATCATGCCCACCAAAGCGGTTCCCTGGCCGCAGAAATCCTGGATGCCAAGCAAAGCGATGCCGCTCATATCCTCTGTCCGCAGGGCGGCCTCGATCTCCGCTTTATAGGCGAGCCGGGAGAGCATGCCCGAGGCGTTGATGGCATTTTCCACATCCTCTTCGGAAAGGCCTTTTTCCTCAATCTTATCTAAAATCATCTCAAAATTGCGGGCGGCGAGGACACCGGTGTACTGGTCGGTTTCGGTGAGCACGTCGGGGAATACCTGGTACTGGCCCACCTCGAAGTTGAAGAAGGGCACATGGTACTCCGCCAGCGCCTCGATCACCGCGTCATAATTGACGTCGCTGGAGGGGGCTTGCTGATTGACAAAGCCGTCCAGTCCGCCGTAGGAGCCGCGGGCCTGTATGTTGGCAAACTGCTGCGCGGTATAGAAATCCGTATTGGAGCTTGGGGTGGTTCCGCCAAAACCGACGTTGGAGCCCGGCGCATACAGCCTGGTGGGGTCTTGCTGCTTTAGATCTCCGATCAGCTGGTCGGCGTACTGATAGTTTTCCGTGGAGTAAGACAGCTCGTTTCCAAAGGAGAGCATCACAAAGGAAGGGTGATTCGCGTACTCTTTTACGATGGCATGGGCCTCTTTGGAGTAATAGTTTTTCTTCACGTCGTTGTCAAGCATGCCGCCGTCCCAGCAGGACAGTTCCGGCTGCAAGTAAAGCCCCAGCTTGTCCGCCGCTTGGAAAGCCGCGTCAGGCGGGCACCAGCTGTGGAACCGAACGAAGTTTATTCCATAGGACTGGTAAACGGTGAACAGTTCCTCCCAATCCGCCTCATCCATGGGCGCGTAACCGGTGATGGGGAACACAGCACAGTTTGTTTCACCCCGTAAAAAGACCTCTGCCCCGTTGATGGTCAGGGAAGTTCCGTCCTCCCCTTTGCTGAAATAGCGCATGCCGAAGGTCTGGGTGGTAGTGCTGCCGCTGTCAAGGGAGGCGGCCATCTCATAGAGCGGGGTGTCAAATTCGCTCCACAATTTGACGTTTTCCGGCATGGCGTAATCCGAGACAGTAAACGTTTTGCTCTCCCCTGGGGCGAGGGCGACCGAGACCGTGCGTTTTTCCGTATCCGGGCAGCTGAAGGTCAAAACACCTGTATACGCCGCGTCAGAGGTGTTTGTGACATCGGCTTCCACTTTAACGCTTGTAAGATCCTCATTGGGATATACCCGCAGATCATCAATAAAGACCTTGTCGTTAATTTGCAGCTCAAAGTCTCCTACAATGCCGTTCCAGTTGGTCTGGGTTTCGTCGGCCGCCATGTGGGAGCGTAAAATCGACTCTGCCGGGAGATCCGAATAGGAATTGTCCACCTGGATGGCGATGGTGTTATACTGCCCAAATTTTAAACTATTTGTAATATCATAGCTTTGCGATACCGGCAGGATACTCCGATCATCGGATGTCACCTCGGTGCCGTTGACCCATACGCGGGTTTCCCGGGAGCGTTCCATATACAGGGTGACGGATTTTCCGGCCCACTGCTCGCTGATATACCATTCTTTTTGATAGGTGGCAGGCCCGGTGTATTTATACAGCCGGCTTAACCGTTCGATGTCGTTGCTCCCGTTATAGGTTCCCTGTTTATTGGTATCCAGGGTGCCGGGAAGGCTGACGGTTCCGGAAAAATCGGTTCCGCCGTTATAAGCGTTTAAAGCGAACTCCCATTCGCCCGCCAGGCTGCAAGCGCCCTGAGCGGCAGCGCTGAGAACATTGATTAGCTCCAGCAGGTCGACGGCCATATCCTGAACCGCTTGTTTAGAGGCGTCCGGATCCGCGTATACCTCTTGGGCCTTAATGAGCAGGGCCTCGGCGGCATCCCGGTCTGCCTGCGGGATAGCTTCCTCTTTGAGCTGTTTGAGCTGTTCCATAAAAGACTGCAAATCCTCTTTGCCATAGGATTTCGCTTTGCTGGCAAAGGCGTCACAGGCAGCTTTGATTCGTTCACTTAGCTCCAGATAATCCTGTTCGGATAAGGACTCGTCCTCCAGCTCTGCCAGAAAACCGTCTACCTGTGTCCGAAAAGCGTCGATGTCGGCCTGGTCGTATTCGCCTACATGATCGCCGGCGACGGCTTTTTGAAGCAGGTTTTCCGCTGTAAGATATTCGCTGAACGCCTGAACAGCCGACTGTTCCGAGGTGGTCAAGGTAATCTCGGCGATGGCTGTATTGGCGCTGTTAGCAGCCAGCGAGTAAATCTGGATGTATTTAGCCTGAACGCCGCTCAGGTCTACCACAGTGGCATTCCGGCTGGTATCCCCGGTGAAGGCAGTGACCATCGTCATATCGTCCAGCGAGTCGCCGGCGTATATCTGCCCGGAAGTGGTTTTTCCGGCGTCGGCATCCTGCCGCGGCAAAATGGACAGGCTGTCTAGTGTCAACTTTTTACTTAAGCTGATGGTAAAGATGTGGGGAAACGGCACGTTTTCCGGCGTCCATTCCGAATGCCAGATGGTGCCGGTGTCGCCGTCAATGGCATTGGACGGCGGATAGCTTCCGTTGGAAGAATTAGCCGAAACGCGCATCATGGCGCTGGGGATTGCTGCCCCTGATAGATTGTTTAACATGTTTGCTGTTTTTCCCTCCCTGTTTTCATTGGCGGCAATCGCATACGAAAAACCGCTGCAGCCGATTAACAGCGATAGGGCAAGGGATATCGCCCTTCTAAAAGCAGACCGTTTCATAAAAGCACCTCCTGTTGCTTGGCGGTTATGGGATTTACCGCTCCTGTCTACTACAGTATACAAGCTGGGCGAGGAGGTTTGAATATCAATAATTGCATTGCACATATAAATAATTGACATTTATATATTATTTTATATAATAATGATGAGGGAGGCGCCAAAAATGGAGGTTAACGTTCTTTTGCCGGATCAGATGATCGAATCATTGGATTATAAACACGCCTTTACGGTGCGCAAAATCGGATATTACGAAAAGCCGAAACACCCGAATATGCAACGGATGGGTACTCAAGAGGCAATTATCATTTTGTGTATGGACGGATGCGGCTATGTAGAGTATAAAGGAAAACACTATGTGCTAAAACAGGGGGACGTTGCGTTTTTAGAGCCGGACTGCGCCCATAAGTACGGATCGAAAAACGACCGGCTGTGGACGATTTTATGGGCGCATTTCACTGGGGAAGGGGTGCGGTATTTATCAGACTGCCTGGAAAAATACGGCCTTGACCATGTGTTCCACTTGCAGAATTACCAGCATTTTGCGGAAGAACTGCACTATATTATTTATGTCCTTCAGAATTTTTCCAACGCCATTGACGTGCACAAGGCATGCAGTTTATTTCAACTCGCCATGTTGAACCTGATCGGGACGCTCACCCCCCGGTCGGAGCATGATAACCTTTATATCAAAGAAGCGGTGGAGATCATGAAAACGAACATCTACAACAACATTACCTTAGAGGATATTTGCAGCCGTCTGGGGATCACCTCGTATCACCTGATTAGAATCTTTAAAGCCAATTTGACGATCACGCCTATGCAGTACTATTATTCGCTGAAATTAAACGAGGCCATCCATCTGCTTTTGTCAACCGATTTGAGCGTAGCGGAAATAAGCCAGCAGCTTAGATACACAAACCCCTTTTATTTTTCGCAGCAGTTTAAGAAAAAGACGGGGTATTCGCCGACGGCATACAAAAAATTGATGTGTCATCAACTTGGATAACCGACGAGGGGGAGCGTTCTGCGGCAAGGATGCTTTAAATAAACAAAAGGAGCGCTGCAAAACGGAAGGTTTTGCAGCGCTCCTTTTATACAGTATTTTTAAAACACAATAGCGCCGTATTTGGCGGCAATCTGATGCAGCACGTCTTTGTCCAGTTGGCTTTGGGAATCCACCAGCGCCCGGCCCTGATACAAATACAGGGCGGTTTTTAACGACAGCTCGTCGTCTGCGGAAAAACAGACGGGGAGCTGGGCGATATGGGCGTTTCTGGCAAACTGAAGGGCATCGTCCGGAGAGTGAATTTCCAGCAGAATCACGTCCTTGCTGTCCTCCTCCAGCGCTAACAGCTGGTCGGCCATATCCACCGTGCAGGGGAGCGGTTCGGTGAAATCCACCGATTCGGCGTTGATAGAAAAGGTCTGCAGGCCGTTTGTCAGCACCAGGTCGTGATAATCCTTTTCCCGGCTGACGTGAGAAAAGTCAAAGCGGTCAAGGGTTTCCCGCAGGGCGGCCAGATGCTCCGGCCCGGTACCGCAGCAGCCGCCGGCGATTTGGGCGCCGGCCTGCAAAATGGGTTTAAAATCCTCGGCAAACTGCCTGGGCGTTCGGTCATAGGTAAAGTCAGGGTCATGAGGAAGGCCGGCGCTGGGTTTGGCAATCAGCGGCACCTTGGCAAAAGAGTGAAGTTCCTCAATAATAGCGGGGTAGGTATCCGGGCCGTCACCGCAGTTAAGGCCGAAAGCGGAAATGCCAAGTTCCTGCAAAACGATAAGGCAGCCTAAAGCCGACGCGCCGGAGGGAGCCTTCCCCTCTTCGTCCACCGCCATGGTTACAAAGATGGGAAGATCAAGCTCCCGGCAGGCCAGCACGGCGGTGCGGGCCTCGGACAAGGAGGTCATGGTCTCGATGGCAAAAAAGTCCGCGCCGCCCTCTTTGGCGGCGGCCGCCTGTTCCGAAAAGACGCTTTTCATCTCGCTGATCGCCGCGTCGCCAAAGGGGTGCAGGGAAAGCCCGGTGGGGGAAATACTCGCTCCGCACAAAACCTCCGGGGCGTTTTCCTTGGTCATGGCGACAAGATCCCGGTTAAGCTCCCGGGCGCGATCCTCCAGGCCGAAGGCGCTAAGCGCCGCCCGGCTGCCTCCGAAGGTGGGAGCGTAAACAGCGTCGCAGCCCGCCTGCACATAAGCCTGCTGAAGCGCCTTTACCTGAGCCGGGTGTTCCAGAGCCCACTGGGGGAGGCACTGGTCAAAGGTAAATCCGTATGATAATAAATTGGTTCCCGTTCCGCCGTCTAACAAAAGCGGCAGAGGAAGGGGGATATCCATGAAATTCTCACGTCCCTTTTTTATAGAAGATGGCGGCCGGCCTGATAACAGGCCGGAAAACGTCTGATAAACGGCTACATCGACTCCGGCGCGTCGATTTTCAGCATGGTCAGCACATTGTGCAGCACGGTTTTCACACCGGTGCACAGGGAAAGGCGCGCCTGCATCAGCGGCTCATCCTCGCATTTAACCCGGCAGGCGTTGTAGAATTTGTGGAACTTGGTGGCAAGCTCCATGGAATACCGGGTCATCCGGGCGGGGTCATAGTTTTTGGCGGCCTCGATAATCTCCCCGGGGAGGTTGGCCAGATGGCGGATAAGCTCTGTTTCCTCCGGCGCGGTCAGCAGGGAAAGCTCCTCCAAAGAGGGCTTCCGGCGGGTGATGCCGTCGGAAGTAAGGCTTTTTAAAATGCTGCAGATCCGGGCATGGGCGTACTGGACATAGTACACCGGGTTTTGGGAGGACTGCTCCACTGCCAGATCCAGGTCAAAATCAAAGTGGGAGTTTGCCTCCCTGAGGTTAAAGAAAAACCGGGCGGCGTCGATGGGCACTTCGTCCAGCAGGGTGACCAGGGTGATGGCCTTGCCGCTTCGTTTGCTGGCCTTGATGACCTCCCCGTCCCGCACTAGGCGCACCATCTGCATCAGCACCACATTCAGGCGGTTCGCGTCGATGCCAAGGGCGGTCAGCGCCGCTTTCAAGCGGGGGACATAACCGTGGTGGTCGGCTCCCAGCACGTCGATGGCGATATCAAAGCCCCGGGTCACCAGTTTGTCATAGTGGTAGGCGATGTCCGGCACCACATAGGTGGGGATGCCGTTTTGCCGCACCAGCACAAAATCCTGATCGGCGCCGTAATCGGTGGCTTTAAACCACAAAGCGCCTTCGTGTTCATAGGTGGCGCCTTTATCCTTTAGTAAGGCGATCACCTTGTCCACCGCGCCGTTTTTATGCAGGGTGGATTCCAAAAACCAGTTGTCATATTCGATCCGGTATTTTAAAAGGTCCCGTTTGAGCCCTTCGATATTTAAAGGAAGGGCATAAGCCACCAAAGCTTCCCGGCGCTCTTCCGGGGTGGCGGAGACGTACTTGTCCCCGTGGATGGCGGCGAAGTTTTTGGCGTGCTCCACAATGTCCGCGCCCTGGTAGGCGTCCTCGGGCATCTCCGCCGACGGGTCATAGATTTGTAAATACCGGGCCTCTAAGGAGACGCCGAATTTGGCGATCTGGTTGCCGGCGTCGTTGACGTAAAACTCCCGCTTTACCTGGTAGCCCGCCCAGCTGAGCACCGAGGCCAGCCCGTCGCCGATGGCGCCGCCCCGGGCGTTGCCGATGTGCATGGGGCCGGTGGGGTTGGCGGAGACAAATTCCACCAGCACTTTTTTGCCCTGGCCGTAATCCGAGCGGCCATAGCTTTCCCCTTCCTGCTCCACCGTGCGCACCACCGAGGCAAACCACTGGGGCTTTAAAAAGAAGTTGATAAAACCGGGGCCGGCGATTTCATACCGGTCAAAGGGGGTGCCGTCTAACACCATCTGGCTTGTGAGCAGCTCCGCGATTTTGCGGGGGGCCATTTTAAAGGCCCGGGCGCTGGCCATGGCGATGTTGGTGGCGAAGTCCCCGTGGCTTGTGTCCGCGGGGATCTCAATGGTAAAATCAGGGAGCGGCTCGCCGGGCAGAAGGTTTTCCGCCACAGCCCGTCCGGCTGCGGCTAAAATAACCTCCCGCAAAGCGGCGCTGGCTTCTTTGATTGGGTTTGTCATAACTTTTCTCATCCTATTCTTTTATTGATGTCTTATTAATGTCGTTTTTATTGGGGCGTATTGGGTTTTACGTCCACATACAGTTCATTTTTACTCATCACCGCGGAGTTGATATCCAGGTCATACCGGCAGTACAAACTGCCGCCGTCCTCTCCAAAGTTCGCTCGGATCTCCCGGGCGGTGACCCCGATGATTAAATCCCCTTCCGGGAAGCCGTAGTATCCTACGTTGCGCTTCCCGCGCTCGATGACCAGTTGGGAGCGGGAGGTCCCGCTGCGCAGCATGGTAACCGATTGGTCGCCGTCGATCTTCAAGGTCGTGCGGCAGTCCTGAAAGCCGGTGGTCTCGCTTTCCTCATAGGTAATATACACTTTGTTTTTTATTTTATCAAATGTACCGATTGTAAACAGTTCTGTGCTGTCGGATTCCTCTTCCACCTGCTGGGTACCCTTGATGGTGATTAAAACATCCTTTTTCATGTTGCTGCTATGCCCTTTCTTATTATACGGTTGGCTGCAAGCTGTCCAGGTCCACCTGTTCGATATGCCCGGTCACCGAGTCGGTTTGCAGAAAGATGCTGGCGGTCTGCTCAAAAATATCGGCGGTGTCGCTGACATAATAGGCGCATTCCCCCGGCGCCTTCCGGTCGGATAAAAGACCCTGAGATTGCAGCAGAGCCGCAGCGTGCCGGGCGGTCTCCTTGCCCGGGTCGATGAGGGTGATGTCCTCCCCCACGATCTCCCCGATAATCCGTTTGATGATGGGGTAGTGGGTGCAGCCTAAAATCAGTGTGTCCACTTTGTTTTCCAAAATAGGGGCTAAATACTGCCGGGCCACCAGTTGGGTGACCTGGTTGTCCGGGCCGATAAAGCCGTTTTCCACCAGCGGGACGAACAGCGGGCAGGCGTTGCCGATGACCACCGCGTCCGGGCGGATGGCCCGGATCTCCTTCCCGTAGGCGCCGCTTTTAATGGTGGCGCTGGTGCCGATGACGCCGATCCGGCCGGTGACGGTGGCGGCGCAGGCGGCCTGCACGGCGGGCTTTACCACGCCGCTGTAGGGAAAGGTAAAGCTTTTTACCGTCTCTTTGGGCAAAATGGCGCTGACCGTTCCGCAGGCGGCGATCACCATTTTTACGTCTTTTTGCAGCAAAAAGGCGATATCCTGCATGGCGTATTTTTGAATGATCGCCCGGCCGCGGGTGCCGTAGGGAACCCGGCCGATGTCGCCGAAATAGACGATATTTTCGTGGGGCAGAAGTTTTACCAGCTCCTTGACGACGGTCAGGCCGCCAAGGCCGGAGTCAAAAACGCCGATAGGCCGTTGGTCCATGGGATACACACCTTTCCTTTTAGGATAAAACAGGCAGAGAAGATTACGAATCCGCCCGTTCGATGGCCAGCGTAATCAGCCGGTCGATAAGTTCGGAGTAGGGGATCCCGGAGGCCTCCCACAGCTTGGCGTACATGCTGATGGAGGTAAAGCCGGGGATGGTGTTAAGCTCGTTTAACAAAATCTTCCCGTCGTCCTGCACAAAAAAGTCCACCCGGGCAAGGCCGGAGCAGCCCATACGGACAAAGGCCTTCACAGCGGTTTGCCGCAAAAGCTCCGCCTGCTCGTCGGTGACCCGGGCGGGGATGTGCAGCACGCTGTCCCCTAAAATATACTTAGCGTCATAATCGTAAAACTCATTACAAGAAGTAATCTCTCCGGGAAGGGCGGCGGCGGGAGAATCGTTCCCCAGCACGGCGCATTCCACCTCCCGGCCAAAGATGCGCTCCTCCACCAGGACTTTTTGGTCGTGGGTAAAGGCGATCTTCATGGCTTCTTTCAGCTCCGCCCGGTTGTCCGCCTTGTTGACCCCTACCGAGGAGCCGGCGTTGGCGGGCTTGACAAAAACAGGGTAGCCCAGCGTTTCTTCCACCTGCCGGGCGGCCTCCTCAAAGGCGGCCAGCACCGGGCGGCCAAAGGCCAGCCAACGGGCGGTGGGGATGCCGGCGGTGTCCAAAAGAATATGGGTGATTTCTTTATCCATGCAGTCCGCCGAAGAAAGGGTGTCGCAGCCTACGCAGGGGATCCCCGCCACCGCCAGCATTCCCTGTATGGTGCCGTCCTCGCCGTTTTTGCCGTGGAGCACCGGGAAAACACAGTCGATCTTCAGCAGATTATAGCTGCCGTCGTCCATCAGCTTTAAAATTCCCCGGTGGGAACGGTCGGGGCTGATGACGGCGGTGGTGCAGTCGGGATGGCGTTCCCACTCGCCGCTTTCGATCTGCTCCACACTGCCGGGATAGTACAGCCATCGGCCCTTTTTGGTGATGCCGATGCAGACAACCTCGTATTTTTCCCGGGGGATGTTGCGGATGACCGAGCTGGCGGACATCAGGGAAACCTCATGCTCGCTGGATACGCCGCCGAACAGGACGGCAACACGGATTTTCGACATAAAAACAAGTCCTTCCAAAGCAGTTACATTGATGATAGATACACAGGCTATTTTATCATACTTGACTCTTCAGTGCAATTCCTTTTCCCATGAAAATCCCGGGAAAATCAGGGATAAAAAGAGATGGAACCGGTTAGGACAAGACGGCCGCCTGCATATCCAGTATATACGCGCGGGGAGGAAATTAGAAGGCTTTTGAGAGGAAAGAGCGATTCTTATGAAAAAGTGTCTGTGGAAACATGGGATGTTTCATAAAAAATACGGGTTTGGTTTAAGCAATCCTACAAAAACAAATTATTTTCTAAAAACCTCTTGCATTGGCCATCTGATTTGCTACAATAGCAAACGCAATCATGCAATAAATTTTTAAAGCAGGCTGTAAAAGCCTAGGAAAGGCGGGGTTTTTATGACCCATCGAGAGCGTTTTATCAAAACTTTAAAATGTGAGCCTGTAGGCGGCCAGGTGCCCACCTTTGAGCTGGTGTTTTTCCTGACCATGGAGGCGTTTGGCAAAATCCATCCCAACCAGCGGCGGTACGACCAATGGAACCAGATGAGCCAGACCGAGCGCAAGCTCCACATGGATGAAATGGCGGAGCTTTACATTCAAACCGCCAAGCGGTATGACCACAGCGCCATCTTTGTCCACCCCAATCCCGGGGACTATGAAAACACCCAGTGGCTTTTAGAGACCATCCGGGAAAAATCCGGGGATGAGTACTATATTATGATGCACGGCGACCCCACCTGGGCGATTCCGGACGGGGACAGCATGATGGACTTTTCGGTGCGGATGTTCGAGGACCCGGAGGGGCTTAACGAAGAATCCGAGCGGCGGCTGGAGGCCTCTTTGGAGTTTGCGCAGAAATTAAACGCAGGCGGGCACCTTCACGATGGGTTTACCCTCTGCTCCGACTACTGCTTTAACACCAATCCCTTTTTCAGCCCGGAACAGTTTGACGAGCTGATCGCTCCTTATTTAAAAAGGGTGATCGACGGCTACCGGGAGATGGGGTATTATACCATTAAGCACACCGACGGCAACATTATGCCCATTGTCAAACAGATCGCGGACTGCGGGCCGGACGCCCTCCATTCCCTGGACCCTCAGGGCGGGGTGAGCATCCCGGAGGTTCGGAAGATCATCGGCGACAACATCGCGCTGGTGGGGAACGTAAACTGCGGCCTCTTGCAAAGCGGTACCGATGAGGAGTGCCGGGAGGATGTCCTGCGCTCCCTTCGCCAGGGGATGGAGCGGGGGTTCGGTTATGTTTTTTCAACCTCCAACTGCGCCTACACCGGCCTGCCCCTCAGGCGGTATGAAATGATGATCGACCTTTGGCGGGAGTATGGTTCCTATGACCAAAAATAAAGCTGGATCTACCTGTCTGAGTGAAGCCCCGGCTTCACTCAGACAGGTAATTAGCTGACGACGGCCCTGGCAGGCTGGTTGTATAATAAGGTGTCTGGAGGCAAGGCTTTTTCTATGTTAAGCCGTGCTTTCCGCTTTAAAAGGCGGCGCGTGGGCCGTCCCTTTGGAATGAATGGCGAAAAAAGCGGCCGCCGAAGGTGAAAATTTGTCATAAAACCTCTTGACTTCCCTTGGAAAGGTATGGTATAGTGTTAATACCTCTAAAAGGGTTTATTTTTTTGTGCATTTTTAAGCGCATTCCCTTTTATGAGGGAGGCAAAAAAATCCGATTGTGCAGGAGGTGCCGATATGAGGGTTAAAGTTACATTAGCTTGCACGGAGTGCAAACAACGCAATTACGACACAATGAAAAACAAAAAGAACGATCCTGACAGGCTCGAAATGAACAAATACTGCCGGTTCTGCAGGAAACACACGCTTCACAGGGAAACGAAGTAACGAAAGGTGGTTTGTCAAGTGGCGAAGGAAGAAAAGGCCGTAGAGACGGAGGAAGTCGAGACTTCCGCTGAAAAGACCACCGAGGAAACTTCGGAGGAGTCCAAAGCAGCCGAAAAAGCCGACAAAAAAGACTCCGCGAAAAAGCCTGATAAAAAGCCAGCGAAGACCGCGAAAAAGCCTAAGAGCGACAAGCCCGGCTTTTTTAAGAGAGTTGCCCGTTTCTTCAAAGACCTGGCAGGCGAGGTCAAGAAAATCGTCTGGCCGACTAAAAAACAGGTGGTAAACAACACCATCGTTGTGCTTGCGACTTGTTTGCTCGCCGGCGTCTTCGTATGGGTCCTGGATATCCTGTTGACGCTTTTGGTCGACTTTGTGTTGAAGGCTTAATCGCCAGAACGTGTAAGAATGGTTGAAACGGAGGTCCTGATCGAATGTCAGAAGCCGCAAAATGGTATGTGATCCACACATATTCCGGTTACGAGAATAAGGTGGCGCAAAACATTGAAAAGGTCGTTGAAAACCACAAGCTGCACGATTTGGTACTCGAAGTCCGGGTGCCCACCGAAACAGTCACGGAGATCAAAGACGACAAGACCCGCGAGGTAGAGCGCAAGCTCTTTCCCGGCTATGTGCTGGTGAAAATGATTTTAACAGATGATTCCTGGTATGTTGTGCGCAACATCCGGGGCGTTACCGGCTTTGTGGGGCCGAGCTCCAAGCCCGTTCCTTTAACCGAGGAAGAGGTGGCGGCGCTGGGCGTCGAAGCCAAACAGGTAACAGTCGATTACGCCGTAGGGGACAATGTCAAGGTAATTCACGGTCCGCTGGAAGGCTTTTCTGGTGTCGTAGAGGAGCTGGATGTGGAAAACAACCTTGTCAAGGTTACCGTCTCGATGTTCGGCAGGGAGACCCCTGTGGAGCTTGAGCTTAACCAGGTTCAGACGGCCGATTGACGAATGAATTGGATGACCGGATAAAAACCGGTGAATCAGCCGGTTTTTAGTTCAGATATTGGATACGAAGGGCGGTTTTTGAGCAGCCCGGGTTTCTGATTTCTGAATGTGGGAGGGATGTGTTATCCGCATCCCGCCAATGACCACGTTATTTTGGAGGTGCAAAAAATGGCTCAAAAGGTAGTAGGCTTTATTAAGCTTCAGATCCCCGCAGGAAAGGCAACCCCGGCGCCGCCGGTTGGTCCTGCTCTTGGTCAGCACGGTGTAAACATCATGTCGTTTACCAAGGAATTCAACGAGCGTACCAAAAACGATATCGGTTTGTTGATTCCTGTTGTGATTACCGTATACGCAGACCGCTCCTTTACCTTTATCACCAAAACTCCGCCGGCAGCAGTGCTCATTAAAAAGGCCTGCGGCATCGAGAGCGGTTCGGGTGTTCCGAACAAGACAAAGGTCGCGAAAATTACCAGGGAGCAGGTCCAGAAGATCGCCGAGCAGAAAATGCCTGACTTAAACGCTGCGAACATCGAGAGTGCGATGAGCATGATCGCTGGTACCGCTCGTTCCATGGGCATTGAAGTCGTCGATTAGTACCGCCCACTGGTGGGAGGAAAATTCCGCTATTAACCACTCAAGGGAGGAAAGAATTCATGAAACACGGTAAAAAGTATGTTGACAGTGCCAAGCTTCTGGACCGCACCGCAACCTATGATTCCACAGAAGCTTTGGATTTGGTTGTAAAAACCGCAAAAGCAAAATTTGACGAAACCGTCGAAATCCATGTGCGCTTGGGCGTAGACTCCCGCCATGCCGACCAGCAGGTCCGCGGCGCGGTTGTGCTCCCCAACGGCACTGGTAAAAAAGTCCGGGTCTTAGTGTTCGCCAAAGGCGACAATGTGAAACTGGCCGAGGAAGCCGGCGCCGATTATGTGGGCGCGGAGGACATGGTTCAGAAGATTCAGGGCGAAGGCTTTATGGATTTTGACGTTGTTATCGCAACCCCGGATATGATGGGCGTTGTAGGCCGTCTCGGTAAGGTGCTGGGCCCCCGCGGCTTAATGCCGAACCCCAAGGCCGGAACCGTCACCCCCGACGTCGCCCGTGCTGTAAACGAGGCGAAAGCCGGTAAGATCGAGTACCGCCTGGATAAGACCAACATTATCCACTGCCCCATCGGCAAGGCTTCTTTCGGCGTGGAAAAGCTGGAGGAAAACTTCAACACCCTGATGAACGCCATTGTCAAGGCAAAACCCGCCGCGGCCAAAGGCCAGTACATCAAATCCTGTGTACTCGCCACCACCATGGGCCCCGGCATCCGGATCAATCCTGCGAAATTCGGTGTGTAACCGATAACCGCTTGACAAATCCCGGAAAGCTTATTATAATAGATCATGCTGTTTGATTCTAAAGACAGCAGGTGCTTTTAGCGTAAAGGGTTTCGATCCTGCCTGCCGAGGGAGAAAGCAAGCATCAATGACAGACTCTGTCCTTGTATGTTAGGCCCTTTCCCCGCGGCTTGCGTGGAAAGGGCTTTTTATATGGTAAGCTAGACTTGACGGAGGTGAAACATATGCCTAACGAAAAAGTATTGTCTCAGAAACAGCAGCTTGTGGCCGATTTGACCGAAAAGCTGAAATCCTCCTGCGCCGGCGTGCTGGTGAACTATTCCGGTATCACGGTGGAGCAGGACACCAAGCTCCGTAAAGAACTGCGGGAAGCGGGTGTGGAGTACACGGTTGTCAAAAACACCATGCTGCGGTTCGCCGTGAAAAACGCGGGCCTGGATGAGCTGGAGTCCGTGCTGGAGCAGAACACCGCTTTAGCGGTCAGCAAGGAAGATCCCATCATCGCCGCGAAGATCCTGGCGAAGTATTCCAAGGAAATGGGCGACATCTTTAACATCAAAGCCGGCTTTATGGACGGCAAGGCGATCGATGTAGAGATGGTCAACCAGATCGCTGCGATCCCCACCAAGGAGGAGATGATCGCGCACATGCTCAGCAGCCTGAATGCGCCGATCTCCAAGCTGGCGGTTGTCATCGACCAGATCGCAAAGAAAAAAGAAGAAGAGGAAGCCGCCTAACGCTGCGCGCATCCTGACAAAATCATCAAGAAAATGGAGGAAATACCTATGGCTAGCGAGAAAATCTTAGCGATGATCGAAGAGGTCAAAGCTCTCACTGTTTTGGAACTCAACGAGCTGGTTAAGGCTCTGGAAGAAGAATTCGGCGTATCTGCCGCTGCTGTTGCGGTGGCTGCTCCTGCTGCTGGCGGCGACGCCGGCGCTGCTGCCGAGAAAACCGAGTTTGACGTTGTGCTGGTTGACGCCGGCGCAGGCAAGATGAACGTCATCAAAGCGGTGAAAGAGATCACCGGTCTGGGCCTGAAAGATGCGAAAGACATCGTTGACGGCGCTCCCAAAGCGGTGAAAGAAGGCGTCTCCAAAGCGGAAGCGGACGAGATCGCTGCGAAGCTCACCGAGGCTGGCGCGAAAGTCGAAGTCAAATAAGTTGGCTTATAGCAAAAATCCCTCTCTGCCCCAAAGGCAGGGAGGGATTTGTTTTATGAGCGCCAGAAAAAACAGGGTGCGCGGGAAGTTCCCGTGCACCCTGTTTTTTTAGTACTGTAAAAAGTTATCGGGTCAGCTTATCTTTGATTTTGTAGTACAGCTTGACAATAGGCTGCCAGAGAAATAAAATCCCCAAGGGGATGCCAAACCCGATAAATACAAACAAACGCTCCCCGATAAAGATCACAAAGGAAGCAAAACTGCCGGCGGCGTTTCCCTGATAGACCCAGGTGGAAACAGCCAGGCAGCCTGCGGAAAACAAAACGGTTCCCAAGCAGAAAAAGCCCAGCACATAACGGAGGATCTTTCCAAACTGTTTCATGGCTTCTCCTTTCCTGAGGTTATGGGCGCAGGGCGTTTCGGATAACCTTAATCATCCCGGCAATAATCGCCACTGTGCCGGAGGACAGCAGTAAGGTTCGGATATAATAGCGCAGGAGCATTCCGGCTACCGAGTAGGTGTTTTGATCGAAGGAGGAGACAAAAGAATCGACTCCCAGCGCCGTGGCGGTGATCCATAAAAGGATGGTGCACACCGTCAGGCAGCCTGCGTGAAGCAGGGTGGGAAGCAATACCCGCCGGGTCATAAAAAATCCGAAAATCCCATAAGCGACGGCGAACAGGATCGTGAGCATAAAATACAGGTTATACAGAGCAAAACCGGCTGTATCCAGCCGCCCGGAAGCGATAGCATAAATGCCGGCGCCCAGTATTAGGCAGAAAAAGGCCACCGGGAGAATAATGGCGATGTTTAAATAAGGAGTTTCCTCCCGCTGGCCGGGAAGTTTTGTCAGGCCCATGGCGACGATTCCTTTCTGATAAAAGTGACGGATTCATCCGCCTGTTATGACTTATTATAGCAGGTTAAGAGCGGCTTGTCCATTTGCCGCTATATTTTTTGTTCTTTCCCTGGGGTGGGATGACAAAGCCGGAAGAATGTGCTATAATAACCGCAGAACTTGTGGAAAGGGGCTTTTCCCCCTTTCTAATCATTCCAGTGCCAAAACCGTGCGCTCATCGGATAATAACCGCAAGAAAGAAAACGCGCGCTTTTTTGGGCGTGCGGATAAAATCCTGCTTGGCGGCATGGCCGTCAAAACAGTCAGCGGGGGGATCGATTGCCGCTAGGAAACAGGAGGAACATATGAAAAAAGCAATTATGATTACCGGCGGCATCGGCAGCGTCATGTATTTTATTGCCAGCCTGCTCATTGGCTACGAGCTGTATAATTCGATTTTCGGCTTTATGCCGTCGGAAAATGCCATCAAAATTTATGCTTCGGTGGAGGGGGTTTTGATGATTGCTCTGCCGGTGTGTTACGCAATGGAACTTATCTGGAACCGAAAAATGCCGCTTCCCCCCAATGGGACGGCCATGTTCTTTTTTGCCTGGACGCTGGTTCAGTATATATTATTCCGGTTGGTTCCAGCAAATTTTTATGGTGTTGCCAGAGTGATTATGCTGCAAACCAGCATGTTTAAGGATATCGCGTTTTTTGAAACGCTGTATCCTTCCACGATCCTGCTGTCTACAGGCATGGCTTTTATACTGGCGTCCTGCCTTCTCACCGCTTTGGGGAACAGAAGGGCCAGCCGCCAGTCCAAAAAGGAGGAAGTATGACCAGCACACAGAGAATGGAAGAGGGTTCCCTCGAAGAAGGCTTCCGTTCCTCGGAAGCCAGGGAGGCGTATTTGGCCCGGCTGGAACAAGCAGAGAAAAAACGGATCCGCACCGGCAAGGCACTGGCGATTACAGCCAGTATTTTGAGCTTTTTGTCGGCAGTAGGGCTGCTGGCGCTGCTGTTTTCCTCCTTTTTGGAGGAACATCCCACCGGCAGGGTGGTGGCGTTTTGCCTGATGATCGGCAGCATCTTTTTCCCGGCGTTTATGCTGGCAGGATTTAACTGGGCCAGAGACGGGTTTATTTTTGTCACCGGCGCCAAGGCGATGAGCGTATTGGCTGTTTTGCTCACCGGAGAGTATTTTGAACACCTGTATGTAGAAATCGTGGTGACGTTTCTCCTTTGGACGGCCTTTTATGTGGGAGAAGCGGTGCTGTTCGGCTTTAGCCCCCAGATACGGGAATACCAGTACGACAAGCGCACCCGGGTGGAGTCTTGGGAGAAGGAATATTTGGAACAGGAGGATGACCGGCGGCGGCGAAATCTGCGGCACGCGGAAAAAGTCAAACGTTTTTTGGAGGAAGACCGGCTTCAGAAGCAGGAGGAATCCAAAGAAGAATCCGAACGGGATATCCATTAAAAAGGCCTATTATCTTTTAAAATGCTGGAAAGTAAAAGGAGCGCTGCGAACTTGGGTTCGCAGCGCTCCTTTTTCCTATTATAAAAAATTTGTGTTCTACGGCGGTAAAAAAGATTCGCTCTTATGTGTGCGAGTTGAGGGGCGGACTATGACTGGGACAGAGTTTAGACTCCGAGAATAGGTCAGTTTTTACCGGCCGCAGCGGGCTATAAACTGTGCGATAACCTCCTGGGCTTTTTCGTCCACCCTGGAAAAGTCCACCGCGGAGAGATAGTAGCTTTCCAGATCATCGTGGACGGCCTTGGCCTCCTTTAAGGTGCGCACAGCCTCCTCAAACAGTTCGCAGGCGGCTTTTTTGTTAAAGCTCAGCCGCTGTTTTTTCCGCCGGAGCTGCTCTACATTGGTGAACCGGCTGAAATTCACCGTACGGAAAGTGGGAATTTTAGGATCGATAAATTTGTTGGCGGTGACAAACCCAAGGCTCAGCTGGGGAATCAGCAGGTGTTCCACCTTGCTTAAAGGCTCCAGCGGGCAGTAGCAGGTATATACTTCGTACCCGGCGGCCAAAGCGGCGTCTCGTAAATTCGCCATGACCCCACGGGACACCGCTCCAAAATCGTCTTTGATGACGTATACCCGGTCGCATAGGGCAGCGGCGGTGTCCCGGTACAGGAGGATTCCCTGAGGGGTGACGGCGGACAAAAGGCGTTTGTGTTCCTTTCCGGCGCTCCCCTTGCGCAGGGGGATCTCCTTATGTATCAGCTTTTGAGAAAAGGATCGGATTTTTAGAAAGTCGGTGCACTCCGAGGCGATGGCCTCGTTGTCCGAAAGCAGCGCGTGAGCCGCTTTTAAATACCGGGTGCACCGGGCGTGAAGCGCTTTATTCTTTTGGTTGAGGGAGACGATTTCTTCCCGGTTTTTGTCAAGGGCCGCCTCGTCCCAGTATTCGCACAGGTTGACAGTGGTCTGGCAGGCGCCTGGGTAGTCCGGCTCGATGACGTGTGGAGCCGTGCCGTCGGCGATCGAAGCGTTGGCGTCCTTTCCGATTACCCCGTCCAGAGAATCGGGATCGGAGGAACAGTGGATGCGTTCAATGCATTCGTCTTTCCCCTCCAGGGCCTGGGCGACTTTTTTCATCAGGCTGGATTTTCCTGTCCCCGGTCCGCCCTTGATGACAAAGCCCCGATGTCCGTTTTGAATGTGGATTAGCTCGTTAAAATATCCGGCAAAGCCAGCCGGCGAGTTTGCTCCCAGAAAAAAATCAACCGTCTTGCTGGATTTTTCCAGTTCCATTCCCATACTCCGCCCTTTCATAAGAATTTTGGGAAACCGGAAGGGACTCATCGGTTTCCCGCACGGCATCTCCCGGTTACACCTTGCTGTATCCTATGCGGAAATACCCTGGATTGACACAGGGAAAGGGTAGAAAAAGCAGGAGCCCGACGGTGGAAGCAACAAGAAGCGCTCCTTAGGATTTATTCATTGCTTTTTTTCATAAAAAATGATATGATAATTTTAACTGTATATAATAACCTTTGAGGTTTTTTATATGGAAACGCATCATAGTAAGGAGTCGTTTAATATGGCACAAAACGGACAAAAAAAGATGGTGGAAGAAATTACCTCCATGAACGAAGATTTTGCCAAGTGGTATACCGACGTTGTCAAAAAAGCGGAGCTCATTGACTATTCCTCCGTCCGGGGATGTATGGTGATCCGGCCTTATGGATACGCAATCTGGGAAAACATCCAAAAGGATCTGGACGCGCGGTTTAAGGCCACCGGGCATGAAAACGTCTATATGCCCATGTTTATCCCCGAGAGCTTACTTCAGAAGGAAAAGGACCATGTAGAGGGCTTTGCGCCCGAGGTGGCCTGGGTGACCCACGGGGGGAGCGAAAAGCTCACCGAGCGGCTGTGCGTGCGCCCCACCTCCGAGACGCTGTTCTGCGACCACTATAAAAATGTCATCCATTCTTACCGGGACCTGCCCAAGCTGTATAACCAGTGGTGCAGTGTGGTGCGCTGGGAAAAAACCACCCGTCCGTTTTTGCGGTCGGTGGAGTTTTTGTGGCAGGAAGGCCACACCATGCACGAGACTGAGGAAGAGGCCCGGGAAGAGACTTTGCAGATGCTTAACATCTACGCGGATTTCTGTAAAGAGAGCCTGGCGATCCCGGTGCTCAAAGGACAAAAAACCAAAAAAGAGCAGTTTGCCGGCGCGGAGGCCACCTATACCATCGAGGCCATGATGCACGACGGCGTGGCTTTGCAGTCGGGCACCAGCCACTATTTTGGAGACGGCTTTGCCCGGGCGTTTGACATCACCTTTACCGGCCGGGACAACAAGCTGTATTATCCTCACCAGACCTCCTGGGGGGTGTCCACCCGTTTGATCGGCGGCATCATCATGACCCACGGGGACGACAACGGCCTGGTGCTTCCTCCGGCCATTGCGCCTGTGCAGGTGGTGGTGATCCCCATCGCCCAGCACAAGCCCGGCGTTTTGGAAAAAGCGGGTGAGCTTTACGAGACCCTTAAAGCCCAGGGAATCCGGGTGAAGCTGGACGACACCGACAACTCCCCCGGCTGGAAGTTTGCGGAGTACGAAATGAAGGGCGTGCCTCTGCGGCTGGAGATCGGCCCCAAGGATATGGAAGCGGGCCAGTGCGTGCTGGTGCGCCGGGACAACCGGGAAAAGATCACCGTCCGGCTGGAGGAGCTTTCTTCTGCTGTGCCGGCGGCATTACAGGCTGTCCACGATGGGTTGTATGAGCGGGCGCTGGAAAATCGCCGGAACAGGACCTATACCGCCCATGATTTCGAGGAATTTACCGCCATTGCCAAGGAACATAACGGCTTTATCAAAGCCATGTGGTGCGGCGATGAGGCCTGCGAGGACAAGATCAAAGAACTCACCGGCGTAAAATCCCGGTGCATCCCCTTTGAGGAAGAACATATTTCCGATCGCTGCGTCTGCTGCGGAAAGCCCGCCACAAAAATGGTGTACTGGGGACGGCAGTATTAAGGAAAACCCGCGCTTTAGGGCCGGGGACAGAAAAAAGAGGGGAATGGGCAAAATAAAACTGAGAAGACAAGAAGAGAAAAGGGGTATGTCCGATGAAAGGTTCCAAAAAACTGGATATCCTTGTCTATCTTCTGTTCTTCGGAATCCTTGCCATGTTTGCGGGGCTTATTTTCTCCTTTTTTAAAACCGGCCATTTCGAGCTGGTAGAGGAGCGCAAAGACCTTGCCGCCGGCGTTCAGAAAATCACCATTGCTTCGGACATCTCCCAGGTGGAGATCCGGCAGGGCGAGGGAGATGCGCCCTATATTGTGTATGACCGCCAGGTGGCGAAGGATGCACGGGACAATATTTCCTTTGAACAAAACGGCGAGGAGGTCGTGATGACCATCCAGCGGCAAAAAAGCAACCGGGTCACCAACTGGGGGATATCTTCCGCCAAGGTGGTACTTTACCTGCCGAAGGATTCCCGTGTGGCGGTGTCTCTTCAGATTGATCTTGTGAGGCTGACGGCAGACACGGCGCAGATGGAATCTTTGCAGGTGGAAGGCCGGCTGATGCTGTTGGCGGTTAATGAATGCCAGATCGATCATCTGGACGTCCGGGGCAATGTGGCAAGCCTGCATCTTGATGAGGTGGAGTGCAGCGATATCAGCGCGGCGCTTAACATCGGGAATCTGCGGACCACGGGGATTTCGCCGGAAGAAGGGGTTCAGCTTACAAGCAGCGTGAACTTAGGGCGGATTGATACGACCCTTCCTTTGGAGACCGGCCAGTGGGACATTGTCGTCAACGATGAACAGATTAGAGCTTGCGGCAGTGCTAAAAACAAGCTTGATTTGGAGATTAATTTGGCGAATATTGTGTTAGAGTAGCGGAAAATTGCAAGAAATTTTGTGAAAACCGCATGATATTCTTGACAGTAAAACCTAATTGTTATAGAATATAACTTATAATGTGTTGGTTTATGCATATTACAAAAACTTGATAAAAATTTTTGAAAAGGAGGTTTGATGTTGTATATGACTACCCCAACAGTTATACTGTTTTGCGTGATTGCTTTTGTCGTTTCGGGCATTTTGTTTGGCACGCTCGCCTTTTTTATGGGTATCGCCTACCGCAAGCGCAACGCAGAAGCGGAAATCGGCTCTGCGGAGGAGCAGGCCCGAAAGATTTTAAATGACGCGGCTAAAGCGGCGGAGACCAAGAAAAAAGAAGCGCTTATCGAAGCAAAGGACGAGATACATAGGCTTCGCAACGAGACGGAGCGGGATTTAAAAGACCGCCGCAGCGAGGTATCCCGTCAGGAACGCAGAATACAGCAAAAAGAAGAGTCCATGGACCGCAAGCTGGAAAACCTGGAGAAAAAGGATGAACAGCTGCAGGAAAAGCTTCGCCAGGCGGAGGAAAAGCTCCAGGAGGCGGAGACCATCAAAAAAAGCCAGATTGATTCGCTGGAGCGGATCTCCGGCTTGACGGCCGAACAGGCGAAGGAACAACTGTTAACCGAGCTGGAAAATGATTTGATCCACGAAAAAGCCATGAAGGTGGCAAGCTACGAACAGCAGACCAGGGACGAGGCGGAGGCCAAGGCAAGGGATTTAATTTCGCTGGCTATTTCCCGCTGTGCGGCGGACCATGTGTCCGAAGCTACCGTGTCGGTGGTGCCCCTTCCCAACGATGAAATGAAAGGGCGGATTATCGGCCGAGAGGGCCGCAACATCCGCACTCTGGAGACTTTAACCGGCGTTGACCTGATTATCGACGACACGCCGGAGGCGATTACTTTATCCTGCTTTGATCCTGTGCGCCGGGAGATCGCCCGGCAGTCGCTGGAAAAACTGATTGCCGACGGGCGCATCCATCCCGCCCGCATTGAAGAAATGGTGGAAAAATCCAAGCGTGAGGTGGAGCAGAAGATCCGGACTGCCGGTGAGCAGGCGGTGCTGGAAACCAACGTCCACGGCATGCACCACGAGCTGGTGAAGCTTTTGGGCCGTCTGCGCTACCGCACAAGCTATGGACAGAACGTGTTAAACCACTCTATTGAGGTTTCTTTCCTGGCAGGCATTATGGCCGCCGAGCTGGGAGTGGACGAAACCCTGGCCAAACGGGCCGGGCTTCTGCACGACATTGGAAAGGCCTTAAACCACGAAATCGAAGGCTCCCATGTGGAGATCGGCGTGGATGTCTGCCGCAAATATAAGGAAAGCCCCGAAGTGCTGCACGCTATCGAGGCTCATCACGGGGATGTAGAACCCAAAACCGTGGTCGCCTGTCTGGTACAGGCTGCCGACGCGGTTTCTGCGGCCCGGCCCGGCGCCCGCCGTGAAAATCTGGAAAACTATATTAAACGTCTGGAGAAGCTGGAGGAGATCGCCTGCTCCTTTGACGGAGTGGAAAAATCCTATGCCATTCAGGCGGGGCGGGAGATCCGTATCATGGTCAAACCCGAGGTCATTAAGGATGACAGAATGCCTCTGGTGGCCCGGGATATCGTACAAAAAATCGAGAATGAGCTGGATTATCCCGGCCAGATCAAGGTCTCGGTGATTCGGGAAAGCCGCGCGATTGATTTTGCAAAATAGTTTGTCTCTTTTGCGGGAGAATAAAAATAACCGTCCAAAAAACGCTGCCTTGTCAAAACAAGACAGCGTTTTTTGAAGACTAAATCTTTTGATGGAAAGGAATGAAGCGGCATGAAAAAGCTTTTGTTTACAGCGGCAGCTTTTTTATTATCGGTTTCTCTTTTAACCGGCTGCCAGAGGGAAGATATCCCGGGAGGGGAGTCTTCAGTCAGCTTGCCGGAAGAAGAACGGATCTCCTCGTTGGATGCAGGGATCAGCTCCGCTATAGGTTCTGACAGCAGCATGGAGGAAGACGTTTCCTCTTCAGCGCTGGCTTCGTCGGAGACGACGGCTTCCCGGGAAAGAGAGGAAAATAAAGCTTCCTCCCAAAATGCCCCTGTGTCTTCCAAGGCGCCGGTGCAAAGCCAGACGGCCACTCCTCCGGCGGCACAAACGTCCTCTAAGGCGCCGACTCCGTCCTCCCAGCCGCAGACCCCTACGGAAGGCCAGGGTTCTGCCGGACAGGCGAGTTCTGCCCCGGCGGCGTCGAATATCCAGGAGTTTCAGCGGGAGGTTTTCCGGCTGGTGAATCAGGAGCGGGAAAAACAGGGCCTGCCCGCATTAACGCTGAACGAGACTCTTTGCAGCGCCGCCCAGAAACGGGCGGAGGAAATTAAGGTAAAGTTTGACCATACCCGCCCGGACGGGACAAGCTGTTTTACCGTGCTGGAGGAGTTTGGGATGGGCGCATTCAGCGCCTGCGGGGAAAATATTGCCATGGGGCAGACAAGCCCCGCGCAGGTGATGGAAAGCTGAATGAATTCTCCCGGCCACCGGGCGAATATTTTAAGTCCGGATTTTGCTGCTATTGGCGTCGGTTTTATCGACAATCATTGGGTACAGCTGTTCTGGACGGGATTTTAATCCGAGGAGCAGTTGGTCAAAGAAAAAATAGGGTGACAAAGCGGTGACATTCTGATTTAGGGGTTGTATTACACCGCTTTTATAAGCTATAATAAATTTTGTGAAAGTTCCCGGCATCCAGCCGGGAAGCCTTTTTTAGAGAGATTATGCTGGGGGAAACAAGAATACGGGCGAGGACGAAAAAAGAAAGGCAGGTTTTCTGTGAAACGAGCACTTTGCATAGCGTTTGCCGCGGCGCTTATTTTATGCGGCTGTACGCCTATTGAAAGCGGGGAGGTTTCCTCCGCTCTGACGGATTCCCAGACGTCGGAGGCGCAGGTTTCCATCGATAAAACGGATAAGATTATCACCGTTCCCAGCGAGGACGACCCCAACTGGGCGCTGTTTTTAGTGAACAACTACAACCAGCTCCCGGATGACTATGCGCCGGAGATGGCCATTGTGGCGGGGGATCGGGAGTTCCACCACAAGGCGGCGGAGGATTTCCAGAATATGCTGGACGCCGCTTTGGAGGACGGCTTTAATTTTTATGTCGCCTCCACCTACCGGACGATTGAATATCAGCGGAATTTGTTAGAGCGTAACATTCAAGACCGCATCGACCAGGGGATGACCGAGGAAGAGGCCCGGCGGGATGCGGAATTTAACGTTCAAAAGCCCGGCAAGAGTGAGCACAACACCGGTCTGGCGGCGGATATCGTTTCGGAGGACTGGTTTTCCACCCACGACGACCTCACCCAGGATTTTGATCAGACCCCGGAATTTGCGTGGCTGAGCCAAAATGCATATAAATATGGTTTTATCCTGCGCTACCCCAAGGATAAGGAGGATATCACCGAGATTACCTATGAGCCTTGGCACTACCGGTATGTGGGGATCGAAAACGCCAAAAAGATCAAGGATTCCGGCCTGTGTCTGGAGGAATACTTGAGCCAGCAGAAATAATCACGTCCGGTTTCATGGCGCTTTACAAAAAGGCGGCTCTAAAAAAGAGCCGCCTTTTGATCTGCGGCCGGCCGATGTTAAAGGTGGGCATTCGGATTCCCACCGGGATTCATGACGGGAATGTTAATAAATTCACATATGTAGGTTCTGCAAGAAATTTTAAAAATAAATTCAATTACTTTATTCACAAAGCCATTGACGAAACGGGTGAATCTCTTTATACTGGTAGGTGTGGAAAAATCGACCCCGCCGTCCGGCGATGTCTTTGGCGGGATCTGATAAGAGGAAAGGAGTATGCACATGCTTACAAACAATAAAAACGTCCTCAACTGGGTGGACGAAATGGTTGCTCTCACAAAGCCTGATAAGGTCGTTTGGATTGACGGCAGCGAAGAGCAGTTAAACGGCCTGCGGGAAGAGGCCATGAAGACCGGCGAGATGATTAAATTAAACGAGGAGAAGCTCCCCGGCTGTTTTTTACACCGCACGGCGGTCAACGACGTTGCCCGTGTAGAACACCGCACCTTCATCTGCTCCCGCAAGGAAGAGGATGCAGGCCCGACCAACAACTGGTGGGATCCTAAAGAGGCATACAAGACCCTGGGCGATCTGTTTGACGGCGTCATGAAGGGCCGCACCATGTATGTGATCCCCTATTCCATGGGCCCTATCGGCTCCAAAATGACCAAGGTGGGCGTAGAGCTGACCGACTCCATCTACGTGGTGCTCAATATGGATATCATGACCCGTATGGGCAAGGCTGCTTTAGAGCATCTGGGCGACGAGTCCAACGACTTCGTCCGCGGCCTGCACTCCAAAGCGGATCTGGACGAGGAAAAACGCTATATCTGCCATTTCCCCGAGGACAACACCATCTGGTCCATCAACTCCGGTTACGGCGGAAACGTGCTGCTGGGCAAAAAATGCTTTGCGCTGCGCATCGCTTCCTACCAGGGCAAAAACGAGGGCTGGATGGCTGAGCATATGCTGATCTTGGGGCTCGAGAATCCTCAGGGTGAAGTGAAGTATATCACCGCTGCGTTCCCCTCTGCCTGCGGCAAGACCAACCTGGCTATGCTGATCCCGCCGGAAATCTACCGTAAACAAGGCTATAAAGTATGGTGTGTCGGCGACGACATCGCCTGGCTGCGCCAGGGCGACGACGGCCGCCTGTGGGCCATCAACCCCGAAAACGGCTTCTTCGGCGTTGCCCCCGGCACCAATGATAAATCCAACCCCAACGCGCTGGCGACCACCCGGAAAAACACCATCTTCACCAACGTGGTCCACAACCTGGACGACAACACTGTTTGGTGGGAAGGCTTGGACAAGAATCCTCCGGAGAACGCTCTCAACTGGAAGGGCGAGCCCTGGAACGGCAAAACCGCCGATACCAAAGGCGCTCATCCCAACAGCCGGTTTACCGCGCCCGCCAAAGGCTGCCCCTGTGTCAGCCCCGAGTTCGACAATCCCAAGGGCGTGCCGGTTTCCGCCATCGTGTTCGGCGGCCGCCGGGCCAAAACCGCTCCCCTGGTGTATCAGTCCTTTGACTGGAACCACGGTGTGTTCGTAGGCTCCATCATGGCTTCCGAGACCACGGCTGCCGCTACCGGCGCTGTGGGCGTTGTCCGCCGGGATCCCATGGCGATGCTGCCCTTCTGCGGCTACCACATGGGCGACTATTTCCAGCACTGGATCGACATGGGCAAAAAGCTGGGCGACAAAGCGCCGAAGATCTTCAACGTCAACTGGTTCCGCACCGACGACGAGGGCCACTTTATCTGGCCTGGATTCGGCGACAACATGCGGGTGCTGCTGTGGATCTTAGACCGCTGCGACGGCAAAGCTGACGCGGTGGAGACCTCCATCGGTTACGAGCCCAAGGCTGCCGACATCAATGTAGAGGGCCTTGACATCGACACCAGCGTGGTGGAAGGCCTGCTGTCGGTGGACAAAGACCTGTGGAAACAGGAAGCGGAAGGCATCGAAGAATTCTATGGCAAATTCGGCGACAAGCTTCCCAAAGAGCTGCATGATGAGCTTGAAGGCCTGAAAAAACGCCTTGGCTAATGAATATCTGTAAACCTATAAGCGCCCGGACTTAAAGTCCGGGCGCTTGCGCTTATCGACAAAGCCGATAAGCGCTAAAAGAGGGGCAAGTCCCCCTTCTAACATTCCCCAGCAAAACCGCCGCACATGCCGCCGGTTTTGCTATTATAAATCAAAAAACAAGATTCTCGAAAGTCTAAAGCTCCGGCGCTTTTCATCATTGTTTTGGTGATTTGAAAAGGAAGGTGTATCCCATGAAAAAGGTAAAGATCACGGTTTTAAAGACGACTTTGGACAAAGAGCTTGCCGCCGAATATGGCGTAAAAGGGCTCACCGCATGTCCCATGATGAAGGAGGGACAGGTGTTTTATGCAGACTACGCAAAGCCCGAGGGCTTTTGCGACGAGGCGTGGAAGGCGGTTTACCAGTACGCCTTTGCCCTGGCCCACGGCGCAGGGGAGGATGTGTTTTACTACGGCGACTGGATCAGAAAGCCCGGCGTGGCGATTTGCAGCTGTAACGACGGCCTGCGCCCGGTGATCTTTAAGCTGGAAGCCACCGATGAGGAGTCAAAGATCGACTATATCCCGGTGCGGTAACGGTATTTTTTATCCGTACAAAACAAAGGGGCGTGTTGCAAATTGCAACACGCCCCTTGCCGTTTAATAGCTTTAAAATCCGGAGAACGGGGAAGGGCCTTTTTAAAACCCGCCTGAACTGCCTCCTCCGCCGGAGCTTCCGCCACCGCCGGAAAAGCCGCCTCCTCCGCCGCCGAAACCTCCGCCAAAGCCGCCAAAACCGCCCCGGTGGAAGCCGCCGCCCCAAAATATGGGCGAACGGCGGCGGAAGAAAAAGCCGCCCCCAAAGATCGCCGCAAAAATCAATGCAGCAAAAATAAGGGAAAAGGGAGAGTTTTCCTCCTCGGAGGAATAGGCGCTCAGATCCCGGTAGTCTTTGGTCTCGGGGTTGTCGATGCCGTATTCCTCGTACACCTGGGCGACAGTGGCTTTATAGCCTTCCAGCATTCCTTTGGAAAAATCGTTATCCGATAAATAAGGAGTCATAATATCCCGGCGGATAATGCCCGCCCGGGTGTCCGGAATGGCGCCCTCCAGGCCGTAGCCCACCTCAATGCGCATCTGGCGCTCTTCCACCGCGATTAAAATCATCACGCCGTTGTCCTCGCCCTCCTGGCCTACGCCCCAGGCGGAAAACAACTCGTTTGTATAGCTGTCAATATCCCCGCCGCCCATGTTGGGGACGGTGACGGCCACCACCTGCGCGGTGGTCTGGGTTTGCAGGTTGGCGCCGAGGTTAAAGATTTCGTCCTCGGTGGAGGCGTCCAGCACGTCGGCAAAATCGTTGACAAAAAAGCGGTCGGTCGCCTCATAAGGGGCGCTTTCCGCCGCCGCAGGCAGCGCCGCGGCCGGGATCATAAGAAGAGCCAGCGCCGCCGCAAACGCGGAGAAAATCCTTCTCCGCCGGCTGTCTCGTTTCATAGGCAAATTCCTGTCCTTTCTGGCAGACCGGCCGGTTTATTCGCCAAAGTCTACCACCGGATTGGAAGTGGCGCCCTCGGAAGCCTCAAAGTAATTTTCCTGCTCAAAGCCGAACATTCCCGCGATAATAGAGGAGGGGAACCGCCGGATCGAGCGGTTATACTCGGTCACCGCGTCGTTATAGCGCTTGCGCTCGGTGGCAATCCGGTTTTCGGTGCCCGCAAGCTCCTCCTGCAGGGAAAGGAAGTTTTCGTTAGCCTTTAAGTCCGGATAGTTTTCCGCGATGGCAAACAGCCGGCTTAACGCAGAGGTCACCTGGGCGTCTGCCGCCAACTGCTCTTCAGTGTTGCCCGCCTGCATCATCTGGGCGCGGGCGTCGGTCACATCCTGGATGGCCTGTTCCTCGTGGTCTACATATCCCTGAACGGTGTTTACCAGGTTGGGGATTAAGTCCGACCGGCGCTGCAAGACGTTTTGGATCTGGCCTTCGGCGTTGCTGATGGATTCCTGCTGACCGACCAGATTGTTGTAGGTGCTGATTCCGTATCCCACCAAGGCGATGAGGATAACAAGGATGACCCCCACGACAATCAGCGCAATATGCTTGCCTTTTAATTTTTTCATGTGTATAATCCTACTTTCTTTTTCAGTATGCGGCCTGGCCGCTACCTTTATTATAGTATATACCGGGGAGAATTACAATTACCCGGGCCACTATTTTACAGATCCTCCATTTCTTCAAGGATTTGACACGCTTTTAAAAATCGTGTAAAATAACACTCGTGAGCAGACTGTGTGGCAGCGCGGCTTTATGCCGTGAGGAAAGTCCGAGCATCACAGGGCAGGGTAGCTGCTAACGGCAGCCGGAGGCGACTCTAGGGAAAGTGCAACAGAAAATTACCGCCGCTTTATGCGGTAAGGATGAAAAGGCGAGGTAAGAGCTCACCAGCGGGCCGGGAACGGCCCGGCTGTGTAAACCCTACCTGATGCAACACCGACACGGATGGATTCGTTGGCCCGACGGTCCGGACTGGTGGCAGGAGCAGGACGGCGACGTCCTGACGAGATAGATTGTCACACTCGACAGAACTCGGCTTATAGGTCTGGTCACCTTGATGCAGCTTGCCTTTTGGGCGCGCCTTTTTTAACAGGCCGCCCAAAAGAGAGTGTGCAAAAAAACCGGTCTTTTATTAAAAAAGACAAAATTTGTTCATAGTTATGAATTTTTTAAAAATAGGTCTTGCATTTTGAAAAGTTTCTGCTATACTTATGCACATAGAGACAAAGGCGTCTGAAAGAACGATGCTGCGAACTTGCAGTATTCTTCTTTCAGGCGCCTTTGTTTTTTATCAAGACAAAGGAGGTCTTTGTAATGAACACGGGAGATACTGGCTTCATGCTCATCTGTACGGCTCTGGTGTTCCTCATGACACCGGCACTCGCCTTTTTCTACGGAGGCTTGGTGCGAAGGAAAAACGTCGGAAATACAATGATGGCCTGCGTGGCGATCATGGGGCTGTCCGTCTTTATGTGGGCGCTGTTTGGATACTCGCTGTCCTTTGGAGGAAACCATGGAGGCGTCATCGGCGATTTCCGCTGGCTCGGGTTAAACGGAGTAGGCTGGGAAGCGGGGCCCTATGCCGACGGCATTCCCCATCTTGTTTTTGCCGCGTTCCAGATGATGTTCGCCATGATTACGCCGGCGCTGATTACCGGCGCGGTGGTAGGGCGTATGCGCTTTCGGGCGCTGGTTCCGTTTATCGCCCTGTGGTCGATCATCGTGTACTATCCCATGGCCCACATGGTGTGGGGTGAAGGCGGCTTCTTGGCGGCCATCGGCTCGGTGGACTTCGCAGGAGGAAACGTCGTCCACATCAGCTCCGGTGTGAGCGCGCTGGTGCTGGCCATCTACTTAGGCAGACGGAGGGGCTATGAACACACCTCCTACCGCATCCACAACATCCCCTTTGTGGTACTGGGAGCAGGGCTCCTTTGGTTCGGCTGGTACGGATTCAACGCCGGAAGCGCTTTGGCGGCGGACGGCTTGGCGGCCCACGCGTTTATGACCACCTCGATCTCTGCGGCGACGGCGCTGTTGTCCTGGATGCTCATCGATGTAATCAAGAACAAAAAACCCACTTTGGTAGGCGCATGTACCGGTTTGGTGGTAGGTTTGGTCGCCATCACCCCTGGCGCTGGCTTTGTTCCCACCTGGGCGGCGTTTATCATCGGCGCTTTGGTCAGCCCGATCTGCTACTTCGGTGTCACCTTCATCAAACAGAAACTGAAAATTGACGACGCGCTGGACGCCTTTGGGTGCCATGGCCTCGGCGGCATCTGGGGCGGCATCGCCACCGGCTTGTTTGGACAGAGCTCCATCAACTCGGTTGCCAAAGCGGACGGCCTGGTATTTGGTGATACCCAGCTGTTTGTGGCTCAGTTAATCAGCATCGTGGTCACCATCGCTGTGGCGGTGGTGGGAACGCTCATCTGCATCGGCATCGTCCGGATCTTCACGAAACTCCGGGTAGAGCCCAAAGACGAGCTGGTGGGCATGGATATTTCTCAGCACGGAGAGAACGCTTATCCGGCCTTCAACGGTTTTGATTAATGCCAAAGAGCGGCAAAGGAGGAATCAGCCTTGTTAATTAAAGTAGAAGCCATTGTGCGGGAAGAAAAATTCGAAGAGGTAAAGGCCGCTTTAAACGCTATTCAGGTCAACGGCATTACCGTTTCCCAGGTGATGGGCTGCGGGGCCCAGCGGGGCTACAAGGAGATCGTCCGCGGCTCCGAAGTAGATGTTGTCATGCAGCCAAAAATCAAGTTTGAGATCGTCGTCTCCTCGGAGGAGTG
Organism: uncultured Clostridia bacterium; assembly: GCA_944386475.1. Taxonomy (GTDB): domain Bacteria; phylum Bacillota; class Clostridia; order Oscillospirales; family Ruminococcaceae; genus Metaruminococcus. The sequence goes on along the minus strand of CALXBH010000043.1, from coordinate 22,109 downwards.
GGAGAAAAAGACCATTGAAGCCATCCAGAAAGCCGCCTATACCGGCGAAGTGGGCGACGGCAAGATCTTCAGCTATGAGATCCGCAGCGCCTTAAAGATCCGCACCAAGGAAGAAGGCTACGACGCGCTGCAATCCGAGTACGAATAAACGATCCCCAACATAGTAAAAACACCGCCCTGGAGGGAATCCTCCGGGGCGGTGTTTTTTTACGGGATTAAAGTCTTTATACAAGAGCCTTTCGCATCCCCACATGGGGGCAGCCTTCGTCCAGATGCTTCTCGCCGGTGGAACAGTAGCCGAGCTTTTTATAAAACCCCTCTGCCCGCACCTGGGCGTCTAAATACAGATAGGAGGCACCCAGCTCCCGGGCCTTATGTTCCACTTCGGTCAAAAGCACCCGGCCAAGGCCCTTCCCCCGGAAGGGTTTGCGTACACAGATGCGGCCTACCGTCCATTGCCCGTTTTGCTGAAATAACCGGGCGGTCGCCACCGGAGCGCCGTCTGCCGTGCCCAACAGGTGATAAGCGGTTTTGTCGGTATCGTCAAACTCCCGGATAAAGCCCTGTTCCTCCACAAAAACCTCCTGCCGGACGGAAAAGCAGTCTTCAAGCTGGCCGGTATTTTGAGCCCATACAAGGGTGAGCGGCGTTTGTTCCATGATTGGGGTATCCTCCCTGTTCAAAATCAGCTGGAAATGCCGGCGGAGGACGCTTCCTCCGCCGGCATTTGCCTGTATTTAGGTTTATCAGTTATCCCTTATACAATCCGCATGGAGATATCAAAGCACCGGACCGAATGGGTCAGCGCCCCCAAGGAGATAATGTCCACCCCGGTTTCAGCCACCTCCCGGATGTTGTCCAGGGTGATGTTGCCCGAAGCTTCCAGCTTGGCGCGCCCGGCGGTGATCTCCACCGCTTTTTTCATGGTGGGGCAGTCCATGTTGTCCAGCATGATGACGTCTGCGCCTGCCGCCAGGGCCTCTTCCAGCTCTGCGAGTGTGCGGGTCTCCACCTCGATCTTCACCATGTGCCCGGTTTTGGCGCGCAGGGCGTTCACTGCCTCGGTCAGGCTGCCGTAAGCGTCGATGTGGTTGTCCTTTAGCATGGCGGCGTCGCTTAAATTAAAGCGGTGGTTGCGCCCGCCGCCCACCACGACGGCGTATTTTTGCAGTGCCCGCAGCCCCGGCAGGGTCTTCCGGGTCTCCGCGATGGAGGCGTTGGTCCCCTCCACGAGCTTCACACACTGGTTGGTGGCCGTGGCGATGCCCGACATGTGCTGGAGCAAGTTGAGCGCGGTGCGCTCGCCCTTTAACAGGGAGACGGTGCGCCCCTTCATGGTGGCGATCACATCGCCCTTTTCCACTTGGTCGCCGTCTTTTTTAAAGGTCTGAAAAGAGATCTCCCCATCCAGCAGGGAAAACACCCGTAAGGCCACATCCAGCCCGGCCAGCACGCCGGTGTCCTTGGCGATAAAGCTGGCGGTGGATTCGGCGTTTTCGTCCAGAAGGTAGTCGGTGGTCACGTCGATGTAATTAATGTCCTCGGTGATAGCGCGTTTGATTAAGTCGTCTACATAAAACTGCGGCAGTTTCATTAAAGGACCTCCTTTAAGATCAAATAGGCGACGGTGGCGAGTGCTTTCGCCTCCACATAGTCGGCGTTTACCTTGTAGTTGCCCTCCTCGATAAGCTGTTTGATCTGGCAGACCCGTTCAAACCCCTGGCGGGCGGCTTGTTTGTCCCGCACCACAAAGTGGGAGTGCTGCATGATCGAGCGGATCTCGGTGCGCAGCCCATGGGGGATGGGTTCCTCGCTTTCACAGGGCGGGAACTGATAGGGGACAAGGGGAGGCAGAGGCCCGTCCAGCCGCTTGTTGATCTGATCGGCCGCCCGGTGGGAAAACACCAGCGCCTCTAACAGGGAGTTGCTGGCCAGGCGGTTGTTGCCGTGCACCCCGGTGTGGGAGCATTCCCCCGCCGCGTACAGCCCGTCCAAGGAGGTCTGTGCGTTTGTGTCCACATCGATGCCCCCCATCAGGTAATGCTGGCAGGGGAAGATGGGGATCCGGTCTTTGGTCAGGTCGAAGCCCTCTTTTAAAAGGTTGCGATAGATCATCGGAAAGCGCTTTTTCAAAAATTCGCTGTCCTTATGGGAGATATCCAGGTAAAAATGGTCGCTGCCGGTGCGGTGGGACTCGTCGATGATCGCCTTGGAGACCACGTCCCGGGGGGCTAATTCCAAGCGGTTGTCATAGCGGGACATAAACCGCTCTCCCCGGCAGTTGAGAAGGTAAGCGCCTTCCCCCCGCACCGCCTCGGAGATCAAAAAGCACTCCCTGGTGTGGCGGTTGGCAAACGCCGTAGGATGAAACTGCACTAAGCTGATATTTTTAATCACAGCCCCCATGTTGTAGGCCAGCATAATGCCGTCACCGGTGGCGATGGCGGAGTTGGTGGTGTATTCATACACCCGGCCGATGCCGCCGGTGCACAGGATGCAGAATGGGGCGTGAAAGTTTAAAAACTCGCCATCTTTCAGCACGTTGACCGAATAGCCGCCGGGGACCTTTTTCATGTCGCAGGCCATGGCGTTGGTTAAAACCGTCACATTGCTTTTTCCCCGCACCGCCTGGATGAGCTTTTCCTCGATCTCCCGGCCGGTGCAGTCCTTATGGTGCAAAATGCGGTGGCGGGAATGGCCGCCCTCCAGCGTCAGGTGGATGTTCCCCTCTTCGTCCCGGTCGAAATCCACCCCCAGCTCCATCAAGCGGCGGACCTCCTGAGGACCCTGATGTACCAGGATTTTCAGAGAATCCGGGTTGTTTTTAAATCCCCCCGCGATCAGGGTGTCGTTGATGTGCAGCTCTTCCGCGTCGTTTTCCTTGTCGATTACCGAGGCCACGCCTCCCTGGGCCAGAGCCGAGTTGCAGAGGATCTGCTCCCGTTTGCAGAGCACCAGGATATTTTTATCCTCTCTCAGGTTTAAAGCTGCATACAGTCCGGCCACGCCGCTGCCGGCAATGATGACGTCGTAGTTGTTTTGCACCCAAATTCACCGCCTATGTTGTTTGCCCCAGCGTTTGCTGCGGCCCTGTGTCCCCCTATGCTGATTGTTTAATGAGGGTAAGATTTCGGTATAGAAACTGTTTTAAGTATACCATAACTTGGCAGAGTTTGCACGAAATTTTAATTTGTTTTTCCCAAAGGGTTTTGTTTACTTTGTTCAAATTTTCTCCTATAATACAAAGTAGGAAAAACAATGGTCAAAAAGGAGGAGCTTTTTGGTGCCTGCCATTTATCCAAACGAACAAACAACGCCCCAGGCGGTTTTAATCAGCGTGGACACCGGTGAGTTTGATGTGGAGCAGTCTTTAGACGAGCTGGAGGAGCTGTCCCGCACAGCCGGGGCCCAGGTGCTGGCCAGGGTGGTGCAAAAGCGGGAAAGCCCGGACAGCGCCACCTGCATCGGCTCGGGGAGGCTTGAAGAGGTGCGGGATTTCTGCGAGGCAAACGGCGGGGATCTTTTGATCTTTGACGTGGAGCTGTCCGCCACCCAGACCCGCAATATCGAGGAGATCACCGGGGTGCAGGCTGTGGACCGCACCACCCTGATTTTGGACATCTTTGCCATACGCGCCCGTTCCAAGGAGGGGCGGCTTCAGGTGGAGCTTGCCCAGCAGCGTTACCGGCTCCCCCGGCTTGCGGGGATGGGGGTGAAGCTCTCCCGGCTGGGTGCGGGCATCGGCACCCGGGGTCCCGGCGAGACCAAGCTGGAAACCGACCGCCGCCACATCCGCCGCCGGATCCAGACGTTGGAGCGGGAGTTGGAGCAGATGGAAAAGCGCCGGGAGATGATGCACCGCCGCCGCAAAAAGGACGGGATCACCACCGTGGCCATCGTGGGGTATACAAACGTGGGGAAATCCACCCTGCTAAACGCCCTCACCGACGCAGGGGTATTGGCGGAGGACAAGCTGTTTGCCACGCTGGACCCTACGGCGCGAAGCCTTACCCTGCCCGACGGGCGGTCGGTGCTGCTGGTGGACACGGTAGGGCTGATCCGGCGGCTGCCCCACCATCTGGTGGAGGCGTTTAAATCCACCCTGGAGGAAGCGGCTCAGGCGGATTTAATCCTGCACATCTGCGACATCTCCTCCGACGAGGCGGGGGAGCAGGCAGAGGTGACCGAGCGGCTGCTGGGAGAACTGGGCTGCGGGGATATCCCCCTGCTGCGGGTGTACAACAAGTGCGATAAGCTCACCCTGGCGCCCGAGGAGCTCTCCGGCGGGGACGGGGTGTTTATCAGCGCGAAAACCGGCTTTGGGTTTGACGAGCTTTTGCGCCGGATCTCCAAAATGCTTACGACCTCCTCCCGTCGGATGACGTTATTAATCCCCTATGACCAGGGAGGATTTGCCGCAAAGGTGCGGGAAAACGGCAAGGTGTTTTCCGAAGAGTATGTTGAAGACGGCATCCGGCTGGACGCCTTGGTGGAAAGCCGTTTGCTGCGGCAGGCGGCGGAGTATGAATATAAAGAATCCTAACGGTGTTTTCTTTAAGCCGCCGCTTAAAAAGGGCGTTTTTGTCCTAACCAAAGTCTTTTTTATGCCGTATTTTTCTGCATTTGCCGCGTTCCGCCGCGGCAGCACGGGGAGCCTTTTTGCACCGCCAAAAAGGCTCCACAAAAAGCGGTGGCAAGCTGCCGGTGAGCACGGCCGGCACAAGTGACATGGTTGGTACCCCCTTTGCCCGGTGGAAACTGATATATCTATTATTGCTTCTTGTATAGTTCCATAGAGCTTGCCGTAATACCGAGTAGTATGTTGATGCAAAAAGCCGTTTGCGATCCAAGAATGATGGATCGCAAACGGCTTTTTTGGGCGCTTTTTGTGAGCGGAAGCGCCCTTACATTGCCGGAGGGGTTTGAGAGGGCTGGGAAGGAGGGGGTGTCTGCACGGGGGCTGCATGATACTGCTGCTGATGCTCCAGCTCCCGGTGATAAGCCTCTAAAATGGAGTTTTCTAAGACCTGGCGGGACTGCACCGAGATGGGGTGGATAATATCCCGGAAGGTGCCGTTTTCTTCCCGGCGGCTGGGCATGGCCACAAAAAGCCGCTGGGGGCCTTCGATCACCTTGATATCGTGGATGGCCAATTCGTTGTCCACCGTGATGGATACCACCGCCCGCAGGCGGCCGTCCTGCATAAGGCGTCTTACGCGAATGTCGGTTATGTTCATGTTTATCCTGCCTTTCCGGCCTTCTCCGGCCACAGATACCGGTCAAAGCCGCTGTTTTGTTTTCTGCCCTTATTTTTGGCCAGACGGCAAAAAATATTCATTTATGAAAGGCAATTGCAAGAAAAAAATACCTCTTCACAAAATAGTCACAAATATGCCATATAATGATACACATCTGCAAATTTCGCGCCGCAAAGGAGCATTTTCTGGCGGCAAAACAAAGGATGTGCTTACTGAATGGAGATGAAAAGCCGGCAGATGGCGTTACTTGACCGCTTTCTGCCTGCGGCTGTTTGGCTGCTGTTAATGGGGCTATATTCCCATGTGCTGGCGTTTATGACGGAGTGGATCTCCCAGGGGAGTTTTGTAGACGCCTGGAGCTGGATGGGCAAAGCCAGAGTCCAGTTTGCCAATTCCGCCATGCTGATTTTTTTAGTGCTGCTGGCCCTTTATCTGCTGACCAGGCGGGCGTATATAGCGGTGCTGCTTACCCATCTTTTACTGATCGTGCTGGCCGGCGTCAACTACTATAAAATAGAGCTTCGCAACGAGCCGCTTTTGCCCTGGGATCTGGGAATCGCCGGGGAAGCGGCGGAGATCATGCCCTCTATTGACATCAGCATCACGGTGCCGGTGGTTGTGGCGGTGGTGTTCACCCTGGTGATGACGGTGCTTTTAATCGTGCGCCGGGTCCGCCGGCACAAGCCCCGGGTCAAGGTGTGGGCGACGCTTTCCCTGGGTGTGATGACGCTGTTGGGGGCGTACTGCTTTTGCACCTTTGTCTTTTTTAACAGCCAGTACATCTCTTCCCACGGTATCAGTGAAAACCAGTTTGAGCAGGTGAAAAACTACCAGCAAAACGGGGTCATCACCAGCTTTATGATGAACCTCCGCTACATCACCCCGCAAAAGCCTTCCAATTACAACGAAGAAAGCGTGGAGCAGGTGCTCGATTCGGTGGAGAAAAGCGGCGCTTCGGAGGAAAAGCCCAACATCATCCTGATTATGAACGAGGCCTTTGCCGACGTGACCATGTTTGAGAACGTCACCTATGACCAGGACATTTTGCCCACTATCAACTGGCTGCGGGAAGATTATATGTCAGGTTTCCTGCTGACCTCCCAGTTTGGCGGGGGAACCGCCAACAGCGAGTTTGAGGTGCTTACCGGCAATACCATGGCCACCCTGCCGTCGGGGTGCACCCCCTACCAGCAGTTTTTGGCAAACCAAACACTAGAGGCCTATCCCAGCTATCTGCGGAGCATCGGCTATTCAACTGTGGCTATTCATTCCTTTGGGCGGCAGTTTTGGAGCCGGGACAAGGTATATAAAAACATCGGCTTTGACAAATTTGTATCCAGCGCTGATTTTGTTAATCCCCAGCGGTACCGCACCTTTATCTCGGACGAGGAGACGGTCAACCGCATTATCCAGGAATACGAGGAAAACAAACAGACGGGGAAGCCCTTTTTTAACTTCACCGTCACCATGCAAAACCACGCCTCCTATCAGTCCAGCCAGTATGACGAAAGCCATCTGGTGGGAGTGGAGTCAGACACCCTTTCCGACACCATGAAAGACCGGCTGGCGGCTTATGCCACCGGTATCCGGGACGCCGATCAGGCGCTGAGAACATTGATCCGTTATTTCCAGTGGGAGGGAGAACCTACCGTCATCATCATGTTCGGCGACCATCTGGGGAACCTGGGCAGCGTGGAGGAGTCCTACATCAAAGGCGGATATGCCGGGGATATTGAAAACGATCCCGAGGAAAAGCGTAAGCTGTATTCCACTCCCTTTGTGATGTGGAACAACTTTAACACCATCCAGGAAAACGCGGGAAACATGAGCATGTACCAGCTGCTTCCCTATATTACCGAGAGCCTTGGCTTAGACCGGCCGCTGTACTTTGATTATTTGAATCAGCAGTTTAAGCTGTTTCGGGGCTTTGCCCAGGGCGTTTACTTGGATGCCGACGGAAACGCCTGCTGGGAGGTTTCCTCCGCAGCGGAGGAGGCGTTCCACAATCACTGGCTGCTGCAATACGACATCATGTTTGGAGAAAATTATTCCAAAGGCCGGCTGTTTTCGCCGGACGGGAACTGACTGGGCTTAAAAACGGCGGAAAACCCGCAAATGTGTGAAAGAGCGGGCAAAAATCCCTGTGGCCGTCTGGAAGACAGGGGCTAGGGCGGTTTTCCGCCGCCAGATGCCTTGTTTTTCCGGTTGACGGAAAGTAGCTCATATGATATGATGATTTTATCTTATAATAAAAAAGGAGACTATTCGCGTGGACGACACCCCTGAACCTGGGCCGTTATCCTGTTGCTACATCATGATCCGCCGCTTCGGCGCAAGAATGCGGAGATAGGCTTACTTAAAAATGCCTGTCTTTTTGTTCTTGCGCCTTTTTATTTGCCGGGTCCGGCCAAAAAATAACATACTTTTCATAAAACCAGACAGCCTTTACACCCAATATAGTTTATAATAGAAATGAGGAAATAAAAATCATATGAGTGTGATACCCAGTTTATTGCTTTTAATTGTTTTAATCGGCGTCAACGCTTTTTTTGCCATGAGCGAAATCGCCATTATCTCTGCCAATGCCACCAAGATGAAAAATCTGGCGGAAAACGGCAACAAAAGAGCGGCTCTTCTGTTAAAAATTATCGATGCGCCTTCGGACTTTCTGTCTACCATTCAGGTGGGTGTCACCTTGTCCGGCTTTTTATCCTCTGCGGTGGCGGCCGATAAGTTTACCGGTATGCTGACATCCCATCTGACCTTTCTGCCCATCCCCACATCGGTGTTAAACGGCATCGTCTTAGTAGTAATCACTTTGGTGCTGTCCTATTTTACCCTGATTTTCGGTGAGCTTGTCCCCAAGCGGATCGCCATGAAGGATTCCGATAAAATGGCCCTGCGCGTGGTGGGAATTATTTGGGGCGTCTACCGGGTGTGCCGTCCCCTTATCAAGCTTTTATCGGCCAGCACCAACCTGATCCTCCGCCTGTTCGGCATTGGCAGCCAGAACGAAGAGGAAAAGGTCACCGAGGAAGAAATCCTGATGATGGTGGAATCCGGCGGCCAGGCGGGAACCATTCGCAAGGATGAGACCGAGATGATTAAAAACATCTTTGAGTTTGACGACTTGCGGGTGTCGGAGGTGATGACCCACCGAACCGACATTGTTGCGCTGGAAGAAACGGCCTCGCTGGAGGAATTTAAAGAGCTGGTGCGGGAGGAGCATTACTCCCGCATCCCGGTGTATGCGGACGATCTGGACAACATTACCGGCATGGTCTCCCTGCGGGATGTGCTGCTGTGCGAGAATCCTCCTGAAACCATCAAGCCTTTTGTCAAGCCGCTTTTGTATGTTCCTTCCACCATCCGGTGCAGCGCGCTGCTCAACCAGTTTAAGGAGAAAAAGACCCATCTGGCTGTGGTGGTGGATGAATACGGCGGCACCGAAGGCCTGGTGGCGGTGGACGACCTGCTGGAGGCCATTGTAGGAGATCTGGACGACGGCGAAGGCGAGCCGGACGACATGGTGACGTTAGAGCCCGACGGCGCCTATCTGCTGGACGCCGATTTGAATGTGGAAGACGCCGACGCCCTGTTCCAGCAGGAGTTGTTTGACGGCGAGGACGGCGATTACGAAACTATCAACGGCTTTGTGTGCGGCGAGCTGGACCGCATCCCCGAAGTGGGGGCGGAGATGACCCTGGGCGACGGGGACTATCTGCTTCGGGTGGTAGAGGCAAACTCCCGTCAGGTGTTAAAAGTACGGGTGGAAAAGCTGGAAAAACCCGAGGAACCGGAAACGGAACAGGAAGAAGACACGCTGGAAAAGAAAAAGAAGCACAGGGAAGATGATTCTCAGGAGCTATAAACATACAGGTATCCCACATCCGCTTATGAAAAGGAAAAAGGAAGTGTTGCAAAACCTAGGTTTTGCAACCCTTCCTTTACGGCGGGAAGATAGTGCATATCAGTGTTTTTCCTTGCTCAGAAAATGGAAATCAGTCCTGTGTCAGCAGTTCAGCGGGCTTGCACTCCAGCGCTTTTGACAGGGAGAACAGGATATCAATGGAAAACGAGCTTCCCTCTCCCGCGGTTTCAATTTTGCTTAAATATCCCCGAGAGATACCTGCACGTTCTGCCAGCACCTGTTGCGACCAGCCCATTTGTTTGCGGCGTTGGCGGATCTTTTTGGCCAGCGCCTTAAATTCTTTTTGATTTTCTTTCATATTCACCCCACCTTTTGCCTCCATTATAGCGATGGGGGGGCGAATATTGTGCCGAATCTTGTCGAACCGGAGGAGAAAGAAGCGAAGGCCGCCTTCTTATCGAGAAGCAGCCGGCGAGAGGAAAGACCGTCAAGCGATCCCGTCAAACACATCCACAATGCTGCCCTCCCGGTAATAAACCCGGGGCACCCGCTTGCTGATGAGGCAGACGGTTTCATAGGGGATTGTCCCTACCTTTGACGCCAGTTCCTCCACCGGGATAAACGCTTCTCCATCCCGGCCAAAGAGGGTGACGATATCGCCCATGGCGGCCTGAGGGATATCCGTGACATCCACCATGATCTGATCCATGCAGACATTCCCCAGCACCCGGGCGCGCTTTCCGTGGAGGAGCACTTCACCCTGGCCCCCAAGGCGGCGGGCATAGCCGTCTGCATAGCCCACAGGAATGGTGGCCACCCGCATCGGCTTTGTGGCGGTAAAGGCCCGGGAGTAACCAATAGCCTCCCCGGGGCCAACATTTTTCACCATAGCGACGATGGATTTTAGCTCCATAACCGGCTTGAGGTCAAGGGAAGACCCCATATTATCCGAGGGAGCGATCCCATAGAGGATGATGCCGGGGCGTACCAGATCGTAGTGGAGGCTTTGGTAGTCCATGATGCCGGCGCTGTTTTGCAGATGGGTGGCAAGCTTGGGAAAATAGCGCCGGAAAGAGGCCACTGTGCAGTTAAATTTCTCCACCTGCTCCAGCGTATAGGCCTGGGCGCCGCCCTCGGTGCTGTCTGCGTGGGAAAAGTGGGAAAAGATCCCTGTGGGCAAAAGGCTGCGGCAGCGGGACAGAAATTCGGCGGCTGTATCATTCCCCTTCCGGGAGGCGGCAAAGCCGATCCGGCCCATGCCGGTGTCCAGCTTGATGTGTACAAGCACCGTGACGCCCCGGGAGGCGGCGGCCTCGTTGAGCTTTTCGGCATATTCTTCGGAAAAAACCGTCTGGGTGATCTTTTGTTCTGCCAGGGTTTGGCAGTACTGCACCGGGGTGATCCCCAGAATCAGGATTTCGCCGGTGATTCCCGCGCTGCGCAGGGAGAGGGCTTCCTCCAGATTGGAGACGCAAAACCAGTCCACCCCCATGCGGGAAAGCTCCCGGGCGATGGCGGCGTCGCCGTGGCCATAGGCGTCCGCTTTCACTACGGCCATCATTTTGGTCTGGGGGGAGAGGGTTTGCCGGATGACCTGCACATTGTGGCGAAGGTGATCCAGATTGATTTCCGCCCAGGTGCGTTTAAAAAACTCATTCACAGTGGGTTCCTCGCATTCTTGAAATAGATTCTTATGCCTTAAAGGAAGCAAAATCCTTAAAAATACAACATGGAAAGGGGAAACAAAATGGAGCGGTCTGCTTGTTTTACCGGACATCGCCCGGAAAAAATAGACAATTTGCAGCCCAGTGGGAAACGGGTGGTGACCTATATAAAAAAGCAGCTGTACCAGGCGGTATTAAACGCGCTGCGTCAAGGGTATTCCCATTTTTATACAGGTATGGCCAGAGGCGTGGATTTATACGCTGCTGAGATCGTTTTGCTGTTAAAACAGCGGGGATATCCGGTTAAACTGACGGCCGTGCTTCCCTTTGAAGGACACGGCGGGGACTGGAGCGCCGACTGGCGCCAGCGTCATGAACAGGTGCTCAAAGGCTGCGATGAGGTGGTTGTCCTCAATCAGGAGTATACATCCGGCTGCTACCAGCAGCGAAACGAGTATATGGTGGATCACTCCTCCCGGCTGATCGCCGTGTGGAACGGAACCAAAAGCGGGACGGCCAACACCATCCAATACGCCCGGCTCACCGGCAAGGAAGTGGATATGATCCGCATTCCCTATCATCCGGAATAGAAAAGCAGGGGCAAAGCGGGGACTCATCCGTTTGCGCTTTAAAAACAAAACATACAGTCTCGAATCAATTGGCCGCAAAGGGAGTGCTGTAAAACATAAAGTTTTACAGCACTCCCTTTGCGGCCCTGTAAGAGCAAAAAGACAGCGGCCGGCGTTTTTGGCGCAGCCGATTATTTTTTTTTGCGTTTTTTCTTAGTTCTTGTGGTCAGCAGAACAAGGCCCGCCGCATTGACAAACACCGATACGCCCACCAGAATGTAAGAAAGGCTTGTCTCCATGGCCAGCAGCATGTAAACTCCCGCCACCAGCATGACAATTCCTATAACTAATACAATGACACCTATTGTTTTAAGCCCCATTTTTCACACCTCGCACGCCATTTCTTTTACTATACTATATTCTTTTTCAGATTACAAGCTTCCCTTATCGGTTTTCAGGAAAAAATACCGGGTATGGCTGGGCTCCGGACAAGACGAAAGATCTGAAAAAACACAGGAGAAAGCAGCAGCTGCTTGCTGGTATTATTACATTTTGTAATAATTAATTGGAATATACGAGTTTTCCACCTTTTCCACAGAGTTTTCAACAGCTTACGTTAAAAGAGGTGGAAAGAGGAGAAAAAAGGAAAAAAACAAAAAAAAGACGAGCTTACGCTCGCCGCAAAATAAGGTAAGTATGGAGTTAATTATAAAGGAGGGGGGATTGACATGGAAACATTTCTGTTTCCATGGTCTTATTGTAACATCAGATTCTTCGGAATCTGTTACGAAATTGTTAACTTTACAGGAATGTTCCTATAAGGAGCAAAAACCTTATTTTTGCCGGGCCTCCAGCTTGTTTTTTCGAAGCCAGGCGAAAAAATCGCTTAACAGTTTCGCACATTCCGTCTCCAAAACACCGCCGTAAATCTGAGGGTGGTGGTTAAAGGGCAGGGAAAACAGATCGGTGACCGAACGGGCGCATCCCGCCTTGGGATCGTAAGCGCCGTAAAACACATGCTGGATACGGGCGTTGATACTCGCGCCGCTGCACATGGGGCAGGGTTCCAGCGTGACGTAGAGGTCGCACTGGTGCAGGCGCCAGCCTCCTAAGCGGCGGCAGGCATCCTCGATGGCGGCAATCTCCGCGTGGGCGGTGGCGAGCTTTCGGGTCTCCCGGGTGTTATAGCCTGTTCCCACGATTTCACCATTTCGCACCACCACGGCGCCAATGGGAACTTCACCGATATCCCGAGCCAACTGCGCCTGCCGGATGGCCTCCTGCATAAACCGCTCCTCATAACAGTCCGGCAGTCCGGAAAACGCCTCCATCATCTCACCTCAAAATTGACGACGATGAGGATTCCGTAATAAATAGCGGCCAGGACAAAACCGGCGCTTAATAGGGCCGTGCGCATTTTTGCCGCTACCGGGAGGGCGCTGGGCTTGTTAATCAGCCGGAAAGCATTTTTGTCCTTTAAGGAGAACAACACCACCGCTAAAATGCCAACCGCTAAAAATGCCGCACTGATAATAAGATTGGCCACCGTTGCCGCTTGATCTGAAAGGCCGGAGAGCATAAAGGGCAGCATTAAAACGATAAAATTATTGATAAAATGGAGGATGATTCCCGTCCAGAGGGAACCGGTGCGCAGAACAAAATAGCCCATTACCATAGCCAGAATAAAAGCATTGACCGACTGGGACAGGTTCCCGTGGGCTAAAGCAAACAATAGGGAGGACATCACTAACGCCACCGTGTCGCCAAAGGGGCGCAGGGAGGTCATCACAATGCCTCTGAAAAGCAGCTCCTCCAAAAAGGCGGGAAGGATGGTTATGCAAAAGGCATAGATCAAAAATGCCGCCGTATCCCCTTCGGGAGCGGAAAAGTCCGGCGTCAGGGGAACAAGCCCAAAACGGCTCAGGGCGTATTGCAGCAAGCCGACAACCCCGCTTGCCACAATGGTTGTGCCTAAAAATACCGGCAGCGCCACCGCTGAGGGCATTGCCTTAGGAGCCCGGAACAGCTGGGAAATCCGAAACGGTTTCCTGAGGATAAAATACAAAAACAGGATGCAGGCGAGCAGACAGATGACATATAAGACATTGTTAAAGAGACTGGCCATCAACTGGGAAGAAGCCGATACCCCGTATCTTGGGGAATAATGGATTTCCGAGGTGAAAAGCCGAAACACAAGGGCCAGCGGGACGATCAAAAGGCTGCCCAGGACGGAATACAGAACCGTCGTTAAAGATGCGGCGGTAGCAGTGCGCCGGATCCGGCGCCGTTCCCGGGCTTCGGGAAGTTCCTCCACAAAGCCAAGTCCCTGCATATAGGTGTAATCCTGAGGCGGAACGCCGTCCCAGGGAGTTTGAGGCGGCTGCTGCCATCCATAGGGAATATGAGGCGGTGGAGTAAAGCGCCCTGTGAAACTTTGTTGGCCATTTTGGCGGGAAGAATTCTCGTGAAAAGAATCCTCCTGAGAGGCTGTTTCGTTTTGGTTGGACTGGCTGTAAATCCAGCTGTTTTCCTCCGGAGGACGGCCTTGGGAGGAAAAAGGCGATCCCCCGGTTTGGAAATCCTCAGTTTGGAAATCCTCAGCTTGGGCGTTGTGATCGTCAAATTCCTGGTTGGGAGATTCGTTTCTATTCAAACCCAAATCAAACCCTTTCTATCGGCAAGCCACCCGCCGCTGTTTTATATATTTCACGGTGGAGCAGGCTGCCGCTGTTTATGGCCGCAAAACGGCCATCATACTTTATTATTTTGCGCACTCATTATAGCATTTCCTTTTAGGGGAATCAATACGAATTTATAAAGGGCCTGTGACGGAATTGTAAAGGAAAAAGCGGCATAAAAGGAACCCTCCGGTTTATCGCCGGAGGGTTCCTGCAAGACAGTCAAGAATGAAAGATGCCCAGCGGATTGCGCTTATCCTCGGTTAAAAATTATACGAATAGTTTTTACTATAATATTTTATCCATTTCGTAGTTTGTCAAAGGGATTCCTTCCAGCAAAACCTGCTGCTCTTTTTGGACAGAAAAGCCTTTCCGCTCAAAAAAGGGCCTCGCGGTGATGGAAGCGTGGACGGTGATCCGGCAGGCGCCCTGGGACCTTGCATAGCGTTCCAGCTCCTGATAGATGGCCGAAGCCACTCCCCGGCGCTGAAAATCCTTGTGGACATACAGGTGATCCAGATAGCCGGAGGAATCGATGTTGCCGTAGCCGGCGACTGTGTCCCCGAACAGGGCAACGACGGTGTAAAGGGATGTAAAAAAGCTGTTTTGCAAACATTCTCCCCGTTTGGCCCAGACCTCCACCTGTTCGGGGGAGTAATCCCGGCGGTTGACAGTGCGGATAGTGTCCTCAAACAGCCGGACAATCTGGGGGAAATCCTCCGGCCGGTAGGGCCGCAGGACAAGGCTGGGAGACCGGTTTTCCTCCTCTTTCTTATAGGCAGAAAAGAGAAAATGGGGCCTGCCGCCATTAAAATAGGCGGCGGTAAATTCCTTTTCTTTTTCCATCCCGATAGCCTTGGCCACCTGCATAGAGGGGACATTATCGGTTTTGATGATGGAGCAGACCTTGGGCGCGTTCAGAGTGTAAAAGGCATACTGCTTGATCCCCTCGGCGGCTTCCCGGGCATAGCCTTGATGCCAAAAACGTTTTTTGAGCAGGTAGCCGATCTCCAGCACCTCTTCCCCCTCGCAGGGCTGGAGGGTAAGGCCCGCCTGACCCACCACCTCGCCGGTGTTTTTGTTAACGGCGGCCCACAGGCCGAAGCCGTACTGGGCATACCGGGATTTTTGCCGGTCAAGCCAGGCCTGCACGTCCTCATGGGTGAACCGATGCTCATAGGCATAGACCACGTCCGGGTCTTGCAGCATGTCGGCCAGATCATTAAAATCAGATTGTTCAAGCTCCCGCAGCAGCAGGCGCGGTGTGACAATAACCATGAGGGTCCTCCTGGAAAACGGCACGAAGGCCGGGGTGTTTTCTACCTCGTGATAAGCCTGCTATTTCAGTAGATCCTGGAACAACAGGAAGAAACAATAGACCAAAGCAGCGATAGCCAATAGGGCAACCAGTATAAACAGCAGCAGCTTTTTTATCCCGATCGTTTCTTGACGGTCTTTTTTGATGCGTCCAAGGAAAATACAGTATATCACCATAAACAGAAGCTGCGAGAAAAGAAGGATCCAGACGCTTAAAAAAGGAATTTTTTGATTATAGGTATCGGCGACAAAGCTAAAAGCGCGATAGCGAACGCTGTCAAATTCAATCGCAACCCTTTGGCAGGGAATGGCGGGCACAAACTGCAGGACGATCCCCACAACCAATGTAAGAAAGGTAAGCGCGTAAAAAATACAGCCTGCCATCGAGACTTTATTTTCATCGCCCTCTTGGGATTTTTTTGTTCTGGATTTTTTAACGAAGGATAATGGAAACGCGCAGAATGCTTTCAAAAATTTGTTTTGTACCGTCAAACTTTTCCCTGTGAAGGTGAATTCAGGCACCATAAAGACAGAGGAAAGCAGATAAACCAGGCCCCAAAGGACAAGGAAAACCACGATTTCATGAAAATCCAACATAAAAATCACCGCCTTGTCCACTATCATAACATAGTCTTGCGGCTTTATCAATTTTTACCGGCGCAGATAAACAAAAAACCTGCGGCCGCAAATTGCTGACCGCAGGTGTGTTCAAGTTCCCGCAGCACCGGGCGCTTGGTGATGATAACAATGAGGGTTCTCCTGACAGACTTTCAGGTCTTTTGTAGGTGTGTGCGATGAGATGAAAAATTTGAACGCATAGATTATGCGAGTTTATCTTTAATTTTCATCCATTCTTCTTTTAAAATGGAATAGCACAAGGTATCTCCTTTATCTCTTGCGTGTTTTCGAAGGGTACCTTCACAAGTAAAATGACATTTTTCCAACACATGTGCGCTTTCTTTGTTAAATGCCCGAACCCAGGCTGCTACCACTGAAATATCCCGCTCTGAGAACGCATATTGGAGCATCGCCATAAGCGCCTCCGTTGCATATCCATTATTACGATAATCAGAGGCTATAGCATATTCTACTTCTTTGTATTGAGGGTATCGGTTCATATCTCCCAAAGAAACGAATCCGATTAAACACTGATCATCTTTGTGAATGACGGCGCGCATCTCAGGGTTATTTTTCCAGTGTTGGATATAGTTTTGACTTTCTTCAACGCTACTGCACGGACTGACTCCTGAGAGCTGTAATTTTGAATCAAGACAAATCTTATAAAGTGATTCTGCATCACTATCCTGCCAGCAACGAAGAAACAAGTGCTTCGTTTCAATCATTTCAGCCAATCATTTCACCCCAATAAATATACTAAATAACACAAATGCACTTTGCTTCGGCGCGGGCAATTAGACACAGATAAACAAAAAACCTGCGGTCGCGAATTGCTGACCGCAGGTCTGGCACGCCAGGAGGGACTCGAACCCCCGCTCTTTCGGTTCGTAGCCGAATACTTTATCCAACTAAGCTACTGGCGCTTGTCGCACAGAGGAATTGTTGCTAAAACCCGCCAGCGAACTAGTATCACCGCTTGCAGGCCTTTTCTTGTGCTTAAATAGTATAGCACCGTAAAATAGGTTTGTCAACTGTTTTTTTAATCTTTTGCAGGCAGCAAAAAGTTAGAAAGGGCGATCATCTGCTCCATGGACAGCTGTTCTGCCCGGGCGGTGGAAGGAATGCCCGCTTGCTCCATGCAGAAAAGCACCTTCTCTTTGGGGAGATGAAGCCCTGCGGACAAGGGATTGGCAAGGGCCTTCCGCCGCTGGGAAAACATCGCTTTGACCATCCGGAAAAAGAAGGCTTCGTCCAAAACGCCCTCCGGCGTATGCTCCCGCACATCCAGGCGGATGACGGCGGAATCCACGTTGGGCGCGGGCAGGAAACTCCCCCGAGAGACCGAGAACAAAACTTTCGGTTCAGAAAAATACTGCACGGCGATGCTCACCGCGCCCACCTCCCGGGTGCCGGGGGCAGCACAGATGCGCGCGGCGGCCTCCTTTTGCACCATAACGGTGATCGAGCGGATGGGCAGGCGGGATTCCAGCAGCGCCATGATAATGGGAGAAGTAATATAATAAGGAAGATTGGCGCACACTGCCACCGGCATGCCGGGGAATTCCTCGGCAATCAGGCGCTTTAAATCCACCTTTAACACATCGTCGTTGATAATTTTGATATTGTGAAACTCCGCCAGGGTTTCGTTTAAAACCGGCATTAGCCGGGAGTCAATCTCGATGGCGGCGACTTTGTCCGCCCGGCGGGCCAGCTCACAGGTTAACACCCCGATGCCGGTGCCGATTTCGATGACTCCCCAGCCCGGAGCGGCGTTGCCAAGCTCTGCGATCCGGGGGCAGACGCTGGGATTGATAAGAAAATTCTGCCCCAAGGATTTGGAAAAGGAAAACCCATGCCGGGTTAAAATCTCTTTAATTGTGCCGATGTTGGAAAGCTTGTCCAGAAAAAACGCCTCCTGTCAAAATGCTGCTGCGGGATATGTATGATAAGCCATGCTGCCGCCTATTCTTCCAGCAAAATCCGGAGCATCCTGTCCGGATTTTCCAGAAACCGGCGGGCGACCTGATAATGCTCGGTCTCCTGATAGGGGACAGAAGCGATGCCGCTTTCCGTAAACTGATAGAGATGGGCGCCGGGATAGGCCATTAAGAGTGGGGAATGGGTGGCGATGATAAACTGGGAATTCCCATTTACAAGCCGATGGATTTCTCTTAACAGCGCCAGCTGCTTCATGGGAGAGAGCGCCGCCTCCGGCTCATCCAGGATATACAGGCCGTTCCCGCCAAAACGGTTTTGGACCAAAGCGAAAAAGCTTTCCCCATGGGACTGCTTGTGGAGGGAAACGCCCCCATAACTTTGAATAAGAAAGGGAGATGTGGCCGGAATCTCGTCCAGTTCATCAATATTTGTAGCTACATTATAAAAACTTTCCGCCCGCAGGAAAAAGCCGTCTTTGGCAAACTGCTCTTTAATGAGGGTGAGGTACTGCCACAGCCCTGAATGAGAGTCGGCGGTGGAAAAGGAGAAATTTTTGCTTCCGCCCTCGGGGTTGAAGCCATAGGCTACGGCGATGGCCTCTAACAGGGTGGATTTTCCCGTGCCGTTTTCTCCCACAAAAAAGGTTACCGGAGCGGGAAAGGAAAGCGATTTGCAGCGGATTAAATGCCGTACTGCGGGAAGGGCGGCAAAATACGGTTTTCCGGGAATGGTCCTGCGAAGGGCAACCTCCCGGATATACAGCTGATTTTCCATCGCGGCCGCCTCCCTTCGGATCTTTTTTCATTGTACCATAGTTTTCCCCTTCCGGCAAATAGTTGGTAAACGTTGGGGAAGGGCGTTTTTAGCGCTTTTTATTGCATTTTGGAAGGGGATAGGGTATACTCTACCTTATAAGTATCTGATATCTTAAAAAATGGAAGGTGATCTCTATGGAAAGACGGGACAAGATCAATTACTATCTGGATATTGCCCAGACGGTGTTGGAGCGGGGCACCTGCCTGCGCC
Source organism: uncultured Clostridia bacterium (assembly GCA_944386475.1). Taxonomy (GTDB): domain Bacteria; phylum Bacillota; class Clostridia; order Oscillospirales; family Ruminococcaceae; genus Metaruminococcus. Next base: position 3,170 of record CALXBH010000043.1, on the reverse strand, counting down.
GGAATTTTGGGGCGATTATTGTAAAAAACGATGAGATCATCTCCACGGGATATGTGGGCGCGCCGAGGGGAAGGGCCAACTGCATTGATTTAGGCTACTGTACCCGGGAAAAGTTAAAAGTCCCCCGGGGGGAGCGGTATGAGCTCTGCCGCAGCGTCCATGCGGAGGCAAACGCTATTATCTCCGCCTCCCGCAACGACATGATCGGGTCCACTTTGTATCTGGTAGGGCGGGAGTATGCCACCGGAAAGCTGGTTCCCGACGCCAATCCCTGCGCCATGTGCAAGCGGCAGATCATCAACGCCGGGATCGCCACCGTGATTATCCGCAACACCGAGAATGAGTACACCACCATTGCGGTCTCCTCTTGGCTGGAGGATGACGACAGTCTGGACGGCCGCCGGGGGTATTAAACACGGTAACAGGTTAACAAAATGTTTCATCCCTGAGGGAAGCTCCTCAGGGATTTTTTGTTTTTTAGATCGGCCCATAAAATACCCAAAATTTTCTACACAAAAAGAAATAAATTGACATTTTTCGACAAACAAGTTATAGTGAATGTAGCGTTTTAAGGGGATGTTTGCCAAGAACAGGAGCTATTAAGAAAAGGAGAGCCTATCATGAAAAAGTCAGTTAAAATCACTTTGTTGTCTATTGCGGGAGTGCTGCTTATCTGCCTGATTGCAGCTGTGGTGATCTACAAATTGCCTACTCATGTGGAAACGAAAGGAATGTTTTATGAAGTTACCGGGGCGCAGGACGCACTTTCCTCGGTGGAGGTGGAGTATTCGCTGGAAACAAGCTATGGGATCTTTGGAGAAACGGTAACCCATAGTCGGGTGAAAGGTCCAGATGGAACGGAGTATCTCAAAAATTGTGCGGATAGCTCTTCCGGCTGGTTTGATAAAATCCAAGACGGATTTTCTCGTAAGTTTGGCGCTCCCCAATCGATAGGGATGCTAAACAAAAATGGATATGATCCTTTTGATCAAAACTCGGATTCCAAATCTCTACTTGTATACGCTGCCAAGGAAAAAATTGCGGTTGCAGTTCCCACGCAGGAGCAATCGCTGCACATTTACTGTGGCCCGGCGGATAGTGAACAAGAGGCTCAAAAGATTTATCAGGCGTATTTTAACGATTTAATTTAATGACTCAGCAATTCTGATTTCTTTGCATCATGGCTTTATCAAAGCAGGAGGAGATATCATGAAAAAACCGGTCAAAATCACTTTGTTGTCTATTGCGGGAGTGCTGCTTATCTGCCTGGTTGCAACTGTGGTAATTTACAAATTGCCGGTTCGATACAGCGAGAAATTCCAGGCCTATACGCTCGATGAAACCTATACTCAACCGGTTTCGGTAGAGCTGGAACTGGAGGCTTCGTACGCCCTTTTGGGCGAGGACTCTATTACAGGAACGATAAGGTTAAACGGGAATACCGATACATACACTTTTCAACCGCAAAATTATGAATGGAGAAAAAGAGTTTTAAACCATATGATGGCCCAACTTTCTCTGGAGCCCCACTGGTTTAATTGGGATTATTGGATTCCTGCGGAACAAGCGGGTACAGTAACCAACTATTTAGCCGCTTCTGGAGATGTTTATGAATACCAGGGCAAATTCTGTTTAACGATCCCGGTAGATGATAAAAGCACTCAGTTTTATTTTGGTCCGGCGGAAAACCAGCAGGAGGCCGAAGAAATTTACAGGGACTATTTTCTTTCCTTCTTAACGTGATATTATGTTTTGTTTAAGTGTCTCCCTAAAAAGTTGAGGACGGCTCCTGGCCGTCCTTTTTTCTTTGATACATGGGTACAACCCGTTGCCGCATACATATTTACCGACAGTATGGCAAAAAGGGGAATAACTATGAAAGTATTTTTCATTACCAAAAAGAAGATAAAGCTCTCCCTTTTGGCGGGGTTTTTAGCGGTCACCTTCGGCGCGGTGTGGGGCGTGGGGGCGCTTATCGCCTCCGCCAAGGATCGGATGCTTCCGGTGTACTCGGTGGAGACCAGCGAAAAAAAGATCGCGTTGACCTTTGACGTGGCGTGGGAAGCTTCCGACCTGGAGGCGATTTTGTCCGTTTTAAAGGAAAATAAGGCCAAGGGGACTTTTTTTACCACCGGCGACTGGGTGGACCGCCACCCGGAGGAGCTTAAAACCATCCTGTCGGCCGGGCATGAGGTGGGAAATCACTCCGACCGGCATCCTCATGTAGCGGAAATCGATCTGGAAAGCCTGCAAAAAGACACGGCCGCCTGCGGGGAAAAGCTGAAAGCGGCCACCGGGCAGACGCCGGTTTTATACCGGGCGCCTTACGGGGAATATGACAACGAGATGCTCACAGCACTGAAAGAGATGGGGTATACCGTGGTGCAGTGGGATGTGGATTCCCGGGACTGGCAGACCTCGGCCACGGTGGATTCCATTGTAAAAAATGTGACCGAGCATGTGGCCCCCGGTTCGATCACGCTGTTTCATGTGGACGCAAAGCCGGGATGTACCGTGGAGGCTTTGACCGCGATCCTGCCATCCCTGAAAGAGCAGGGATATTCCTTTGTCACAGCGGGCGAGCTGCTGCCTAAGGGGGATTACGTTATCGACCGCACCGGCCGGGCAAAGCAGTCCTGACGCCGAGGCACAACGGCAAAGTAGAGTGCAGCCACCGAAAAGACAATGCGGTATTTTATGCCTCTCGGGCGAAGTGCTGACAGATTGGAGGAAGATCCTTAACGAATATCTGTAAAATGTGAAGGGATGTGCCAAGCTGATGGGCTTGGCTTTTTATGCTTAATTTTTAGGACAAGCAAATCCTCTTTCTTGCAAACATAAGAATAGAGAAAGTATGTGAGAGGAGTGATCTGATTGAAAAGGCAAGCGGTACAGGTGCGATATGAATTCTGTAAAGAAGAGGATGCGAGAGAGATTTTTTTGCGATCCTTTCGCCTTTTCCTTGCCCGGAGCCTTGCGGAAGGAGTTCAAAGCGCGGTACAATTGCCATGGTGAATGGCCGCTTATCTCAGGAGGGATAGCATGTACTTAGAGATAAGCAATCCCATGGACTACCATGCGGCTTTATACATCAGACTATCAAAGGAGGATGAGAGCGAAGGACCATCCCAGAGCGTCCAGAACCAGGAATCCCTGCTGCGGGAGTTTGT